>JALOMJ010000006.1 GCA_025455485.1 Bacteroidia bacterium | reverse complement strand
TGTGAACAAGGAAGACATCGCGTAAACTTCACCTTCCACGGCACTAAACCAAAACGAATCGGAGAAAGTATACGCCAGAGCACCTATTGCACCGGCTCCAAGGATTGCCCACTGATGAGCTTTGCTTAGCTCACTTACTTTTTTACCGTAAGCACGGATGCCAATGCGGGTGATGGTCCAAAATAAAAAGAGGATGCTAAAGGAACTACACAAAGCGCTCATCACGTTGATCATCATGCCGGCGATAGCAGGGTCTCCACCTCCAAGCAAGGAGAAAAATCGCCCGATGAGCAAAAAGAAAGGTGCTCCCGGGGGGTGACCTACTTCTAACTTATAAGCACAGGCAATGTATTCTCCACAATCCCAGAAACTGGCGGTGGGTTCGATGGTGGAAACATAGACAAATGTGGCAATGGCCCAAACCAGCCATCCAATCAGGTTGTTCAGTCGCTTGAATTCTTTAGTCATCATGAGGGTTCAAATGTTTGCGAAGATAGTATTTATCTTGTTTTATTCAGGAAATCAGGCCTTTGAATGGGGGGATATTTTCACAATTTTGTTTGGATATTTTAAAAAATTAGTATTTTTGCCGTCTCAATTCAAAATTGCCCGATCGTCTAATGGCAGGACTTCGGTTTTTGGTACCGACTATGTTGGTTCGAATCCAGCTCGGGCAACGGTTGAAAACTCATAAAACCCTCGTATACAATGGTATACGGGGGTTTTGAGTTTATGCAGGTGGACGTACAGGTGGATTTTTATTATATTCGTTGTAAACTAGTAAGAAAACCATGAAAGCTGCGCTGGAACTGGCTTCCAAAAGGAACCGTGATGGATTGTTTGAAATATACGTTCGTATTCAAGACGGAAACGCCAAGCGACGTGTTAAAGCAAATATTGCAGTTGCTAAAAATCAATTCAAAAGCAAAAATCACAATCTACATTGGGTTCGCAATCATGCTAACGCCAAAAAAATAAACGCTGATCTCAAGTTGATGCTGGATGAATACAACGACAGTATTTTTAAGGGATTAGTTGAAAAAAGAGTTCTTACACCGGCACTGGTTAAACACCAGTCTAAACAAAAAGAGGCCTCTCAGTCACTTGTAAAGTACTTTGAGCAAAAGATCAATCAAATGCTGGAGTATAATCAGCGCAGAGGTTACGTTCATGTGCTTAAATACTGGTGTAACTATACCGAATCGGCCGGATTGGGAGATTTAGAGTTCAAACAGGTAACGGTAAACATTCTAAAAGGCTTTGAAAATTACCTCTACAAAAAAGGCTTATCGAGTAATACAGTTTATGGGCACATGAAACGTTTGCGCTCTTGTTACAATATGGCAATCAAGGAGGAAATCATTTCTGTAGGCGACTATATTTTTAAAGCTTATACAATGCCCAAGGTTAGGGCTTCCAAAAAAGAGAAACTAAGTCCTGAAGAACTTAAAGCGTTTATGAGCCTGGAATACGAAAATGGCACAAACATCAAAACGGCGCAACAAATATTTTTGTTGTCATTCAATTTGGCTGGCATGAGAATTGAAGATGTACTTACTTTGACTTGGAAACACGTAAAAAAGGATAGAATTGAGTATGAAATGACAAAAACAGGGGCATTAAGTTCCTTTAGGATAAACCCACAGATCAAAGCAATATTGGACTATTTTAAAACAAATAAAAAGCCGAATTCTGCACTGATTGTGCCAATGATGGATGAAAAAATTGCTAAGCTTAAAAACAGTCGAGATGAGAAAGAGAACGAACTCTATAAGAAAGAGGTCAGTCGTAAGACCTCGCTGGTAAATAAATTTCTTAAGGAAATTGCAAAGGATGCCGAAATTGACAAAAAGGTCTCAAGCCACATCGCTCGCCACACATTTGCTTCAATCGCCATAAAAAGGTCTAATGGCGACATTAATTTTGTACAAAATGCCCTTAAGCATTCTAATCCCAAGATAACACAGATCTATCTTGCAAGCCTCGACAATGAGTACCTGGATAAAAAAATGGATGAGGTAACAAATCTCGATTAGCGTTTATATCGCCGAATGCTGCGGTTTGAGATAAAGTCTTCAACCGATTTTTTAGAAAACCAAAATAGTTTACCACTTTGACTGTATTCAATTTCATTTAGGAACGGCATACGTTTGTCAAGCAATGTTGATACCTTGACCTGCAGTAGTTCGGCGGTTTCCTTCAGGGTATAATATTTCCACCCAAACAGTTTTGTTTGGCGATCAGTGATGGCCGATTCAACGGCATCTCTGACCACATCCTGAAGATCCGGCAGGTCAAGGGTGACTTTCATGGCTTTGGATTCTTCTCCAGATTTTTGAGTTTTTGTGAAAGCACTTTTGATTTTGCTCTATAATGAAAAGCAAAACCAACTCCAACTAAGCCCAAAATGAATAAGATGGGAATTAGCTTAGAATTTCCGTTCCCTTCAGGGAAGTGTGTTTGTTCTATTAACATTTTATTTCTTGAGTTTAAATGAATAAAGCATTACTCTTAAAACATCCTCCGGCTCCCGGCAATGGATTTCAAAGGTTCGACCATTCTCGAGCACAATCCGTTCTGTTTTTCCCTTCAGCTCCGAAAAGAGGTGGTTCAAATAAGGGTCTTTTAAGATGCGGTCCAAATTGACGGACCTTCTGTTTTCCTGTTTTAGCGTTTGGATCTCTAAATCCTTTTTTTGAAGCACACCATCATAGTATTGTTTCTGTTCTGAAATGGTGGATTCGAATACTACTTCTTTTTCCGCTGTATTTTCCCGGTTTAGCAGAAGAAATTCACAGTATTCGCTTAAACTGAATGAAGCATCCTTTGCTTCCTCAGTGAGCTGGATTTTAAGTTCAGGGGCGCACCGTAGCCCCATCATTACCTTACGTTCTGTTTGATTAGTTTCTGTTTTCATTTTATTTGTCTTATGGTTTAGTAATGCACCTTGCATTCACAAGACAAATTTAGGACTCAAGAAAATTGGCAAAAATTGAAAAATTTCAAGAATTAATTTTACTTGAATGCCTTCGGTAAATGGAGTTCATTAACCAAAGCTGAAATTACTTCAAGTTTATTACTTAAAGTGTCTTTTGACTTGGCATCTTTTATTACAGTACTCAGAATTGTACTCAGGCCTTTTGATGTATAGCTTTTTTTAGTAGAATTAAAAAGGTTAAAGGTCACAAGGTGAAGAGGAGTGTTTTTAAAATGAGGTTTTTGTAAAAAAATAAGGTGCATTAAAAACATTAGTTGTTTCAGTGAACCTTTCCATTCGATTTTTTTACCACGAATTCCAATTTCCTCCTTAAACACAGACTTAAGCGAAGCCTCTGATGAAATTAGTAAAGCTTTTTTTAATGCCCGTTCTAACTGTGTAAGATAAGTTAAAGGGTATACCCAGTATAAGTAACGGGAACTTTGAGCCGGCTTCCTTTTACTTTTTGGAGAAGAAGATTTGATTTTGATATTCGTAAGATACCTTGGACGGCCATTTTGGATGTCGATCCACTCTTGGAGGATATTGAGCCTCTCCTTATTTTCAAAAGGACTGTTTTTCTCGACATAGCTATAGATAGCGGCATCAGCCACCTGAACAAAGGGATATTCTCCTTTCCAAATTGTTTTCTGGTGGTCAAGGAAAGCATGTATTTTATGAGAATTATAGCAAATCAGCGTTCTCCCAATGTATGCTTCATAACCACTCACAGTTGGTGACACTTTTAGAATGTTACCTTTTGTTAAGATTGCCGGAAATGGAAGATTTTGAATAGTACATTGTAATTTGACTATGTCTAGAAACCTTTCAAGATAAATTGCTTTATTGAAACCAGGTTTGATTTTTGAAATATTTAGTTGTTCTACCAAAGCATGGTAATCATCTATCAAATTAATTTCGTTCTTAGTTTTGTATACTGACCCTCTGCTTTCTAAAAGAACTTGATCTTTAAGTACTTTTCTTTTGTTGTTTAAATCCAGAAGCTGTTTGGTTTTTGAAAGTTGACTTAAAAAGAGCTCATAATTGGTTGTGTTAACCTTTTTCAGATAGTTTTTTTCAGTTAACGAATTTCTATATTTCCTTCTAAGAAATTCCATAAATAGATCCCAATGAAGTAACTGGTCAACTTTAAGGTTAACGGACTGTTGAAACGGTTCGTTTCCGGTAAGTTTATAGTACTTTCCATGCAAAGAGATAAATATCCCGGGTGGACCTGTCATCAGTGTTTAATTGCTTTTTTATAAAATTATAAAATTAAGACTTAAGAATAAAGTGCAGTAAACCATACTTTTGATTGGGTGTCTGTTTCTTTCCTAAAATCTGTATTTGAGCAACTCCACCTCACTCTCTATTAGCTTAAAATCGTTTTCGCAGAGTTTAAGCGACGTTTATTTTACCAGGATAAGAACGTATTAACAACACAAAGGCTTCAGGAATCATTCTCAGGCGCCCCAAGGGCAAGAAAGATAGTACGCCAAGACCAAGAAGCGGTTACATCCTGCGGGAGGCCAAAAAGCGCCAAGTTAACGCTGAATAAAAAGGGAGCTACCGCGCCCTGGAAACTTTCATATAGGAAAGTTGCGGTTCACCTTAATGCTTTTCCCCCTAAAGTACAGCAATGTAAAGGCAAAAACAAGCAGTTTGGTGGTAACCACCAGGCCAAAGTAGCCGGAATCTATCAGGGTATCACTCAGCCATATTACACCATAAATATTCCAAACCAGGTGCGTGAGAGTAGGGATAAAAGGGTTTCCTGTAAAGAGGTACAAACCGCCGTAAAGCAAGCCGCCAACAAAATAGGAATACAGCTGTGGAAAATTTACCGTTTGTGCAGAAAAAGCAAAATGAACAAAAGCAAACACCAGTGCAGAAAGCAAAAGGGTTTTTTGCCAACTAAAGTACTTGAGTAAATAAGCTATGAGCAGAAACCTGAATAATATCTCCTCTAAAATAACTTTGAAAGTCATGCCAAATAACTTCAAAGGCTGGAGCAAATTTATGGGGTGGTTAGGTCGAAGAAGTGAAGCGGCACCCAATACGATTGCCGTTACGATTGCCAACATTAAATAGTCTACGCACTTCCTTGTTACCCCTATATTATTAATTTGTTCTATTCCTTTACGCATGATAACCAATTACGGCTTGAGTGTTTAGAGTTCATTAATTCTCCGCTTCCAAAATTAGGGAAGTCTACACCATAAGAATTATCATCGCCGTCAAAGCTGGAATAGGTTAACTCAATCCAATTTCCAGTACCTCGAGGCAAATTCTTTGAAGGTTTAACCACGAGTTCAAGTTTTACCTTGCGGCAGTCTATCGTGATTTCATTTAGATGAACACCAGCCAATGCTACTTTGGATTGTTTCCTCAAGTAAAATATCAATGTTTCTATGGCGTTTTGGCTATCAGGAGTACTCCTCAATTCAAAACCTATGGGTGTATTTCTCCTTGGTTGAGAAATATGAATTGTTCTGAGGACAATGATGCTCTCCTTATTCAAAACTTTGTTGATTTGGTATGTTGTCTCCACCAGAGGCATACCCATTGAAATCACCCTTTCATTCATCCGTTCAGTTTAGCTTAATTTGTTTTGGCTTGATTTTCAAACCTACAAAAACCGGCGAAATACCAAAAAACCCTCCCCCAAATAATTCTTACACAATAAACACCTGTAAAACAGGCTCAACCTCCCCCCATATTCCTCACCCAAATAAACAAACGATTGTTTGGGTTAATTAAATCATGGTGCCTCTGAGGTAACATTTGTGTCTTTAACTAATAAGGCTGGGAATTTGCACGCTGGTTTAACTTTACAAACACCTAATTCTTCAACATATATTCGAGGTTGACCATCTTTACTAAAAAACCAATAATCTCCAATTTCAAATTTCATTTCAGATTTGTTTTCATGTAAAAACTTAATTTCACCAAGCGTTGGTAATCTCCATCTCACGTCTTCAATTTCATTAATAATCTCAATTGCTTCATTTATATCCTTCCACGAACTATCGATTAATGGTTCATTATAAACATCTAATTTTCCAATTGTAAAATAATCAAAGACTTTCATTTTGATTTTAGGTTTCTGAGTGCTTGATGCATTTTTCTTTCAATTGTATTTACTTTACCTCCTCACTTTTTTAACTTTCAACTAATTTGAAATCCTTGCGATACTTTGACTTATCCATTTCATCCAGTGTACCTCGGATTTTTTTATATAACTCTTCAAAACCATCATAAACATCAGAATTGTTATGTGCAATTCTGTATTCATTTATTAGTTTAACGATAGCTTCGTTGTTTCCAACATTTAGGATATAATAACCGTATGCATAATCAACATCTTTGAATTGAATTAGCCCCTCCCTTTCAAATTTTGCTAAATCCTCTAAGGGTTCAATTAATTTTTTTCGAACTTCTAACTTTGTAAAGTACTTGGCATCATCGGTATTTTCCTGAGGTTCTTTTGAAATCACAAGACTATTATCTGCGCAGGCCGCTGCCATCTCCTCAGAATCATCATTATTTAGTGACTCTTTTATTTTGAGGTAAACATTAAATCTCGAGATTTTTGCTGATTCCGAAAACGATTCTTCTGTCTTTTTAAATAATTTATAAGTAACACAAGTATAAATAATAGTAGCAATAGCGGAAATCCCCAACCATTTAGGACTTCCCAAAAAACTTAAACAATCAATGTATTGGTCCATGGTAGTTTAATTATGCCGCCCCCTTCTGCTCATACAGATGCTTCTGAAACTCAACGAAAACGGCGCCAATCTTGTTTAAATCCTTCAGCTCCTCCCTGGCGTCCTCCAAAGATTTGTATTTGTTTGTTAGCAATAACGGTAGCTTTTCCTGGTCAAGTTCTTCCACACCGGTTTCGACGTATTTACTTAGTACAAACTCGATAAACTCCTTTTGTTTTGGATTCAGGAGGGCGTAAATGGTGGCTTGGGATGCTGCCACCCTTTCTTCTCTTGTCATGGCTTTAAAATCGCCGTTAAACACGTATTCCAACACATCGAAAAGGTCGCTTTTCTCCATATCAACCAATTGCTGTAAGGTCTCTAAATCGCTTTTACCGAAGCCTGCATCTTCCAACTTTTCCATTAAGGTGCGCCGGGTTAAGGGGCTGCTCCATAGGGTGCGTAGTTCTTCTTCCGACTTAAACAGGTCAGGGAGTTTACCAAACAGCCGCTCCATAAATTCCTGAGCAGAAATAGGCTTACCGTCTGCACTCCAAAAGGAGGTTGAGGTCATGGATTGAATCTCACGTTCCTTTCCATCGCGGAGCTTTATTTTTAACTTTTTCCTCCTCTCGCATACGCAGGGACTTTCTCCACAAACCTCACAAGGGTCCGGTGGCTGCTTTTCGCAAACACATGGTCTTTTTCCACATACCGGGCAGGGTTTTGGCCCAGGTTTTGGTTCTTTCTCGCACACACAAATGACCTGACCGCATACATCACAAGCCAGGGCGTCGCCGTCCCATTCAGGGTCGGCAAAGTGATGGTAAGCATTCACAAAATCGTAAATGGTAAAAAACTCTTTGCCATCAAACAAGCGGGTACCCCGCCCCACTATTTGTTTAAACTCAATCATTGAATTAACAGGCCGCATCAACACTATGTTGCGAATGTTCCTGGCATCAACACCTGTGCTTAGTTTTTGGGAAGTAGTAAGTATGGTTGGGATGGTTTTTTCATTGTCCTGAAACTCCCTTAAAAACTGTTCGCCAATAGCCCCGTCATTCGCCGTAACACGCACACAGTAATTCGGGTCGGTGGAAGTTTTGAATTGGTTCACCAAATCGCGAACAAGTGCAGCGTGTTCCTGAGTGGCGCAAAAAATAATGGCCTTTTCTTTTTGGTTGGCCTCATCTAGATACAATTTAACCCGTTTGGTTTCGCGTTCTACAATCTCAATGGTTCGGTTAAAATCAGCCTCCTTGTAAATTCTCCCCTCCTCCACTTCTCCTTCTATAATCTGGTCGTCGCTGGTGTAGATATAATCATCCAAGGTGGTTTGAATGCGCTTCACCTTGAAGGGGGTCAAAAACCCATCGTTTATCCCCTCTTTTAATGAATACACGTAAACCGGCTCACCAAAGTACCGGTAGGTATCCACGTTGTCGTTTCTTTTTGGTGTGGCCGTTAAGCCCAATTGCACCGCAGGTAAAAAATACTCGAGGATTGCCCTCCAATTGCTTTCATCATTGGCCCCGCCCCGGTGGCACTCATCAATGATAATAAAATCGAAATAATCCTTGGGATAATCCCCAAAATAAGGCGCCGGCTTTCCCTCTTTATCGGTGCCGGACATGAAGGTTTGAAAGATGGTAAAAAAGATGCTGCCGTTGGTTGGCACACCACCCTTCTTTTTGATTTGGTTTGGCTTGATTCTTACAAGGGCGTCTTCAGGGAAGGAAGAGAAGGAATTGTATGCCTGGTCAGCCAAAATGTTTCTGTCGGCTAAAAACAAAATTCTTGGTCTGCGGGAGTTGTAGTCTGAGCCTGTCGAAGACAAATTCCAACGGGTTTGAAAGAGCTTCCAGGCGATTTGAAAGGCAATGGCCGTTTTACCGGTGCCTGTTGCCAAGGTGAGCAGGATTCTCTCCTTTTTATTGGCAATGGCCTCCATGGTTTTGTTTACGGCAATTTCCTGGTAATAGCGCAGTTGCCAAGAGCCACTTTTGTCCTCAAAAGGAACGGAGGCAAAGTTCTCCCTCCATTCGTTTTTTTCGCCATAGGTTTTGTTCCAGAGCTCCTCAGGCCTCAGATAATTCTCTACCAAACCTTCCTCACCGGTTTTCATGCAAATACTGTAAATGGCTTTACCGTTTGAGGAATAGGTGGTTTCAAGTTTTAGCTTTTCAGCGTATTGTTTGGCCTGTGCCACACCTTCACCCACCGGCAGCTCATCGCTTTTGGCCTCAACTACCGCCAGTTTAATGCCTTTGTATACTAAGACGTAATCGGCAATGTCTTTTTTGCCACGCCCACCCCCTGTTTGTATTTTGCCTTGGGTAATGTGGTATTCGCGAAGGATTTTTGAGCCTTCCACAATACCCCAACCACAAGCTTTTAGCTTTGGGTCTATGAGTTCTGCTCTGGTTTCAGCTTCGTTCATTTATAAATGTTTCTATAAAGCGTTTTATAAAGCATTTGTCTATTTTCTTACAGGTTTTGCTTTATAAAGTATTTTTTCCATTTTCGTTCGCCATGGGAGTCTAATATCCCTCTATCTAACAGTGTTTTTAGTAATCGCTTCACTTTGAATTGATTGATTTCCAATCCAATCCTTTGATGAATTTCACCGAATCTACTCATCGGATATGCAGTCAAATCTTTAAATATCAACTCTTCTAAGCGGTGGTCTTCAATGTTTTTTAGGTTCGTTTTGCCTTTAAAATTAATTTTACGGATAAACTCAGGATTGATGGCATATTGAGTGCCTTTTCCTTTTCCGGTTTTTATAACCAACTCCCAATCAACAAGTCTTCCCAACCAGTTTCTTAAACCCGATTCTTCATTTTGATTAAGGATGTTGGAAATTTCAAAAGCGGTATAAGACTGTTGTTGTGCCAATAAACCTAAGGAAATGAGTTCCTTTTGTTTTAATAAAAAATCATTACTAGCCTTATCCATCAACCGAACAACTTCTTTACTAACAAATTGTTTTTTCACAATAACCGTAACACGCTCATCTGTTTCCTTTACAATGGGTAAGGGCTTACCTGAACCTAACAACCTGGCATAAACCAAATCATAACCGCTGCCTTCTTTTTCCATTAAACCTAAATCGTAAAACACTTTAGAAAGATGCTCATTACGCCTAATAGATTGGCTCAAAATATTTTTAGGTGTTACCCCGAAAGGCAATCTACCAGGACTATGAATTTCCATTCTATCAGGAAAAATATTAATAAAAACATCACCCCTAGTGGTATAAGTGCGGTGAACTAATGCATTTACTACCAACTCTCTTACGACTTCAATCGGAAAAAAGGGAATGTTTTTCCGGAACATTCCTTCAGACACTTCTATACTTTCTTGCCAATCAGGTACATTATCCAAAACCTGTTCCAACAATTCTTTTGGATTGGAGAAGTAATCATCTAATAATAGTTTCCATACTTTTTCATCTTTGTCATCATAGCGTATTACTTGTATAGCTGGAGGGTATAACAAAGAGGCTCTTTCATTTCGTTTTCCAATCCATAAAATACCAAGGTTTGTTAAAAAGCCGTTTTTTTGAATGAAATAATATTCCAATATTTCTTCATCGCCCATTTCTTTAATGAAGCGGCTTACCCTTTGCGAACTTCTAATATCATTTAAAAATGTTCTTCTTTTTACTTCATCACATTGAGAAAGCGGAACTCTTTTAGTTGTCTGTTCTTCCCATACGAAAGCATTTTTGTCAGCGGCCAAACGGGACATTTCATCGGGGGGCACAGGTTTGCATTCATCGTGCACTCTCACGTAGTATTTGCCATCCGTAGTAGATGCAATGGTTTGTGCATTCCTGAATACCTGAACCCGGATAAATTCTGCCTTATTTATTGCCGTTTCAATAGTTACGGCAATGCCTACATTTACGGTTCTGTGCGCAATATTTTTCTGGATAATATCAGGAATTGTTCTGTCAGCTATTTTTTGTTTTTCGGGCGGAAGAGCTTTTTTGTCTTCGATACCAATAAAGATATATCCACCTTGCCCATTAGCAAAACAGACACAATCTTTAGCCAGTTCATTCCAATCAGTGTTTTTACCATTCAGGAATTTTAGCGACTTTTTATCTGCATTTTTTGTTTCTTCCACTATTCATCTATCTATTAAAAAGTCCCAACCACAAGCCTTTAACTTGGGGTCAATTAATTCAGCTCTGGTTTCCGCTTCGTTCATTTAGTTTATTGTATTTATTCTAATGTAGTTCGCTCTTATACCCACAATATCATCCATTTCTCCACTTGTAATCCACTGTTCAATATGACTATTGTGGTTACCTCCACAGTTCAATATCAAATTTCCTTGTATTCCTTTGAGATTATAATTTTCAAATAAGGTCTTTATGAAATGTTTAGACCTGCTTTCGTTTAATGTATGAAGTGAGACATCTTTTCCGAAGTGAAAATTACCTTCTAAACAATCTTCTCCAATTCTGTGCATCATTCCAAAGGATTCCACACCACAAACTAAGTCCTTTGAATATTTGCTTACTTCGTCTGCAAATTTTGTAACACTGTTTTTATAGACGGTAGCATAATAATCATCTAATTTCTTATTTGAATAATCGTTGCTGTATTCTTGATTTTCTGAATCCCAACTTTTACCACCTGCCAAACTTTCTACGCCAACAAGAACCACTTTTGCCTTCACAATCAGTTCAATTGCATTTGCGATATTTTTTTCTATGCAACTGTTCAAATTGCCGTGATGTTCATCAAAAAGAAAAACAATAGGTAAATTTTCTTCAGTTCTTAAAAATGTTAATCTTCCAATAAGTTCTACTGGCAATTCAACACCATGGTTTTTTAAGTTATATTCTTGTGTCATACCGCCAATACTTTTTCCGTTTTCAACTCCCCCGCAAACGCTTTCTCAAGGATTGATTTTTTTAACTCTTCCAAATTCGCCAGCTTTTTTTGATAAACCGCCTCCAGCTTTTGCGTTTTGGCTCGCAGGGCATCTAATTGGCTCACTATCGTTTTTTGTTCTTTAGGTGAGGGTATAGCAACAGTCAATTCTTTAATACTTTTTAAACTAATTGTAGGTTGAGCGGCACCTGCAACTAATTTATTCATCTGGTCTCTTGCCTCTTGACTATTTAGAAAATAGTAGCAATAATACGAATCAATCTTAGGGATAATAAACACCGTATTTTGACCGAGACAAAAAGGCTCATCAGAAACTACAATTGAGGAAACACCAAATGAAGCACCAACCCGTGAAAAAACTATGTCGCCAGATTTAGGAATGTGCTTTTTTGAAAATTCCCTATATGTTTCTTCATCTACTCTTAATGCGCTTGATGTGTCTAAAATTCCTTTTTTTATTTCGGTAACCCTTACCATTGGGTAACCTCCTACTTTTATATACTTTGGAGTTTTGTGAAGCGAATCTATTAAATCACAAACTTCTCCTATAGATTTTTTATGGTGTACTTTAGAGTTTTTCTCAAACACCCCCTGCAAATAGCTTTCAAAAAGTTCTTTGGCGTTTTTGAGGTTTTGTTCGGCGTTGGCTTTTGCCTTGTCTATGGCGGCAAAACATTCGTCTAAAATGGAAACTATGCGTAGTTGTTCGGGGAGGGGTGGAAGGGGGATTTCGATTTCTTTATAGTCATCAAACTTCAAATTGCGAATACCTGTTGAATGGCTTTGCATTTTTTCAGTGGCACCTGATACATATTCAAAGTATAAATAACGATGCAGGTAATTGAAATCAGCTTCGTTTTTGTTTTTAATTCGTATTACTGATGTAAAATTGCTGAAGGAAAAATCACCGTCGGTTTTATCAAAAATCACTACACGACCTACTGGTTGTTTTGGCCCACCACCGGATTTCTCAATTATAATATCCCCATAATGAAGTTTTCTTTTTGCAAATTGTGCTTGCTCAACGTCTAAGTATACAATGTCTGTATCGTCTAATTTTCCATCTTTAGTAAAATTGGTATTTCTTATTACCCCAACCTTTTGAAAGGGAGGTTTTTTTCCAGTCCATAGTCCATTTCCAAACTCACACAATTCACCAAGCTTTTTAGATTTCCACTTTGTCATAACAGTTCCAAAATTGAGTTTAAGATTTCCGTGCTTTCCTCGTCCAAGGCTTTCATTTCTTCCAAAATGGCTTGGGGTTTGCGCAGGGTGGCTTCCTCCTTTTTGTTGGGGTTTTTTACGCTTAAATCAAAGGTGTTTTGGTCAATGTCCTTTACTTTTACTGCCCAGGAATTTTCGCTTTCAGCAAAGGTTTTTTGTAGGGCAACAAACTCCGCCAAGTCATTTTCGTTGAGGGGGTTGGTTTTGCCCAAATTGCGGTCGAGGTTCAGTTGATAAAACCATACCTTTTGTGTGGGTTTGCCCTTTTCGAAAAACAGCACCACAGTTTTTACCCCTGCACCGGTAAAGGTGCCGCCCGGCAAATCCAAAACGGTGTGCAGGTTGCAGTTTTCTAACAGGGTTTTGCGAATGGCAACGGTGGCATTATCGGTATTGCTCAAAAAGGTGTTTTTAATTACCACGCCGGCCCTGCCCCCGGCTTTTAAAATTTTAATGAAGTGCTGCAAAAAGAGGGATGCAGTTTCCCCGGTTTTAATGGGGAAGTTTTGCTGCACCTCAGCGCGCTCCTTACCTCCAAATGGCGGATTGGCCAGCACCACATCGTAGCGGTGTTTCTCCTGTATATCGTCGAGGTTTTCGGTAAGTGTGTTGGTGTGTATAATGTTGGGAGCCTCCACGCCGTGCAAAATCATATTCATTATCCCAATAATGTAAGCCAGGGATTTTTTCTCCTTACCGTAAAAGGTGCTTTTTTGCAGTATCTCGGTTTCTTTGGTGCTGAGTTTTTTGCTGTTTTTAAGGTAGTCGAACGCTTCACACAAAAAGCCGGCGCTGCCAACTGCACCGTCATAAATTTTATCGCCAATTTTTGGAGCCACCACTTTTACAATGGTGGTAATCAGTGGCCGGGGGGTATAGTATTCTCCTCCGTTTCGGCCCGCATTGCCCATGTTTTGAATTTTAGCTTCATACAGGTGGCTCATTTCGTGTTTCTCGGCATGGGTGCGGAAACGAAGCTCATCAATGCGGTTTATCACTTCCCGCAGGTTATAGCCGCTTTGTATGCGGTTTTTCAGTTCACTGAAAATCTCCCCAATCTTATATTCAATGGTGTTGGCACTTTCGGCATCGGTTTTAAACTTTTTCAGATAAGGGAAGAGCTTGCCGTTCACAAAATCTGTAAGGTCATCGCCAGTAAGCGCTTTGTGGTGGTCAATTTTACCGTCCTTTCCCTTAGGCGCTGCCCAAACAGCCCATTGGAACTTTTTTTCCAGGATGTTGGTATAGGTTTTTCCGCTCAGTTCAGCGGCTGTGGCTTTGTCCTTTTCGAGGTCGTCGAGGTATTTTAGGAAAAGAATCCAGGAGGTTTGTTCCACATAATCGAGTTCGGAGCCGCAACCGGCATCTTTGTGGAGGATATCATCAATGTTTTTAAAGGTTTGTTCGAACATGGTGGAGGCAATTTTTTGAAATTACAGATGGGTGGTATTGAAGGTTTATGTTTTTCGTTTTAAATATAGCGTTAACGGTGGTGTTAACCAACTTTTTTGTGGGGGATGGGGGTTTGGATGGATTCAAGGTTAATTTTTCTCAGAGGGGCTTTAAATCGCTGAGGAAAAATTGAGTTTTGGGATTGCTATTCTTTGTAGCAACAATTGGTTGATGCGGTGGCCTAAATTTGAACATGAAAAAAATCAAAATCCTTACTCCGGAAGAAAAACTGGCTAAAAAGAGACGCGCCATCATGAGGGAAAGGCGCCCAAAAAGATTAAAAATTGCTAAACCTGAGCGGAAGTATGACCAATGGAGGGATGGGTGAAGTAAAACCTTTGCGGTATTATACCGAGTTTTCTTTAACTTTAGCTATAACTAAATCATGGGAATATACAATATGGACTTCTCTATAAAAGACCTTTTTAAAATTCACATCATGGTGCGAGTCTTTGCAATTGCAACTTTTATAATGACTCCAATGTGGTATTTTGACTTATACTTATTTAAACCAGGTTTTGTTTCACGTGATGAAATTGAAACTATACCAGTGGTGGCTTCTTTTTTTATGGCTATCGCTTGGTTTACCGCAACTATGCTTACTGGATTTGTAACAAATGACGCCCTTAGAATTGCCGTCCAAAATAGAGAAAAGGAGAAGCAAATTCTTTATAGATTAATTTCTCAACACTTCATTTCGGTTTTTAGTTTATTCTTTGGTATAATTATTCAATCAGTTGCTACTTACATAGGCTATATTATTGGAACAACGTTCATTCAATTCACATTTATATTGCTTGGCACTATTTTAATTTATGTCATTTTCATGTCATTGGGCCAGAAAGAACTTAGAAATAGAATTGAACGAAAGAATGAAGAAAAATTGCCGGAAACAAGAACAAGCCATAATTAAAAATATCTCAGGTATCAATTCCAGAAATCAAACCTCGCTTATAGACCCATAAAAATTAGATTGGCTTAGAATCAAGGTTTTGAGTATTTGAAAAATTAAAATTTTCCTTTGAGTAGAAGAGCCTTGAAATGTTAACTGAACTTTACTTAGTTTTTATACACCCAAGGATCATAATTTGGATTGTTAACAGTTATAGTTGCGAGTTTTTTCAAATTCATAGTTCCGTCTAAATTTATATATCTAATGTTATTTACTTTCTGATTGTATTTTCTAAATAAAATTGAAATGTTAACACGGGGTAGCTACTGCATCACTTGTTAACGAACTTAGTCAGTATGTAAAATAAACATTTAGCCGAATCATTCCTTGGTTAATACTTGTCTATAAAATTTTCTTAAAGCATTTTGCTTTCGTTAACTTATTTCAAAGCCCCGTTAACTTAATGTTAACTGTGAAGAACAACAAAGGGTCTTGTAATACATGTTTTTAATTTTGGGTTTCTCTTGTTTGTTAGATCTTGAAAATCAAACTAGATGTAAACACCAAGCGAGCCTTGTAAACAGTTTTCATAAAAGTTTAACAAGATTAGCGGTTCAAAAAATAGGAATCGGGGATTCTGTCTATTTGGCTAACAAACAAATAAAATCGACCACTTATAAACTCAAATAGGTTAAATACTAAATGAAGCCTCTAACTTTCAAATTATTTACTATATTCGGTTTAGGAAAAGCCATTAATTTTTCATGTATTCAAAGTGCCATTTTAAGACCAATGGAAAAACAAGTTTCGAAAATGAACATATCCGTTTTGTATGTGGATGATGAACAGGCGAATCTGGATGCTTTTCTTGCGTCATTCAGAAGGCATTTTAAAATTCATTTAGCCATTGGGGGAGAAAAGGCTAAAGAAATTTTAAGTAAATCTGAAATCCACGTCATTGTAACAGACCAAAGAATGCCGAATATGCTTGGTACAGAATTGCTGGAATTTGCCGTTCAGAACTATCCTTTGCAGACTAGAATTTTGTTGACTGCTTACTCTGATCTCGAAGCACTTGATGTGGCTATTAACAAAGGCAAAATTTGCAAGTATCTTAAAAAACCATGGAACGAAACGGAGCTTATAGAATGCATCCGTGAAGCTTATAAAGTATATCAGCTGCGATTTGAAAAGGAACAAATTGCCAGAGAATTGAATGAAACAAATGAAAAATTAGAGGCACTTCTCAAAGGGAAACTTGGCGTGATGTAGTGTCTAAATCAAAACAAATACATGTTTATCGCCATCACCCTTCAAATTTTCAGTTCTGGTCAGGCTTCTAAGTTGGCTTATTTCGAGTTTAAGCTCTCTAATAATGAGTTCTTTTTCAAGCAACATCTTTTTACAATTTAGCAAGATTAACTCATCATTTCCGGATGTGTGAGGGTTGTTTAGAGGGGTATTTGTGTTTTTGTGCCTTTGCTTTTTTTTGTTTTTTACCGTTGGTTCATAGTTGCTTGTAAAATCTTCAACATTAACGCCAAGAATCTGGCACATCTTACGAATTGTTTTTTCAGTGTAGTGCTTCTTTCCGTTTTCATAGTCACTACATTCCTGTTGGCCTTTCCAGCCCATCAATTCAGCGAATAGAGTTTGTTTTATATCTAAGCTTTTACGCAGTACCTTTTGTTTTTTTGCGTAAACAATATCGTCAGCGTTTGTCATGTTAAAATACTTGGTATTACCATGTAAAAATAATTCTATTTCCTTGATTTCCAAATATTCCCTGTTATAAAACTGAAATTTTAGAATAGAATGATAAAATACGCCGTTTTTTTTTTGAAACAGGCTATCGAATAAGATTCTATTTTGGCAGGAAACAATTAGGATGATTAAGAATCTGAATCAAAGGAGAGTGCTAATACCATGTAATGGGCGTTACACCTTCAGGAAGACCAACGATACAACGGTTTCGAAATCATTTACGGTGTTATTTCTCTCAGTGTTCTTTTTAAACTTTAACAGTGCAATCGCTCAAGTACAAATTATTTCAAGCGCATTTAGCGGAATAATTTATTCGCCTGAGGCTATCTGCAATCTTAATTTATCAATTGGCTCTAAAGAAGACAATGCATCTGTAGAGGGTTCGATAGCAAATTATCAAGGAAATCTGCTATTAACTGTAAAATCTACCAGCTTTAGACTTAAACAGGGTATTTACAATACAACACAGCTTGGCGCTAAGGTTAATAACGTTGTATTCTATAATTCTGCCCTTTCGGAGTATGTAAAGATTTATGGTCAACTCCCTTCCGGTAAATACAACTATATAGTTAAGGTTAGGATGGGAGATGGTTCAAGTGACGAATTTGTAGAAGAGTTTGAGGTAGAAAACAGCACCTATATGTCATTAGTAAACCCTATTGACCAAGACACAATTAATACTCCTTACCCTATACTTATCTGGACGCATGCTGAAAACTTCAATCTACTTCAACAAGGGACCTATTATAGATTGGTGCTGAGCAATATCAATGGAGGGCAATCGGCTGAAGCAGCATTAACGGTAAACCCGCCACTATTATCGAAGAACTTTATAACCAGACATGATATATTGTATCCTTATGACGCCCCTGCACTAAAGCCAGGTAGTAAGTATGCATGGCAGATTCAGAAGGTTGTGAATGGTATCATTACGAACAAAACAGAAGCCTGGGAATTTGTTATCGCACCGAACCAAAACCAAGGAAGTGTGAATTTTGTGGAGGTAGTTTCGCCTCCAAACACAACACCCTACCACGTGACTGGGGATTTACTTTTTTTTGAATTTAATGATGAGTACAATTCCTCTTCTCCAATTGATTCAGTTGAGATCTTTAATAAGAGATCCGAACCTCTTAAAGCCATTCCTTCGAAGTATTTAAATCCATTAGTAAAGCAAGAAGAATCTGGAAAAATAATCAACAATCGCTATTATCTTAATTTACGTGAGTTAGGGCTTGAGAAGGGGGAGTACACCTTGTTAATTAAGAATTCGAAAAATCAAACTTATTATTTGAGGTTTATATTATGATGAAGTGGAGCTTATGGCAGGCAGGCATTCTTGTTCTCTCAATTATTGCGATTAGTATGAGTTTTTATTCGGTTATAAATACTCCAAAATTAGGATATGTGATTATAAATGAGGCTTTCGATGCGTTTGATTATAAAAAGGAGATGGAAAAGGAATACCTGAACATAAGGAACACACGAAAGCGTCTGTTGGATAGCCTTCAGGTTGATATATCGGTTTTGTCAAGCAGAATCAGGCAAGGGGAAAATCAAAAGGAAATTGTTGACCTGCTGAATCGGAAAAGAATAGAATTAAATTCTAAAATGGAACAGTTTGATGAGGCAAATGAACTTTTAGCTAAAGACTCAGATAAAAAAATCATTAAACAATTGAATCAGTATGTAGAAGAATATGGAAAACGTAATGGGTATTCAATACTATTCGGAAATACAAATGGAGGAACAATCATGTTTGGCAAAGAAGCCTACGATTGCACGAAGGAGGTAATACAATTCATCAATTTAAGATACGCCGGCACAAAATGAAAAATAGAGTTCTTATAGTGTTCGGGACTTTTTTCTGTTTCGCCTTGTTTGTTACTTGCACCGGTGAGGATAATTCATCAAGAGTATCAGGAAAAACAGAACCTAAAAAGATTGATACAATAGGATTCGATGATCCGGAAGATTTAGTGTCGTATGTTGAAGGTAATAGTGAAGTGTATATTAGGTCTAAAACAGTTGGTGATGTTAACTATCTATGTAGGTTAAAACCAATCGAGTATATTCTCGCAAAGGAGATAAAAAGTAAGGAAGGCAAAAAAGTTACAAAAGAAGATATAGAGGATCTGCAATACTTCGACCTAAGGATAGAGATAGAGGAATTTGGCATGGAATTTCTTAAGTACGAATTAGAAAGCCCGGAGCATTATAAACAAAGGGTGGCATATTCTGCATTTGAAATGCAAAAGGATATTTATTTGGTGGATGGAATGGATACTCTTCCATGCGTTATGTTCCATTTTGAGAGGAGTTTTGATGTTACCCCTTTTGGGCATTTTAGCATTGCATTTGAAAATTCGGGGAACAGAAGATTTACAGAGAAACAGATTGTTTTTACAGACCGACTTTTCAATAATGGAACCATCAAGTTTTTGTTTCAATCGGAGGATTTCACTAAGGCACCAGTATTATTATGAGCATATTTTATTCTCTTAGGCGAACTGACAGGAAAGCTATTGTACGCAAGTACATTTCATTAAAATTACTTTTAGTAATTGTATTTCAGATTAGTTGGCCAAGCACTGCATTAGCGCTTACCGGAGGCCCAAGTCAGCCAGAGGTTCAATCATTTGAACCGGTAGATGTTTCCAATATGGTGGATTTGTTCTCAGGGGATTTTTCCTACAATATTCCTTTATTGGATGTAGACGGATATCCAATGAACATCTCTTATCATTCTGGCATCACCATGGATCAAGAAGCGAGTTCTGTAGGTTTAGGTTGGAACATAAATCCAGGAGTTATTAATCGAAACATGAGGGGCATACCTGATGATTTTAACGGAGATGAAATAGAAAAAGAGCAAAACATAAAGAAGAATCAAACAATCGGGATTTCATGCGGATTTTCAGGAGAGCTGTTTGGGTTTGATGACGCTCAAATTACTGCACGGTTCGGAATCAGATACAACAATTATACAGGAGTGGGTATTGAACAATCCTGGAACTTGGCAGTTTCAGCTTCAAATAAGTTTGGAGGCTCAGGGGCAGTTTCATTAGGTATAACATCAAGCTCAGAGGATGGTTTATCATTGGCCCCTTCAATTTCGCTGAGTCAAACCTCAGGTAAAAGCGAACGAGCCTCCAGGTTAGGAGTTTCAATTGGGGCTTCATACAATTCCAGGGGTGGGTTAACCGCTTTAACTATTAAGCCAGACATTTCCCAAAATTTGGGAGTAAAAAACAAAGCAAACGGATTTATGACATCTGCTAGCTTTCCGGGTGGCGGATCAACATTCAATTTTGGTCAACAGACATATTCGCCATATATCGATTTTCCAATGCAAAATTTGTCGGTGACAGGAAATTTAAAATTAGGACTCGAAGCGACGGGTTTTGTTGCAAATATCGCGCCTACGGGATATTACATGGAGCAAGGGCAATTAACAAAAACTCTCAAATCAAGGGCCTATGGGTATTTACATCTTCAAAATGGCCAGAAGAGTACTTCGGCAATGATGGACTTCAACCGTGAGAAGGATGGCAGTTTTAACCGATCAACATATAATTTACCACTAACGAATTTAACCTACGACATTTATTCAGTTTCCGGACAAGGTACTGGTGGTAGTTATAGATTATTCAGAAGCGATGTAGGGCATGTATACGATATAGCATCATACAGCACAAGTGATGGGTATAGTGGCAGCGTGGAAGCTGGTTTAGGGAATATATTTAAGGCAGGCACAGATATTGTGGTAAACTCAGCATATTCGAATTCTGGAGATTGGGTAGACTCAAAAGCATATGAAAACTATTCCTTTCAGGGAAATGATCAATCGGATTATGAAGCGGCTTACTTCAAAGAGGCAAATGAAAAATCAATCAATAGTGATCCGGGTTTTTTAACAAGATATGGTGGGTATAAAGCTTGCCGATTCGAACTGGATGATGAAATACCTTTTGATACAAAAACCTCAGGGAAAATTATCACCTCGCAAGGGCAAACTCTTGAGGCAAATACAGAATCGAAACGAAAAAAGCGAGATAAGAAGAACCAATCCATTGCTACACTTACTAATAGAGAAGTTTATGAAGGCATGGGCTTGTTTGGTGGAAGTGCAGGAAGTGGAATGCAAAACCAATACATTAGTTCAAATATTTGGAAGTTCGCCCATCATATTGGCCAAATCACTTCTTTAAATACGGATGGGAAAAGATATGTTTATGCCCTTCCAGTTTATAACAAACAGCAAGAGGAAGTCACATTTGCTGTGGGTAAGCCTGTGGGAGGGGGCTCAGCAAGGCCTAAAGCGAATGGATTAGTTACCTATCAGCCCGGACAGGATAATACGGTTGATAACAAAATGGGGCTTGACAATTATTATTCAAACACTAAAATGCCTCCATTCGCACATTCCTATTTGCTAACGGCGGTGCTTTCACCTGATTACGTCGATCTTACAGGTAATGGACCAACAGATGATGATTTAGGTAATTATACTTTGTTTGAATACACTGAAGTTCCGAATTACAATTGGAGGTCGCCAATTCCTAACAACAAGGCAAAATTTAACGAGGGGCTTAAATCCGATCCAAATGATGATAAAGGAAGTTATGTTTATGGTGTAAAACAGCTTTATTATCTATCTAAAGTAATAGGGAAAAATCATGAGGCAAGTTTGACCTATTCTGATAGGGTTGATGGATTAGGTGTGAATACAAAAAATGGTGGAGCCTCAGCTACAAACAAGCAGAAAAAACTTGAGAGCATAGTTCTAAAAGTAAAGGGTTCTCAAGACATTGTTAAAACCGTCTTCTTCGAATATAATAATGGTTCAGCTCAAGAACCGATGCTGTGTCCGGGCATTGACAATGCCCCCCAAGGTCAGGGTAAACTTACATTGAAGAGCATTCACTTCAATCATAGAAGTTCAAAGAAGGGGAACTACAACGCCTATGAGTTTAAGTATGTTACTAAAAATCCGAACTATGACGCTCAAACATATGATAGATGGGGGAATTACAAAAGTGCAAATCCATCGGGCGCAGGAACTGCGGTGGATTTTGAGTATTTTCCTTATACTAACCAAGACCAAACAGCGCAAGTAAGGAATGAAGATGCATCAGCATGGTCATTAGAAGAAATTAAATTGCCATCTGGGGGAAAAATCCATATAAACTATGAATCTGATGATTATGCATACGTGCAGGACATGCAAGCCACACAGATGTATTTGTACAACGCTCCTCCTTCAAATCAGGTGAGTCCGGCACTTCCTCAAGGAAATTTACCGGCTTCCGGTATCCAAAAGTGGCTGGACAATTATCCATTTGTGGTAAAGATACCGAATGAGGCACCTTTAGGTGTAAAAATCCAGGATCTCATTCCAGAAACTGGCCTAATCTATTTTAAATCTCTTGTACGCTTAACAGGCTCAGCAGCCACTTCACATGTTTTTGATTATGTTCCTGGATACGCTGAAGTGGATTTAATGGCCACACATACGAAAACCTTTAGCGTTAACAGCGACCGTTATGCAAGTTTTGTGTTTAAATCAGTTAATCTGGATGAGAATAATTCTAGTCCATTTGCAGGCCCCCCGTTAAACATTTCAAACACTACTATGCTAAATCCAATTGTTAAGGCTGCCTTGCAATTTGGGCGATTGAATGCTTCAAGGATCGTGTGGAACCAGCCAAATGCTTCGGCAAGCATGAATGAGCAGGTAATGAAAGCATTGGTCAACAGCAGTTTCTTTACAACAATTAAGCAGGCTGTTCAAGGTCCTAATGCCAGTTTGTACAAAGATGATAAATGTTCCCACGTTGATTTAACCAAATCCTGGATTAAGCTAAAGAATATAACAGGGAAGAAGTACGGGGGTGGGTCACGGGTAAAGAGTATCATACTGAATGATGATTTTAGTACAATGACAGGAGTAGAGGCCTCAAGTGAATATGGTCAGGTCTACTCTTACACAACGAAGGACAGAAAGAACAATGTCATCTCTTCTGGTGTGGCCAGTTATGAGCCTATGATTGGTGGGGAAGAGAATTGCCTTAAGACACCATTTTTTACGCAAACTAAGAAACTTCTGGTGCCTGATGACGAACATTACACCGAGGCCCCTTTTGGTGAAAGTTTTTATCCTTCAGCAAGTGTTGGATACAGCTGCGTGAGGGTTGCAAATTATTATCCTGACCCTGCCAGTTTACCTCCACCCATGACGAATGCCACAATAGATAATCATAAAACAGGCTATGTGGACCATGAGTTCTTTACAGCAAAAGACTTTCCTACAATAACAGATAGAACAGAACTTGAGGCTATTGAATGCAAGGATGATCCGTTTGAATTAGCCACACTGTTTAAACTGAATTCTGAAAACCACATGACGGCGTCTCAGGGGTTCTATGTAGAACTTAATGATATGCATGGGAAACAGAAGGCGGTAAAAACATATAATAATGCGGATCAATTAATAAGCAGTATAGAATACTTCTATAAATCTGAAAACTATGGTGGAAAAGGCGGAAAGCGATTAAAAAATAATGTTACTGCATTAACGCCCAACGGCGCTGTTACAACAGGCGAAGTAGGTGTCTATTTTGATGCTGTTGCGGATTTAAGAGAGCAAAGTACCGAAAGCCAATCAAATGAAACCAACTTGAATTTTGATACATTTTATGCCTTTGTTCTTGTAGCTACTTTGGTTCCAATCCCAACGTATACTTCCGATAAAACTCAATTCAGATCTGCCACGATGACTAAGGTGGTACAACGTTTTGGTATACTTGATAAAACTATCGCAAAAAAGGATGGCTCAACAGTTACCACCTCCAATTTGGCTTATGATTCTGAAACAGGCGATGTATTATTGACCCAGGTTATCAATGATTACAATGACCCAATTTACAATTTTAGATACCCGGCCTACTGGTACTATAAACAAATGGGCTCGGCGTACAAGAATATTGATTACGCTTTACGCGTAAATGGGTTTATAAATGGGAATGCAACTATTGAATCAAAACAAAATTTATTTTCAGAAGGGGATGAATTGATTGTGGCAACAATTCCAGCTACAGCAACAAGTCCTGTGAATTACTATAAAGCATGGGTAACCAAATCAAAATCGAATCTACTGGAGTTAAGGGATATCAACGGTTCTGGAGCTACTT
Source organism: Bacteroidia bacterium (assembly GCA_025455485.1). Taxonomy (GTDB): domain Bacteria; phylum Bacteroidota; class Bacteroidia; order B-17B0; family Aurantibacillaceae; genus Aurantibacillus. The sequence goes on along the minus strand of JALOMJ010000006.1, from coordinate 33,447 downwards.
TCAATGGTGATTATATTCTGAAAGTAGTGAGGTCGGGTTATAGAAACATGCAAACAATGGACATGGCTAATATTTCTACACTTGTTAATCCATTAGGTGGTATAAGGAGCAATATCTATCAACGGATGATTAATTCCAGTGCCATAGAGTACGATCAAAACTGGAAAGTAAATTGTGACTGCAATACTCCTCTTTATTCAAGCAATCCTTACGCTGTGGGAACAAAAGGTAACTGGAGACCTATCCGGAACTATGCTTATTTGACCGATAGAGTCCAAACCAATAATGAAAACAACAGTAACATCAGACAGGATGGAACCTTTATGGCTTATCAACCATTTTACAAGTACACAGGTGCAGGTTGGACTATCAATAACAATGGATGGACCTTTGTAGAATCGGTAAATGAAATGAGCCCTTATGGTATGGAGTTGGAATCTAAAAACGCTTTGGGGATATATAGTAGTGCAATGTTTGGTCACAATCAAAGTTTACCTACAGCTAAGGCTTCTAATTCCAAATACAGGGAACTGGCTTACTCTGGCTTTGAATACTCGTCTTTAGCCTGTACACCTGATAAGCATTTCGATTTTAAACCTGTGGAGAACGACCCTTTATCGGATTGGGATGCTACGGAAGCACATACTGGTAAAAAATCAATAAAAGTGGAAATGTATTCACCGATGTCCTCCGGAGCAGCTGGAATTACAGCAAGTTTGAGTACAAACTGTTCAAAGCCGAATGCCTGTCAAGCGTCAATCGAATATGATAATTTGAATTTGAAATATAAAGTATTAGGAGGTTTAGCCCCTTATCAGTTTGAGGCTATAACCATTTCCGGTTCAGGAAGTGTAAATTTTAACGCTAATGATGAATCGTTTGTAGTTGTGCCTTTTCCGGGAAATTTAGCTTACAAAGCAATTGTGGTTATAACCGATTCTAAAGGTTGTATTTATAATAAATTAATTGTGCATCCATACAATAACTAAATAATGAAACACAGAGTTATATTTATTTTGATTCTTATCATCATTTCAGGTAAGTATAAAAGTCAGGTTAATGTTGAAAGGTTTAATCATCATTTTACCAAACCAAATGGATTTGTTGAAATTAAAAGGCAATCAATAATTTCTGACTCAACTATGAATCAGATTCCGGTTTTTGGGAAATTGAATATGGAATTCTCAGCTTACAATCTTAATGCGGGTTTTCGCATTATCGTAACGTTAAGCAATTCGAGTATGACTACAATAATCAAAGAATCTAACTTGATCGTAGCAAATATTAAGGAAGGTGAGAATAATCTATGCTTAATCGACTCCTCAGAAGCTAGAATAGTAAGAAGATGTGCTATCCTGGATAATCATATTTCGATTAACGAAATGATTGAAGAGAATTCAATTTCTCAATTAGAACTTGTGACTCTGAAAATAATGGATGGGGAACAACTACTATTTCAACAATTCTATACAATAGACAATTAAGTATGAGGTTAGTACTGGTTAATTTAATATTTTGCGTGAGCACCTTTGGGCTAAACGCTCAGCAAGGTTGTCCACAAGGGGCTTTTGGACCTCAAGGGAAAACCCCAGCCGGATATACAACGGGTAACTACACTCTAAATGTGACGAGTGCTTTCTCGCATAATGGACCCGGCTATACTCTTAAAAATGCGATTGATGATATAAATTTGCTACAATCTGGATCAAATGCTACAATTTACATTGGAGCATATCCATTAATGAGTGGAGTGGATAATAATGATGATGGAGTTGTAGATGGTCAAGACGAGGGATATTTAATTATTCAAGGCGACTTACCAGACATTACTTTACCTTATAACGGCCCAAATCCTCCACCTAACCCTATAGTTAATAATGTAACAGTATTGTTTCAAGGACTTACAAATCCTGGTTCGACTCCAAATACTAATAATAATCTAAATGGCTGCTTTAAGGGTTTTTTAGTCGATCGTTTTTATAATCAAAATACGTTTATTGCATTTTGTCCACCATCGGAGCCCCATAAACAAATACCTCACCCTCCTAGCATTCAGGCTTTGGGTACAATGGATGAAATATTTCATGTTAACACCCAATCTGGTTTTAGCAGTAATCTTCCACAACTCTCAAACCTTTCCAGTGTTTCGTTTGATAATTTAATATTTCTGAGGATGAACGAGGTATACAGTTATATAAAATGGTACAATTATAGTAATCCAAATTACTTGGACTGCTACGACTATGATTTTATTAATACAATAACTGTAAGAAATACAAAGGAGGTTCATATTACAAATTCTGTTTTTGACGGTTATCACCGGGCAATTGAATATTCGAATGATGTCGACTTTATGCATATTGAAAACAATAAATTTTATGAGTATACTTCACCAATTTGTTACTATAATACATTCACTTCACTATGCTCAACATATGTTAGTAATGGGACATCTTATCAATATAATTTTTTAGATAATGGCATTGTGCATAATCAAAGCGATGGATTGTTTTCTAAAGCAATAAGAATGATTGGAGATGTTAAGCTAATGCATCCCGGAAGAATTGCTAATAGTATTATAAAAAAGAATTTTATTGGATCCACTTCAGCGTACAACGAGTTTGGTTGTGGAATCGAATTTTCACCTTATTATTTTGGCGCACCTATAAACAGTAAAATAAATCCAATTTTATACAAAGTTAAACATGATGTTTTGATTCAAGAAAATGAGATAAGAGGTTTATCTCTTGGTATTAAACAAGGCCCTGTTTTGCCGGATCCATTAATAGATGATTCTTATTTTGTAAATATTACACAAAACAAGTTATACAACCATGAAATAAATTTAGAGATAGCATCACCGACTAAGGCTTCGGTAGGTAGCAACAAACTGATGAATATAAATAACAATGAATTTAAGGCTGATTGTATTAATTCAATTTATGGTGGCGTTTCGAATATCAGTTTTGGAGGAATATATGCTTACTACTACGTGGAAGATATAATCTTTGGTCAATCAACATGGTTTAGTCACAAAGGGCCAAATAGGTTTGGATATGAATTGGAACCTTCTCAAAACAACACTTTCATAAATGGCAATAATTGCGGGTTTAATTCACTTAATAATTATTCTGGTAATTCGCTTTCTTGCAATTATTTCTATCCTAAAATATTCATTCAAGGTGTTTTTGAGCCGCAAATAAACTGGCCAACACCATCGGATAATGCTGGTATTAAAATAAGAGATTTGGTATTTCCTGGCAGTATTGAAGTGTATTTTGGTTTACCAACAACTATTGAATCTTGCACTTTGTTAGCAAGTTGCCCAACTTTTGGTCCACTGCATGTACCTAATGGTATGTATTCAGGACTTTATTATACCCAGGGTTTAACGGATAAAATGCAGGCTCCAATACTTCATTCAGCTTATCTTACTTTCAATGGAAATGTAGAAGTAGAATTAACAATTAATGATCCAAATTTTATTTCAATGAATGGACAGTTTGAGTTGGAGTTTTATAAAAGCAACGCTAAGGGCGATTTAGTTAACTCACTTTACAAACATACTATCTCTCCTGGTTTAATAAATGATTTTACAGTTCCGATTCCAATAAATCCGAATAACATCAACATAAACTATTCTGATCGAATAGCTGTTACGATTACCGCAAAAGGTACAAATGGGGGAATTCGATGTGGTACGAGTCGAGTAAGTTATATTCAAATCGGACATTGCCCTAATTGCGTGAGTGATTTTAGTCCGATCCCGGGAAAAAAGTACATTGTAAGTGTTTGGGCTAAGATCCAAAACATGTATAACGGATCTCCGATAAGTGTTGCGCCAACATCCTATGATATGTGGCATTCTTTTGCTACACCTGTTGTTGAGGTCAAGTTTTACAATAGCATGAATCCACTGTCGCAATTAGGGAATTCGACTATTTTCAGGCCCAAAGGCCCTATTGTGGATGGTTGGCAAAAGATAGAGGGTGTTTTTGAAGTGCCGGTTCATGCCAAGGGATTTACTATACTGAATAAACTCGATGCCTCGCAGATTGCTGTTGCACCCATGATGGCCACAAAAGCTTTTTTTGATGATATCCGCATCTTTCCGGCGGATGGCAATATGAAGTCGTATGTGTATGACCAGGAAACACTACAATTTATTGCTGAATTGGATGAGAATAACTATGCAACATTTTATGAATACAACAATGAGGGAAAGTTAGTAAGAGTAAAAAAGGAAACAGAGCGTGGAGTTAGAACAATAAAAGAAACCAAAAGCAATCAACCAATCCGTTAATAATGATTTTGTTAATTTCCAATATTCTCTTTTACAGTTTTTTTATTTCGAATTCATCATTTCTTAAACATAAGGTTCAATGGAAAGAAATCGAAGTGAAGGAGTGTGCTACTCTTTTAAAAGGTCTAGAGAATAAATGTTTTGCGGGAAAAAATTATTCGTATTCGGTAGTTTATGAATCATATAAAGATTACACTACGGAGAATGTTTATTCAGAAGGCAAGGGATTTATAAAAAGAAAGGGAAATTACTGGGCTTATGGATTAATGGATAGGCTAATAGTACAAGATTCTAAGTATAAAGTAACTGTTGATTTAAAGGATAAAACAATCAGATTAGCTGAACCTATGAAAGCAATTGATGAGGATGATGTACAAAGTTTTACTTCTTCTTCATTATGGACGAATTGCAGAAAAACCTTCACTTTTTCGAGCCAATCTATGAATGGAATACGTATTGAACTCGCAGAGACGGAAGGGGTGGTCGCAAAAGAGTGTTACTATAATGAAAGCCAAATACTTAAAATGGTCTATTATTATAGAACATCTAGAACCATTCGAAAGAATAATGAAACTAAAACCGAAGTGTTTTATCCCCGGATGGAGGTTATCATTAGGGATTTCAGAAAGGATGTAAGTTATAGCGCAGAAGAGTTAAGCACCAAGACATTTTTGAATGTGAAAGGAGAAAAAATTTCACCAACTTATAAGTATTCAAATTTTAAGGTAATTGATGAAAGAATAATCGCAAACTGATGAAAACGACTTTTAAAAATAGAGTTAAGGAGGCTTGTATGGCTTCTTTCCTTTTAATCTCTTCAACCTTGTTTTGTCAGGATGTGCCAGTTACTTATATGGCAAGCCCTTCACTTGAAGGACCAATTATAGGTCTTACAGCCAGCCATATGGTGAATGTTACGCCCCCGATTTCAAATCAGTACGATGTGAGCTCAATTGGTGTAGTACGATTAATGATTTTACCAAACAAGTCAGTATTTGTAACTGCGGAGCAAAACATGGATGTGGAGGTCGATCTGGATATTAAAGCTTATGATTCTCAGTTAGCAATTTATTATCAAGCTGTTAGGACGTTGGAAATAAGCAATAAGCCCTATAGTAATACTTCTTTTGTGGATCAAAGTGTTCTGCTTTTCGACGCACCAAATTTCCCGAAAATTTATCAAATGGCCGTTACCATTCAAGGTATAAGGGTGAACGGAGTAAGTGTTACTAATTTGCCTTCGATAGTGAGAGTAGAAACAAGTATACAAAATCTAAGATATCAGGCATTTAGTTTTTTAGGACAGATGCCAAATCTTCAGGTTGTTGGTAAAGATTATGACTGTGATCAATTAAATGATTTTGATTCATACCTGGTAACCTGGTCACCTCAGAGCGGAGCTTTATACTATGAATTAGAGTACACAGCCAAGGACAATTACGATCAACAATCTGTTTCAATAACTCTGGATGACTTTAAGAACAATTCGACAAGAATTGTCACGAAGGATAATAGTTATACTGTACCTAATATTTTTGATCAAGGCCTTGTAGGGTTTAGGGTTAGAGCTTTTGGTAGACCTGTTAGCAATTCTGATACCTACTTAAAAGATATTGTTGCAGGGGAGTGGAGTAGTGGAGTTCCGATAAATGTCTCTCAATTCGAACCTGATTTCAATTGGAATTTCCAGTCGAGCTTTGCGGAAGATGGTAAGAGCAAAGTTGTGGTGAATTTTGCAGATGGGAGCCAAAGGACCCGACAAACCATAACAAAAAATAATACTGACCTGACTACAATAATTGGTAGTTCAATTTATGATTTTAGTGGACGACCAGCAGTAACCGTATTACCTGCACCCCTACCTCCCGCTGCATGCCAAAATGCAGGGTCTTTAGCACAGCACTCTTTTTTATACGTTCGGGAATTGAATGTTACACCATTAGCAGGATTTCAAGGTGAAGTGTATTCAAAGTTGCATTTCGATGTCGATCAATCACCAAATAGTTGTTTAAACATTGCAGCACCTATGGCAAACACAAGTGGAGCATCGCAATACTATTCATTAAACAACCCGGATCAATCGGGATTTCAGTCTTATTTACCTGAGGCAGATGGTTATCCTTATAGCCAAACAGAATACACACCTGACAATACAGGAAGAATTAAAAAGCAGGGCGGTGTGGGACCAGAGTTTCAAATATTAGGGGGACATTCAACTCAATATTTTTATGGAGCTCCTGAACAGATTGAATTAGATCGTCTTTTTGGTTCTGAAGTGGGGGACGCAAGTCATTACCAGAAAAACATGATTATTGATCCTAATGGACAAGTTAGTATCACGTATTTGGATTTAAGTGGAAGGACCATAGCAACTTCTTTGGCTGGTAATGCCCCAACAAATTTAATAAACTTGCCTTCTATACCTCCTGTTGGGAAATTAACTGCTGATATGTTTAATAAAAATACTGCAGGAAAAAGCGAGAATAATATTATTGGTAGTGACGGTGAATCAATAGAATTTCGGAAATCGATTTTAGTTCCCACTAATAATTCAGCAAATACTTTTACTTATAATTTGGGTGTTGAGCCTTTCAAACTAACGAATTGTCCGGCTAACATGTGCTTTAATTGCGTTTACGATCTTGAAATTAAAGTTACGGATGATTGTGGAACAAATATTTATAGTTCTGTGAATGTTGGGAAACGCATGGTAGGGCACTTCACAATTGCTGGTTCTGATACTATTTTTACAACAGGTTGTGCTTCACCTACCAAATATGAATACGAGGAACAAGTCGAGGATTTAACTTACAATACACCGCTTATTCTGCCTATAGGACTTTATTATGTTAGCAAAATTCTAAGAATCAATAAAGATGCAAGAGATTACTATTTAAAAGAGTACCTCGACCCCACAAAAAACTGCATTTTGCCCTTAAGTAGTTTTGAAACTACTGAGTTGAACAAAATTCCGGACTCTGTAGTTTGTGCTATAAAATGTCCCTGTGAGCTTAGTTTAGGAACTAAGGATAAGTATGTTTCTTCAGGCCGTGGTAGTGAGGAACAGTGGGAGTATCTCTTCAAAAGATGCAAAGAAGTGTGTGCTCCAATAAAAGGAGATTGTGAACTCGGCTTAAACATGCTTTTAGGTGATATTTCTCCAAATGGACAATATGGAAACTGGACCAACCCCACCGATGTATTATCTGTTTTTAACAAACAAAACCTGTTACCTAAGAACACAAATCCTGGATCGACTTTGTCTGGCCCACTGACACCTATACCGGGATTTCCAGCAAATTGGAAACATCCATTGCTGCCAAATAACGTACAGGAATATCAGGATCCGAACGGATTAAGATCGAGGGTAAAATTGGTTAAAGTTCCACCACAAACAACCAGCAATCCTGGCAATTACAATTTTAAAGTCGATAACCTGGCACTAACATTTACTCTAGGCCCGGGAGATTATTATACCTACCCTGAAAATCTTTCTGATGTGGCAATTTTTGTCGCCCACTGGAAAACAAGTTGGGCTAAATCACTGGTAACATACCATCCTGAATATTGTTATTATGAGGACTGTTTAGATAGATTTAACACAGTAGGTGTAGGTTCAAATCTTAAATACAGCAGCAATGATTACGATGCCTTATTAAGAGCTACCAAAACTTTTAACGAAGCCTTGAATGTAAAACAATTGTTGATTAGTGATCCAAATACTCCTGGAGGTTACATGCTTGATTTAGGTAAGGATCCTGCTACATCTTCTTTTTATTTTGAGCAGTCATTTAGTTCTGGTACTCCACTTACTGACGTCTATAATATTTATAATATTTCGATGGGTCCGCTAAGTTTGCACGAGTACGTAGCTTATATGTTGAAGTGTTCGAATCAAATTGGTGTTAACCAGGCCAACAATGCGAATTGTACAACATTCGGTTCTGCAAATTATTCTCAAGCATTTAGGGATAAGGAGTGGCAAACCTTAAGAAATACCTACCTGGCCGCTAAGGCAAAAGTTCAAATAGCGTATTCGGATTGGAAGCGATTTGACATTGGTACAAGTTGCAAATATTATAATGGATGTATTGGTGACCCGAATTTTAACCCATATAACACCAAGTTAATTCAATACAATCCATCCAACAACACCGTGAACACGGGATCATCCGAATTTTACAACTCAAAGCAACCATGCAATTCACAAATGAAAGATCTTTACGCATTGAAAGTAAAGAGATATGGTCAGATAAACTCTTCTTCACCAATTGACGAAAGCGAAGCAGAATACCAAGCTTATCTTAAAACAGGTAAATGCCCGATGGCAATTGATTTTGAAGCTTTAGCGAAGGCCTTAGCTCAAAATGGTAAGATTGCTTCTTCAAATGAACCACTTCAGAATTACCCTGAATTCAGTGTTAAACTCTATAATTACTTAAATAATTTACCAAATCCACCCGCCAACTATGTCAATTATCTATGGCAATCACAAATCAATTCGGGAGTCTTAAATGTTAATATAAAAAACTCTTTTACCAATCAGGTAGTTAAAACAATTGCATTTAGTCCTTTACCTGGACAAACAATTACATGGTCACAAGTGGTTTCTATTACTCAGCTTATGCGCACCGGTAATACAGGCCCTGTAAATAATTTTACCTGTATAGCTAAAGAACAAACTGGTGCCAGTTATGTATATAAGGTGGTTAATGGCACAACGGATATTGAATTAGGTGGTTGTATTTTTAATGATGTTTGTAAACCAAATGATCTTGCTAAAGAACTCCAAGGTCTAATGTCCATACTTGCGATTACTGAAAGTTTGCCAGGCACCAAGGATATTGTCAATACAACTGGGATAACATTGGGTTCTAGCAATTCAAACAATGTTTATTCTCAGTACTTAAGTAAACTCGAAATTCTTTTAGCTCCAAACAATAATAATCCAAGTTTGAAATGGTTGTATTTAGGAAACTATCAGTATAAAGTTTTTGATAATGCTAGTCCTACTTGTTATTTGCAAATTAATTTATTGAATTTTACTTCAGGAAACCCTTTGCTGCCAAACTCTTTATCTACGCTTGGGTTTTTTAACAACATAAATTCAGCTTACAACAACTTCTTTGTATTTGAAGCAAGAACAACCGGAAATTCTTTCTTAGGCGAAATTAAGGGTGATGTAACAAAGTTTTGTAATGGACAACAGGAATTAATAGAAATGGGGAAATGCGAAAAGCCCGACCCACTTGAATGTAAAACAAAATACCACCAAACCAAAAAGGATTTGGAGCATTTGCTCACAGATATTTTACTGAATAAAAAGTATAGTCCAAATGCGATTTCGCCAAACAACAATGTTCTAAACTATTCTACAATGACCTCAAATTTGCTGACTGGTTTTAGTCCATTGGCATCTAATATCCCTGTGAGTAAGTTCTCCATTGTAAATAATTACTATAAGCAAATTGTGAACGGTAGTTATGAACCATTAAGTGCAATTCAGAACGACAGTTTAGGTTTTACCTTTCTTTCGCCATGTTATGAAGGAGACCCCTGGGAATTTATTGAAGGTGAAGATCCCTGCAGCCAATATACATATTGCACAGTTTGGGTAAAAACGAATAATAAATCAAACAATCAAAACACACAAATACTCCTCCCAAATATCACCAGCATCCTGGAAATGAAAGGATATGGATCAACAACAGGTTCTGGAAGCTTTCAGGATTTTTATATAGTTGTGGAGTATAGTTCAGGGGGGGTAAGTGGTGGTTCTTCACCAATTTTCAGGGATACACTTTATGGAAGTTCTTGTTATGAAATTCAAAATTGTAACGCTTGTGGGGCTCCCGAACCAGTTTGTTGTGGTTCTACAGGACCAGTTGAAGGCGGAGCACGTCAAGTGGAAGACACACTTTCACAAGGCAATATTCAAGAGCAATGGACACAAAGCGAACGTATAGCAATTGCTGAGAACAAGATTAGGGTCGATTCAAGTTTGTATTTCTACAATGAGTATAAAGGGTTAATAGATCAAATTAATACAAAATATGCTTGGGCACAAAATAGAAACGACCGGCTGACTTACATGAATATCGAAGAAATGAGGATTCCCGAGTTCGAGATATTAAAAGACTACTATTTTAAATTTATCATTGAGTTTAACCCCGCCAAGCATGATAAAACCATACTTGAAAGTTTTCAAAAATTCAAAACCTTTGTAACAAAGAACAATGCAAAAGAATTAGATTACCAAAAGTATTTAGGCCATATTAAAAGCTATAATGTTAGATCAAATATTGCTGAATCAAAGCATCTAGAGCCTACAGGACCATTACAATTCAGCGAAGTTGCAATCGAAAAGAATGTAAATGAGTATTACAAATATCTCAATAAGTATATTCCAAGTCAGGCGCTACAACCTAAATCGATTCTGGAATACTGGAGTAATAGAAAACCAATAGGATCAAATGCAACCGTGAACACGGCTCAAAACCTATGTGATTCACTATATAATGAGTATATATTGGCTTATGCTTACTATAACACTACAATTCCAAATGCATGTTATGCAAATCCTCTACCCCCTGCATTGACACAACAGGAATTTGATAGCAAAAACTATTGTTGTCAGGAGCCTGGTATAAGTTATTTTACCCAATACATTAGTAGCTTTTATAATACCTCTGTATGCCCTGTATTAACAATAAATTCAATTCCAAGGTGTGATAATAATTCGCCGAATGGGCTACAGGATTGTATGGATAGGTACCTTTCTTATCTTGATGCGTTGGATGCATTCAACACAAGTGAACTGGCAATTGATAAGGGATATTATCTCGAAAATGAATTTATAGATGGTGAGCAATTTACCGAACAGGGTTTTTGTCACTGCTTGACTGCCTATCTTAGCTATTTACAACAATTCTATACGGTACAAAAAAATGCAATGTCATCGCAACCACTTTCAATACGCGATTTTCCGGGCTGTGCGAATGAAAAGTATTGTAGTTCAGAATTCAGTACGTATAACAATGCTATAACTGCTTATGTTGGATATGTTTCTCGAAATCCACAACTGAATTTACCGGTACCTCAAATGCTTTACACGTTTGAGTATTTTTCACAACAGGGATATTGTAAATGCGCCGAGGCTTATGCGGCCTTTTTATACGATGTAATGAATGGGAAAATAACCGATTTGACCTATATAACTAATAATGTTGAAATCGAAAATTTTTGCCAGCCGGTCATAATACCGTGTGCTCAACCGAATCCTATTGATACTGTTGAATCACCGCTAAATACAAGCACTGCACAAAATCCTTGTATGTTGTATAAAAAAGAACTTGCCTTAATCAATGCCAAATTGCTTTACGAGCAGTATTTGAATACTATGGCGACTCAATTTATTTCACAATACAATGCACATTGTTTGGGAGCATTCGAAAGTTTGATACGTGAATACGACGATAAGGAATTTCACTACACACTCTACTACTATGACCAGGCTGGGAATCTTATAAAGACTATTCCTCCAGCGGGATTGGATCAACCCTTTTATAATTCAATCAAAAAGTTCAATGACCCTAACGCGATTAAAGTAAAGAATGATAGAAGTTCAAGGAACAAAACGGTAATTGTTAACCACGCCCAGCCAACTGTATATATTTACAATTCGCTTAATCAGTTAGTAAAGCAGAGATTGCCAGATCATGATGGAATGAGCTCCCCCAACTTAAAATACAGATACACACTCGGAGTCGATTCATTTGTGAATATAACCAGCTCACAGTTTCTGAATCAAAACAGAGGATATTTGGCAGGATATGAAAAAATTCAATCATCAGGCTCTTCCTATTATTCTAACTTTAACCGTGGAAAGGTTTTTGAGAGCAGTGATGGAGGAGAATCCTGGAGACGCGTGCCTTATATTTCAGGTTTTGATATTAAGAAGGTGATTTTTATACCAATTACGTCAGGTAACGATGTAGGAATAGCCGTTGGAAGTGATGGAATGTTTATGATTTCAGCGGATGGAGGCTCAAATTGGGATCACTTACCTTTACATGAACTTAGTAACGGAAATACCTTAAACGATGTGGCTGCCATAAGGCTTAGCAATAACGACATTCAAGGAGTAGCCGTAGGGGATAACGGAACCCTCATTAAGTTCACACTTTCCCCAGGAGTAGCGCCATCATTTCAGGATTTTAATAATAGCTCACCCGCAATACCTTTTGGAAACGGAGAATCAATAACCGATGTGGCGGTTGCACTTTTAGGGAGCGGTTCAACTGAATATTATATAACCACTTATTATCCGACTTCAGAAACCTCAAGAATTTATAGCAGGCTTGGTGCTGTTGCAACAAGTTGGACGGACATAAGTCAAACGAAAGTGCTTGGTCTTAACAAAGTGAGACGCCTTAGTAACACTTCTAACATTTATGCCGTTGGTAAGGATGGTTTGTTGATTAAATCCAATGATGCAGGACAGAATTGGAGTATTAAGAACACTAACACTGCTTTGGAATTTAAGGATGTTTATTTCGCAGATGCAAATAATGGTGTAGCAATTTTAATTGATGCAAATTCGGTAGGTAGTTTGTACAAGACAGTTGACGGAGGGGCAAATTGGGTATTGATAAATCAAGGCACACTTTCAAAGTCTTATAAAGGATTCAACGAATACATCATCACTGGTGCAGTTCATAAGCTTACGGCCTTTGGAAGCGGGGGCCTGATAAAACGGGTTACCCTTGATATCAATACTCCATCCGTACCGGCTATCGGCGCTGTAAGCACTGCTTTAAATGCGGTAAATGCTAACAATTCACTGGATATTAATGATGTAATGGTTATGCCTTTTGACAATAATAACCGTTTGATGGCGGTAGCTTGTGGAGCATCGGGGACACAGGGCAAATTTTTCTATAGCCTTAATTATGAGGAGAATAATGTGAATTGGAAGGAAACTAATATTTCAACATCAGCTATACCAAGCAAATGTTTGTTTGAAGTAGTAAGCCCAAGTATGAATAACTATGCTGTAGAGGGCTTGTTTATTTCTCAATCGGGATTATTTTATATTAAAACAGACAATAACACACCAATTACTATAAGCGGACAATCAGCTGTAAACTGGATTTTAGGTCAAAAATCCAATGTTGTCTATCAGGACTTCGTTATGGATAGAATTTCTCATACGTTTTCAAATCCTGCTATATTACTTGTAGGGCAAGCTACTTTTTCAAAATTTAATTCCTTCATTGGGGTTGACCAACCAGCGTTTATGCCTTTGCCTATTGGCACGATCTCTCCACCCGTTGTAACCTTTAATTCAGTTGTTTTTGATTTTGGTTCAAGTCCAAGTTACGCTGTTTGTGTTGGCGCTGGCGGAAACATTCATAAAGCGAACTCAACAACTTCAAATTTCTCAAGTTCTTTAACTTTTTCTGACCGTTCTGAGGCAAGCATACCAAGTAAAGTGAATGAGCTACTTGTCAATCCTTCAAATTCCATGCTTAGTTTACTTGGTGATCAAGGTTTTGTGGCTTATAAAAACTTAACAGCACCAAGCAGTTTCATAATGTCGAGCTCCGGACATGTGACCAATTATAATGGCGCAAAATACATTTCCGGTACTTCGCAGATTATAGCAGTGGGAGAAAGCGGTTTGGTTGAGTATGTAACGGGAATAGGAACCACTATGGCCAAAATAACAAACAATGCCGGCTCGGTTAACTTATTAGATGTTGGAAATGCTGCAGGAACCGGATTCAATTACGCCATTTTTGCAGGTGAAAATGGAACAGTACTTCAGACAGACATAGGTAATCTTTCTTCCGTTGGAGCTGTCTTTGATCCGATTCCGATTACTACTGAAGAAAACTTGAACAGTATTGGGTACTCATCAAGTGCCGGATCGCTTTACGGCGCAGGGCAAAAAAATCAGTACTTTTCTTTAGGTAAATACGGTTCTACAAAAATCACTTCCTGGTTTACAGGTGAAATTACCCAAATCAGTTTTATTAATTCTGAGAATGGTTATTTTGTCGGTAAACATGGTCTTATTCGTCATACCCGTGATGGCGCACAAAACTGGAATGTAGTCAAGCCATTCCGACACGTTACAGCAGGGGCTGACATTGTACCTGACTTATTTGCTGTTCATACATCCTTTGATGACCAAGCCATCATTGCTGGTAACTACAATTATCTTGTGAATTGCAATGATTTGATTCTTGATAATAGCCCTTTTACCTTTAACGCAGCAAATTTAAATAAGGTTATTTACGACATCGATTTGTCCAATGAAAGCAGTGGTTTTTATGTTGGAACAGATCATGGCACATCAAGCACTATCGGTGGGGCAATCACATTAAATGCTAATCACCAATGGAATGGTGTTATTAGCCCTTTAACCAGCTTGCCCGGCAACAACTTCCGCGCCTTATATGCTTTTAAAGGCAATTGGGCCGGTCGCTTTTTGGCTGTAGGTGAAAACAACACCCTAAAATACTTTAATGGTACAAATTTCAACGCTGCAATAAACTTAACAGGAAACAATCAATTCACTAATTCTGACCATTTGCTCGCAATTGATTTTGCTGACAATATAACCGGATACATTGGCGGTAGTTCTGTTAAAATGGCTAAAGTCGTGATAAATCATAATGTTTCTCCGGTTACAATCGACGCCGAAATGCAAAACATGCTACCTGCTTATGCCAGCCCACAAAAAAACATTAATACTATAAGCGTAGTTGACAATAGTGGAATTGAAGCATTTTTTGCGGGAAACATGACCACGGCAAGCCCGTTAACTTACCACAAATACAATTGGAAATTTGGTCATGCTGTTGGTAAACACTCCACCTTATTTTGGTACGATCGTTTGGGTAGAATGGTAGTATCCCAAAACGCAAAACAGTCCCCTGACAAATACAGTTACACCATATACGATAGTCAGGGAAGAATAGTGGAAGTAGGGGAAAAAACGGAAAACTTGCCGACTGACAAAAAGTTTGAGACAATTTTCGGAGCTTTTGTCGGTCTAAGTTTTAATCCTAAGGTTATCGATGATAACAAACTGAAAGATTGGCTTAACCATGCTACTGGCGCCAAACATCAGATAACAAAAACCGTTTATGAAACTGAATATTCTTGCGAAAAGAATGTTTTCACTCAGGAAAACCTTAGAAAACGCGTATCCTCCGTGTATTATTACGAGGATAACCTTGGCGCATGCAATTACGATCATGCCACACATTATAGTTACGACATCAGCGGGAATGTAAAAATGCTGGTGCAAGATAACCGGCGACTTATGGCAAGCCCTGATCCATTAATAAGGGCACAGCGATATAAGTTCATGTATTACCAATACGATTTAATTAGTGGTAAGGTTAACCAGGTAAGTTATCAGCCTGAAAAAGACGATGCCTTTTATCACCGGTATGAATACGATGCAGATAACCGGTTAACCGAAGTAAAAACAAGCCGCAATGCGGTGATTTGGGAAACTGATGCCAAGTACTTTTATTATAAACATGGTCCTTTAGCTCGGGTTGAACTTGGCCATGATAAAATTCAGGGGATTGATTATGCGTATACTTTACAAGGCTGGATCAAGGGCATGAACAGCAATAAACTGGATCCGGCAACTGATATGGGTAAGGATGCTTCAGCCACAAATACGGTGTTTCCAATGGACGCTTCAGGCTTTACATTAGGGTATTATAAAACCGGATTTGATGACTATGAGGCCATTAGTTCATCTGCATGGTCATTGGCTAACCGTTTTGAGGCCTTTACTGGTAGCACAGGGCAACCTAGCAATTTATTCAATGCAAGAGAAAACTTATTCAATGGAAACATAAGCCTTATGGCTACTTCCATTTCGGAACCTTACAATTATGGTAATGCAATAGCCCCAAACAACCTCGTATTAACTAAGAAACCCATGGCCTCAGCTTATAAATACGATCAATTGAACCGCATATCGACAGCTCAAAGTTTTACTTCATTCGTTAACGCTTCTAACAATTGGCTTGGTGCAAACAACAACCCTTCTTACGCAAATAATTTTACCTACGACGCCAACGGCAATATCGCAACACAAACCAAGGCCGACATGAACAATGCCGTGTTTGATAACCTCATGTATAATTATACTTTGGATGCTCAAAACAGGCCAATAAACAACCGCTTAAGGAGCGTTAACGACCCGGCGGGGGTCGGCCCTGCGAATTACGCCGATTTACCCAACCAAACCAACATGGATAACTATGAATACGATGAAATCGGTAACTTAGTGAAGGATAAATCTGAGCTCATTGGCACTACCGCCGGTGAAATTATCTGGAACGTGTACGGAAAAATAGCGGAAATAAAGCGAGATGCCTCCAGCATGTTAACATCGATAAAGTTTGAATACGATGCCAATGGAAACCGTGTAGGTAAGCACGTGTATTTCGAAAATGCCAATAATATGCAGTTATGGCTCCACAGCTTGTATTACGTAAGAGATGCTCAGGGCAACTTGATGGCCACCTACAAAAGCGAACCTGAGCCCTGGCCCTCCGTTTCAAAAACCTTTGAGTTGATTGAACGCCCAATTTATGGAAGCAACAGGGTAGGCATAGATAAACATGTAGTAAATGTTATTTTCCCTCCGGTAATGACGATTGGCCCAATCGAATTACAACGTAGGGTTGGCAACAAACATTTTGAAATCGCTAACCATTTGGGTAATGTTAACACAGTGGTAAGCGACCTTAAAATACCCATACCTTGGGTGGGCAACACAGCAAAACAATATTATTTAGCCGATATTGTTTCTTCAACGGATTATTATGCCTTTGGACAATTGATGCCAGGAAGAAATTATAGTGCTTATAATTACAGGTATGGCTTTAATGGGAAAGAGAATGATAATGAGGTGAAAGGTATCGGAAATAGTTTAGATTTTGGTGCTAGAGTCTATGATTCAAGGTTAGGAAGGTTTTTAAGTGTGGATCCCCTGTTTCAAAAGCAAGTTAGTTGGTCACCTTATTCCGCTTCGGGCAATAATCCAATAAGAAACATTGATGTGGATGGGAAATATTTTACTGGTGATACAAAAATGCTAATAGAGGTTTATACACTCATGGTTAAATTATCAAGCTCTAAAGACATCAAAGTGGCTAACATGGCAAAAGAGTTTAAATCTCAATTAGAAAAAATGGATGCTTCAGATGTTGAGTTTTATTTACAAAAGAGTTCTACAACATTTTCCGAAGGAAAGGGTGGAAATACATATTTTGATTTTGATAAGAATAGGGTTGTAATTGATGTTAAACGTTTTATGGGAGCCTCAGCCGGCAACCCCATGGAGCAATCTGAACAAGCAAGGTTAGGGCATGAGTTAAAGCATGGTGCCCAATTTCTTGAAGGAGACCTTTCTTTTTCAACATCTAAGAGTTCATCTGAATCAGGAGAAGATTTAGACTTATATGATGAAATTGAAGCTGTCGAGATCAGTTCATTAATAAATGAAACCTTAGAACCGATGAAAGATAATGAGGCCATAAAAAAATCACAAATTGACGGCTATAAGAATAAGGGATTACTACCTATTGAAATTAACTCATCGAAAGAAAAAACAGAGCAAATAGAAAAAGCAGGATATGTTAAATACAAGTCTATATTTAATTTTAAACCCAATGCGTCTCAAATAAATGATAAAAAACTAACACTAAAACCATAAATGAGTTTAATTAAAAGCATAGTATTCATCTTTTCTATTATAGTCTTATTTTCGTTTTATGAATGCGGAACGTCTAAATCTATTGTAGGAATATACTCAGTAAAATATGAAAATAAATTCATTCAGTTATTGAGTAATCATAAGTTTAAACACAAAGATCAAGATGTCAAGGACACGATTATGGGTCAGTGGAGTTGGAAGAATGGAAAGATAATATTAGCAACAAAATTGCAACCTAATAATTTTTCTATGTACAAAGTTTCCGAAGCATTTGTAACTACTATCCATAAGGATAGTATATATATAATTTATAAACCTCGTCAAGGTTATTATTTTGACCCAAAGTATAAAGACAGTGTTTTTACTTTTCCGCTCCGATTTACTGAAGTAAATGGGATTCCATATAGCACTCCAATAAATGGTCGTTTGCAAATAAAAAAACAAGGCAAGCTTGAAAAATTAAAAACACATGGTAGTAAAACTGACTATCCAATTTATTATTTCAAAAACTCAAATTCTAACTACATCACGGTTAATATTGACTTAATTCCAGATGAAGGAGAATATTTTCAATACGGTAGTTATTTTGAGAATGAGGAGCTTATTTTCAAGAATGGGTTCCTAATCAATCCAACTAGTGGCGATGTTTATTATAAACGATAGTCAGTTAATTAACTTGTAAAACGAATTTGCAACCCGTTAGCGCGGTTTTGCAATCCGTGCCAAGGTAAAATCAAAAAACTACTACTAAAGAAGAAAACATTATTTAAACCTTAATTACAACTTAAAAAAGTCAAATGAAAAAATCTCTACTCCTCCTGTTAAGCTTAATCGCGTTAAACCAAACCACCAAAGCCCAAACTTTAACGGCTCAAAACACCAACCCACAAATAGGCGAGGTGTACAATGTGGCAAAGGGTCCGTATTTTAATCCGGGGAATGCCGGTACCGGACAGGTTTGGAATTTTGCGAGCCAAATCCCAGCGCCGGCGGTAAGCCATACATTTTTAACCCCGGCTCAATCAAACGTCAGCAACTCCTTCACAAATTGCAATATGGGCATGCGCAATATTGAGATTCCAAATCGTATTAACATGCTAAATGTATCCTCTTCAGGGATTGAGCATGCTGGTGATAGAGGGTCGATTTATTTCTCTCCAGGTTCTGCACCTGAGTTCATGTTCAACGATACAAAACAAGAATTGATTTATCCAATGAGTGCCGGCGTAACTTTTACTGATAACTGGAGCGGAATGTTTCAAAATGGTACAATGATATATACTACTCTCGGCAGTCAAACTATTACTGCTGACGGTACAGGAACCTTAACAACCTATTTGAACACTTATACAAATGTTCTTAGAATTCATTCAGTTTCAACGAACACAAATATCAATTTTTTTGTTGCTAACGGTGGTACAAACACCATAACTACATTTGAATCTTTTGAAACGTATTCCTGGTACAGTCCGGGTATACACACACCGGTTTTGGTTGTTAGAAAAAATACAATTGTAGGAGTGCCTTCTGTTTCACTTTCTATTTTTTACAATTTGCCTGCAAATCCTGTTGGTATAGAACAGCAGAGTGAAACACTTGAATCTCATATTATGGTCAATAATCCTATTAATGCAGAATTAAAAATCACTTCTGATGTGATTAACTTCGAACACACCAGCATTCAGGTATATGATGGTTCAGGTCGGCTGGTTATAGATGCAATGCCTGAACGGGGGAACCAATGCAGCATAGATGTATCTTTTTTGGAAGATGGATTATATTACTTGAATATCTTCAAAGATAATCGACTCATTTTAGGAAAAAAAGTACTTATTCAACATTAGCCATTCGATTTAGAAATTACTGGTTAGGCGAATGTAACTGTAAAATGGAAAATCGGCTACCCGGTCGTAATTTAAAGTGTTCATGTAATCGCCCAACACCAGCTTTTCGATTCTCAGTTCAAGGTTAATAAGTTTGTGGAGGTTGGCATTTATGCTACACGCATAACCATATTCAGATTGTTTAGTAGCGAATGGCATTGCATGTTTGGCTTGTAAATTAACAGCAACCTTTTTTGATAACTGATAGCCAACATCTAATACATTATTAATAGCGTTTGAAAAACTTGTGCTGTCGTTTATGCTACTTTGATTAAACGAGTTCATCATGTTGATCTTCCATTTTTTTACCTGATTAAAGGAACTAAAGCTAAAATTATTCAATGAATTGTTCACCGCATTGTTTCTGAGAATATAGTGATTGAATAAAATGGTATTCACAGAAATCAACTTTCTGAATCTTGGTGTAAGATTCAAAATAAAGGAAGCAATGTCAGTTCTTATTTTATTTTCCACATTTGTGTATTGCAATGTACTGTTTTGGGTGATTTGACTATAGTGAATCGATAAGTCTAAAATTTTAGGAATCAATTTAGTCTTAAGGGTGTAACTCAGGTTTCTGAGTTTTGTTTTATAGCTGTATAGGTTTCTGATGTTATCCTCATCCAATCTGCAAATAATTCCTACCCGAATTCTGGAGTGCAAGGGCTGCTCCAATTTGCCTTCTAAACGCAACAGGTCAGCTCTCATAAAACCAATTCCATAACTTTTAAAACCGGGATCAACTCCTTTAGCTAGAAATGAAAATTTAGTTTTGGAAGCAGGGATGGTTCCATGCACTTTAACATGTCCGGCTTTATTAAATTTGGTGGTGAAATTGGTGGGTGAGCTTTCATTGTCAGTTGGGAAATTACTTTTTTCATTTAATACTGAATTTGCCACAGAGGCTTCCAAATGAATGAATTTATAAATGTACCTTCCGTCAATCTCCATAACGTAATTGGTATTTTCGAATCCCAGGTTTAAATTCGATTTGCTTTTGCCAAACAGGGCACCTAAAGCGATATAATTGGATGACTCCTGACCCAAACCGGCTTTAAGTGCAGCTACCGCCTTGCCATTTTGTGTGTTTCTGAAGTCAAACAATGAACTTAAGTTTTGTATTTGATTGAGAAATGAATTCGGCAAGGGTTGAAGTGAATAGTTTACAACTGTTTTACCTATACTGGCATGATAAAAAGTGTTGCGGTAAACGTAGTTAACGTTGAGGCCATTCAATGCCACTTGATTGATAAGAAAATTAGAGTAACCTGGATAACACATGCCAATTTCAAATTTCTTAAGCCCGTTTAAAAACCCACTGCCAGGCAGATGAGTCAATTTAGATTTGTCACCTTTGTATTTACCTGGATATTCAATGATGTTCGCTTTTTCATTAAGAGATTGAATTTTTGTTTCAAGACTTAGGATTTTGTTTTGATTTTCCTCAAGTTGTTTTTTCAATTCTTCTATGGAAAGTTTGGAAAAACTGGTGTCTATCTTTTGTTCGATTTTAATATTCTGTTTCGTAATGGTCGTTTGAGTTGTATTGGGATAAAGCAAAGCCATCTGAGCATGCGGCAGGGTATCAAGTGATGGAATTGATGGCGTTTGTAATTTTATGCCATCAAGGGCCCCTGAAAGTTTGCTATTTTCTTTACTTAATTTGTTTTTAACCGCGCTGAGAGAATCTATAGTTTTTCTCAAATGATGTGCATAATTGAGCTTGTCTTCATTCACAATGTTCTGGTATTCCTCGGCGTCAAATTTGATGGAGTAGTAATTGTTGAGGCCAAGACTGAATGGTGCGCTGGCATAAAAATAATCGGCACGAATGGGTATTTTGTTAAAGCGCAATTTAAATTCTCCGTTCGATTTAAAAAGTTGAGCAGGTAATTGTTCGTTGGTTAGGTAGTAAGGAATGGCGCCAACATCATAACTATTTGTGATGGAACCTTGCATTTTAAAAATCTTTGTTTTTTTCTTGGTTTCTTTTGAAGAAATGCTGTCTCCAATATCTTTAGGAACTATTGACAGGTTTTTACGAAGCGAGAAACTGTCTACCGGCATATTAAAAGACGGAGATGAGCTGTCACTCTCAAAAGTTGAGTTAGGAATGATTAGTAAACTTGAATCAGGAGGCAGAAGTTTTGATTGAGAAAAGACGGAATAGCCAATAAGAACGAACAGTCCAAATAAGCTATTTTTGATAGAATTCACTTCAGGCGTTTTCACCCACAAAATAGGAAATAATTTCCAGAAAATAACGCTGAAAGTCTTGATAATTCTAAAAAAGTTGCTATTTTTGGAATAACAAAATTCTTCATGATTCGATCTTATTTTTTACAATTTCTTACCCTATTGGGTATGTTGTTTTTGAACCAACTCAAGTCACAAACCATAACTACCATTGCCGGTACAGGAGCTCAAGCTTTTGGGGGAGATGGTGGCCTGGCCACCAGTGCTTGGCTGTCGCTGCCGGTAGATGTGGAGTTTGATGCCTTAGGAAATGTCATCATAGCTGACCGGGGAAATAACCGTTTAAGAAAAATTACTTCCGGCACCATTACTACCATTTCCGGTTCAAATACACCGGGGTCGAGTGGCGACGGAGGGCCTGCGATAAATGCCCTGATGAATAACCCTCATTTCATGTGTAAAGATGCCAACGGCAATATATACATTACAGAATTCTTTAATAACAAAGTAAGGCGAATATCTCCTTCAGGAACAATTACTACAGTGGTTGGAACAGGTTCAATGGCATCTGCCGGAGACGGGGGTTTGGCGATAAATGCCAGTTTAAACGGACCAACAGGAATTGCCATGGATGCACTGGGAAACCTTTATGTAGCTGAAAGTTCAGGCAATAAAATCAGGAGGGTTTCACCGGGTGGTATTATTTCAACCTATGTAGGAACTGGTGTGGGAGGGGCAACAGGCGATGGTGGTCCTGCTAACCTTGCAACTGTAAACTCTCCTAGAGGTATGAAAGTGGATGCGAATGGTAACCTCTTTTTTTGTGATTCAGGAAATAACAAAGTGAGGATGATAACACCGGGCGGTACAATAACAACCGCAGTAGGCACCGGGAGTTATAATTTTTTCGGTGATGGAGGCCCGGCGTTATTAGCGCATTTGAGATATCCCAGCGATTTATCTTTTGACCCTGCAGGAGATTTATACATTGCTGATGGTAATAACCATAGAATTCGTAAAGTCAACATGACAACAGGAATCATCACAACGATGGCAGGAACCGGAGTTGCGGGATCTTCAGGCGATGGCTTAGGTCCAACTTTTGCTCAATTAAGTAGTCCTGTTTCAGTAAGCATCTATACGAACGGCAATGTATATATTGGCGATTCAGGAAATAATAAAATTCGATTAATAACGGGCAATTGTGTTGCTCCCGGAACCCCTACGAATATGACTTCACCTGGAAATCATATAGTGTGTGGTAGCGGTAATACCAGTCTTACTGCTGTTGGATTAGGTACGGTTTCATGGTTTTCTGGTCCAAGCGGAGGAACAGCCTTAAGCAGTGGTTCCCTCTTTATAACCCCAAACGTTACTACTACTACCACATTCTATGCCCAAGCCAACACCTGTGTGTCGAGCAATTCACGGATAGCGATTACCGTTTCAGTTTTGCCTTTACCAAATGTGAGTGCCAGCGTATCCAATTCACTGATTTGTAGTGGAGCTTCTGTAGCCATAACGCCAACAGCAAGCGGAACAGGGCCATTCACCTATTCAATTTCTGGAGGTGTATTGCCCGGCACACCATTTACACCAAGTGTTACTACCAATTACACCATAACCGGAACAGACGCTAATGGCTGTAGGAATAATGATGTTAGAATGGTGGTTGTATTGCAACCACCCAATCTGAGTATAAACGCCAGCAGCACTATCGTTTGTCAAGGATCGCCCGTAACGCTTAGTGGCAGCGGGGCCATCGTTTATTTGTGGAGTGGTGGAATAACGGATAACGTTCCATTTGTGCCACTTACAACTTCTAATTATATACTCACCGGAGTTAACGCTTGTGGATCGCTGACCACTGCGATTACCATCTCTGTTACACCACTGCCCAACGTTCTGGCCCTTGCAAGTGCCACTTCCATTTGTGCAGGTCAACAGCTTACTTTAACGGGCTCGGGTGCAAACACCTATACCTGGACATCAGGTGTTATAAACGGCCAGGCATTTACACCTGCAATCAGCCAAACCTATACGGTAATTGGTTCTAATGCCATAGGATGTCAGAATTCAGCTACCATCAGTGTTCCGGTGAATCCTCTTCCAAATTTAAATGTGGTGGCCAGCAACACAGAAGTGTGTCAGGGCAATACCCTTACACTCAATGCAAGCGGGGCATTGACATATACCTGGTCTGGTGGAATTAGCAATGGAGTAGCATTCACACCGGCAGCGAGCGGCAATTATACGCTAAGCGCAACTGATGCCCTTGGTTGCCAGAACACACTTGTACAAACGGTTTCGGTTGTTGCTTTGCCTGCTGTTAGTGCTGTTTCAAGCAATTCGGTAATATGCAATGGATTTAGCACAACACTACTTGCGAGCGGAGCCAGCACCTATTCCTGGTCCGGCGGTGTTGTAAATGGGGTAGCGTTTACACCAACGGCAAGCAATGTATATACTGTGGTAGGGGCAAATGCATGTGGTATTTCAAGCACAACACTTTCTGTTGTGGTAAATCCGTTACCAAATGTTGGCATTTTAGCAGCCACTAATACAGTGTGTTTAGGTAGTTTTATCTTGTTTCAAGGTACAGGCGCGAACTCTTATACCTGGTCAGGTGGAATAAATGATAACGTTGCATTTTCTCCAAGCATCAGCTCAAACTATACACTTACAGGAACCGGAGCAAACGGCTGTCAGAACAGCGCTACAATTGCAGTCACCGTGTATTCACTTCCGGTCATTTCGGCTATGGCATCCGGCACATTGGTGTGTTCCGGCAATACTGTAGTTCTTTCCGGACAAGGAGGAGTAGCTTATTTGTGGAGCGGAGGTGTGGTGAACAATTCTCCATTTACCCCTACAGTGACGGGTAGTTACACCGTAAATGGTGTAGATGCGTTCGGATGTCAGAATACAGCAGCGATTACCCTGAGTGTAATGACATTGCCTAATCTTCAGGCCAATGCAACGAGCACTGCAGTATGCTCAGGGAATTCTGTCACTTTGTTTGGTTCAGGGGCTGATACGTATTCCTGGTCCTCAGGAGTAATCAATAACTCATCATTTGTACCATCAAGCACTTCGGTTTATACATTAACAGGGAACAATTTTTGTGGAAACGTTAGTACAACAATACAAGTTGTGGTTCAAGCCCTGCCTTCGATTACCATAAATGTTTCTCCATCTCCAACAGTATGTCAGGGAAACACCTTAAACATACTTGCTAGTGGCGCAACTACTTACACATGGACAGGTGGAATTTCGAATGGAGTTGCATTTACTCCCACAGCAAATGGTACTTACACATTAACCGGGGCGAATGCTTTAGGTTGTCAGTCTTCTGCTATTCAAACCATCGCTATAATAGCTGCACCCAACGTGTCCATAATTGCAACAAGCACTTCGGTTTGCTCAGGCAATTCAGTGGCATTAACAGGAAGTGGTGCGAATACCTATACCTGGTCAGGAGGTATTAACAATGGAGTGCCGTTTTCCCCGACAGTGACTTCAACTTATTCTTTGGTGGGTACACAAACATTAACAGGCTGCACAAGTACCAATATTGCTGTTGTTACAGTAAGTGTAAAACCACTGCCAAATGTAGTTGTTACACCCAATTACTCAGTTTCTTGTGCAGGCAGTAATAATGCTTTTTACGGATCAGGTGCTAATACGTATACATGGTCAAACGGCTTCAATACCTCTTGGATATACGTATCCTTGTTTACGAATACCGTTTATGCAGTTGTTGGTACCAACACCCAAACCGGGTGCAGCAATACGGCCACAATAAGCGTGCCTGTGTTGCCTTCACCAACATTAACGGTTACAATTTCAAATCCAATAATTTGTTCAGGCCAATCCGTTGTGGTAAATGCTTCCGGAGCTATTTCTTATACTATTTACTCCGGACAACAATTAGGTGTTCCTTTTACTCCAACAGTATCAGGTGGAGTAAATGTTGTGGGTTCTAATTCACTGGGATGTACAGGGGGTGCAGGAGTGACTTATACAGTAATGCAACCACCAAATGTGAATGCTATAGCCACAAGTACGGGTGTATGTTCTGGCAGTTCTATTACACTTACGGGTAGTGGCACTCATACCTATACATGGTCTTCAGGTATTACCAACGGTGTTCCTTTTACGCCATCAGCTACTTCAATTTATTCAGTCACAGGCACCAGCACAGTCAGTGGATGTTCTAAAACATCAACCATCTTGATTACGGTTTATCCTATACCTACTGTATCAGCACAAGCCAGCAATACTTTGGTTTGTCAGGGAAGTACGGTGACCCTGAATGGAAGTGGTGCAAACTTTTATGCCTGGACGGGCGGTATACAAAATGGGGTTCCATTTGTCGTAAACCAAAATTCAAGTTACTCAGTTAGCGGCACAAACACACTTACAGGTTGCACCAGCAGTGTGATGGCAGTGCAACAAATATCAGTGAACCCCGTACCGGTTTTGATTTTAAATCAATTGAACCCATCGATATGTATTGGAAATACAATCGCTCTTTCAGCTACCGGTGCCAATACATTTTCATGGTCGGGAGGAATAAGTAATGGACAAGTATTAACACCAACGTCAAGCAGTGTTTACAGTTGTACCGGCACTTTCACACAAACTGGCTGCAGCAGTACAATCAGCACAAGCCTTACAGTAAATGCCTTGCCCATACTAACGATTACCGCATCGTCTCAGACCCTTTGTGCAGGGCATGCATTAACGTTAACGGCAAGCGGAGCCAATACCTATACCTGGTCTTCCGGACTGGTCAATGGTCAGGTTTTTTTCCCCACTGTAAGCGCGAATTATAGCGTAAGCGGAACCAATACCCTTACCGGTTGTGTTGGTACAAAATCAATACACATATCAACCATTCCATCTCCGGTACTGCAAATCATTGCTACTGCAACTAATTTGTGTCTTGGGGATTCCGTGGCCGTTTCTGTGACAGGCGCACCCAATTATACCTGGAGTTCAGGAGTGGTGAATGGAGTTTATTTTAGCCCAACTGTAAGCCAATTGTATACGGTTTCAGCAAACAGCGCCTCAAGCAATTGTGTTGCTCAAAGCACGGTGCAAATAAACGTAAACCCATTACCAACAGTTCAAATAACGGCATCAGACACGCTCATTTGTGATGGAGAAGAAATTGTATTAACCGGCATGGGAGCGGCAACCTACACATGGAACACAGGGTTTATTGGAACAAATTATCCGGTCATTCCTGCTTTCGGCCAAACATTCAGCGTTCAGGCTACCGATGCTAATGGCTGCAAAGGTCAGGCCAGTTTTTCTCCAAATCTAACAGAGTGTTTGGGATTGCAAATCAATGGCAATAAGGACTTGTTTTCCATTTACCCTAATCCAAGTTCAGGGATAATCATGGTAAAAACTTCTCAGGCTGTCGAAATAAGTGTGATAAACGAGTTGGGTCAACTCATCTTGACGAAAAAAGTCAATGAAACTTCACTAATAGAATTTTCGAATCTGGATAAGGGGATGTACTCTGTAATTGCGAGATTTGATCAAGGATCTAAGGTAATTAAGCTGATTGTTCAGTAAGCGTATTAGCTAGGGCTTGTTGCTTTAGAATTAAAGATGAATAATTTGGAATTCATTAAAAACTAACCTATCAATGTATAAAATGAAAGATCTTCAGGGAAATAGGTTCAGTAATAATTTTTGTAGGAGTCACAATATATCAGGTGATAAAATAGGGGTAATTAAGAATGGGCAATACCTTAATCGTAAATCCAATTTATTTTATTTACTAAATTTAGAGAAGTATGTATAAGTTAACTGCTATTTCAGCGCTATTAGTTTTGGTCTTAAATTTATCCGCTAAGGAAAAAAGAACCAACACCCTAACTAATTACAATGCCAAATTAAATAACACCGGCATAGTCTTTACAGAAAACAAGGGTCAGGTATATGACCAGAACTACAAAGCCAGACCCGATGTGTTATTCGGTGCCATGGCTGGTAATCTGGCGCTACATATAAAGAAGACCGGAGTCAGCTACCAGCTCTACCGAGTGGATGAATGGAAAGAAGTTGAAGATGAATTTACACATGAAAAACGTAAAGAAAAAGAAAAGCAAACGATTTATCGTATAGATATAAGTTGGCTAAATGCAAACACCAACTTTAACCACAGTACCGATGAAGCCCTTTCCGGTTACAATAACTATTATTTGGAAAGTTGCCCGAATGGTGCCTTGAATGTAAAAAGCTATACCGGAGTAACCTTACACAATTTATACAAGGGAATCGATTTACATTACTATGAAATAAACGGAGAATTAAAGCACGATTACATTGTGGCGCCAAATACGGATTATAAACAAATACAATTACAGATAGGTGGCGCAAGTGTGAGCATTAATAGAGACGGTAGTTTGCTGCTAACCACTCCTCTGGGTAAAATTCAAGAAGGCGCACCAATTGTTTATCAAAATGGAAAACAGCTAAAAGCAAATTGGAAGTTAGAAAGCAATATTTTGAGTTTTGAAGTTGAAAGCTACAATCCTACTCAAGAATTAATTATAGACCCCGTTACCCGAATTTGGGGGACTTATTATGGAGGTAGTGGAGCTGAAGAAGGACATTCCTGCGCAAGTGATGCCGCAGGCAACGTCTATTTAACAGGATTAACAGAATCTAATACAGGTACAATAATCGCTACAAGCGGTGCGCATCAGGCTGTATACGATAATGGTTATGATGGCTTTTTAGTAAAATTTAATACAAACGGAGTAAGACAGTGGGGTACTTATTACGGAGGTTCCGATCGGGATTTAGGATGGTCCTGTGCATGTGATGCCACTGGCAATGTGTATGTAGCGGGTTACACAATATCTCAACCTTTTACAGGTACACCAATCGCCACTATAGGTGCTCATCAAACTTCAAATGGCGGAGGTTATGATGCTTTTTTAGTGAAATTTAATACAAGCGGCGTTAGGCTCTGGGGTACCTTTTACGGAGGTGGTGGACGGGAAATAGGAAATTCCTGCACAACCGACGCCACTGGCAATGTGTATTTGGCGGGAGCTACACAATCCAACACAGGTACGGTTATCGCTACAGTGGGTGCTCATCAAACTACACATGGCGGTGGTCAGGAAGCTTTTTTAGTAAAATTTAATTCAAGTGGTGTTAGGCTCTGGGGTACTTATTACGGAGGTGGTGGTTATGATGAAGGATATGAGTGCGCAGTGGATACCTCAGGCAATGTGTATTTGGCGGGATCCACCACATCCAATACAGGCACTGTTATTGCCACAATTGGCGCTCATCAAACCGTATATGGTGGTGGTGCTGGGGATAGCTTTTTAGTAAAATTTAAGGAAAACGGGCAAAGAGAGTGGGGTACTTATTATGGTGGTGGTGTATATGAAGCCGCGAATTCCTGTGCATTAGATGCCGCAGGCAATGTGTATTTGGCTGGATTAACATCATCCAATTCAGGTACGGTTATCGCCACGGCAGGTGCCCATCAATCTTTATTTGGCGGAGGTTATGACGCTTTTTTGGTAAAATTTAATACAAGCGGCGTTAGGCTTTGGGGTACTTATTACGGAGGTAGTGGGTCTGATCAAATATTTTCCTGCACAACTGATGCTATCGGCAATGTTAATGTAGCTGGATGGACAAATTCTTTTACAGGCACAGTATTAGCCACAGCAGGTGCAATTCAAACTACACATAGCGGTGGTGGTTATGACGCTTTTTTAGCAGTATTTAATACAAGCGGCGTTAGGCTCGGGGGTACTTATTACGGAGGTATCTGGGATGATTATGGATTTTCATGTACAAGTGATGCTGCAGGCAATGTGTATTTGGCGGGACCCACTTCATCAAATACAGGAACAGTAATTGCCACCGCCGGTGCACACCAAACTGTTAATGGTGGCAATTTCGATGGCTTTTTAGCAAAGTTTATGAGCTATACCCCTACAGCACTTAATGAAAACCTGTCATTCGATAATACATCGCTAATCATTTACCCTAATCCAAGTCAAGGCTTATTTAATTTACAATCTACCCTTGCAAGTGAAATTACAGTGATAGATGTTTTGGGTAAAGTAATTACAAATACAAAATTGGAAGCCGGTACTCATCAATTAAACTTAAGTGAGCTAGTTAATGGCATTTACTTTTTAAAAGCTGAATGTAATTCACAATTAAGAACGTTTAAACTAATTAAAGAGTAGTTTTTAATCTTCTTGCCAAATAAATCCCTCCTGTACTGTTTCTCAAAGGAACATTAGGTCCTTCTACGAAATATGATAAAACAGAAAAAAATGTTTGAAATAATATGTATAGATAAATTGATATTTATAGTTTCCTGAAATAACCGTGAAAAAACAAAATACTAATACTGATTTGAAGGAATGTTTACCGCTGTGTTTATTTACAATCTGTCCTCAAAACAACCAATATCACTTGAATTTAGTTATTATATAGAGCCGGAAAGCTTTGAGCTTTTTGTCTCCGAACAATGGAATACGAAAGAACTTCCCTTTTGATTTTAAAAGACATTGTGGGTGGAAAAACAGGTGGATTTTAACATCAGGGTTTAACAGTTTTGATCGTTTTTTATCAAAGTCAGAAATTTTATGTAAGGTCTACAAACCACGCCAAATAAGGGTTTATCGGTTTTAGCACATTGACCATCAACGAGTTATTAACCACAGCTCGGGCAACAAGCAAATCCCGGCGCGAAAGCGCCGGGATTTTTATTTTCACGCCGAAACCAAGCTTGCTTGAGGAGAGGCGTGAAAATAAAAATCCAGCACACCGCAGGTGTGCTGGATTTGCTTGAGCATTAACTCCTCCCAGGATCAGCGCCCTGAATCAGAAGGCAAAGCGATGATTTTCAGGCCTTCGCTTCAGGGCGCTAATCCAGTTCTTTTGGAGATTTTTCTTGAAAGCGAAGGGTAAAATCAAAAAACCATTTTTTCACGAATTAGGTCCAAAGTCCGGCCCGAAGGACCCCTTTGGAGTGGACTTTTGAGTCGGCTTGTGGGTGGTGTTTGTTCAGCCCTCCTCTCGAAGCGCTAATCCAGCAGTAAAAACAGAACCAAAACTCAGCAATTTTACATGCTGCTTTCAACCATCGAGACTGCTTCTTTAGGATTTAATATGGGTAATGTGCTTGATTTAAAGTCTTTAGTATCCCGGGTGACAATGAAATCAATTTTACTTAAAGATTTCGCACAGTTATACTGTATGGCATCTTCAAAGTCCTTAAAGTCAGATTTAAGGGATTTTTTTATGATGTCTTTTGATACATCAATGATGTCCGCCCATTCGTTTAGCTCAGATAGCATTTTAATGGTTTCGGAATGTGAACAGGATTGACGAAGAATGTAATAAAGGTTGTTATAGGAAACAGCAGAAACATAAATCTTGAGTTCCTTGTTAAAGGAATAATTAAAAAGCCTTGCCGCCTCTATTGAAAAAGGTTTGCGGTCAGCAAAAAAGTCAATCAATACATTGGTATCTAAAAAAACCGTTATCATACTTTGTATTTTTTCAGCAGACCTTTGGTTAATTCTTTTTTATAGTCATAGTTTTCGGGCAATTCAATAACACCCATTAATTTCAAAATTTTAGGGGAAATTCGTTCTTCTTTAACTTCTTTGGATGTTAAGGACATCAGATAATTTTCTACGATGTCAGACAGGCTTTTTCCTTTTTGCTTGGCATACTTCTTGGCAATGGAAATGACTTCGTCGTCAATTGTTAAAGTGAGTTTGGTGTTCATAATACGTGTGATTATTATAACAAATATACGTGTAATATCGGAAATTCACAATTTAAAGCCGACATGAACAATGCCGTTTTTGATAACCTCACGTATAATTATACTTTGGATGCACAAAACAGACCTATTAACAACCGCTTAAGAAGCGTTAACGACCCGGCTGGGGTCGGACCTGCGAATTACGCTGATTTACCCAACCAAACCAACATGGATAACTACGAATACGATGAAATTGGTAACTTAGTAAAAGATAAATCGGAACTCATTGGCACTACCACGGGTGAAATTATCTGGAACGTGTACGGAAAAATAGCGGAAATAAAACGAGATGCATCGAGCATGTTAACCTCAATTAAGTTTGAATACGATGCCAATGGAAACCGTGTAGGTAAACATGTGTATTTCGAAAATCCGGGTAATATGCAGTTATGGCTCCACAGCTTGTATTACGTAAGAGATGCTCAGGGCAACTTGATGGCCACCTACAAAAGCGAACCTGAGCCCTGGCCCTCCATTTCAAAAACCTTCGAGTTGATTGAACGCCCAATATATGGCAGTAGCAGGGTATGATCAAGCTGGAGCTGAAAAATACGAGTTTGATTATAATAAGACTAAAAGAGGAAAAGCATTTGTTCCTAAAGATTTTAAAAGAGAATAGAATGAATAGCATAAAAAAAGGATGTCTGGTGTTATTTTTAATTATGTCCGAACTTTCATATTCACAAGATCTGGATTCTAATTTAATAGGAGATAATTCTAAACTTTTGGTATTTCTGGATTATTGTATTCAGAATGTTCACTCAAAAGAAGAAATCAATTGTTTTCTTAATTCAAATGAACATGGGATTAAGACGGAGTTTTTAAGTAAGGTTAATTTTGAGAATTATGTTTTTGTTTCATGCAGCTTTTCTACAAAGCATGATAAGAATGAGGGTGTTGACCAAGGTTGCATTTATAGAATCAATATAGATCACTCAAATTTTGTAATTGCGTTTGACTTAAAGCATAAAAGAGCTTATAAACTCAAAGGTTTTTGTTGGAGCAGTGATTTTAAACGCTTTTATAATGATTACATGCATTTTGAAAGCAAAAGCATAAAAGGAAGTAAAAAGAAGCAAAAGAGGGACTTTCTTAAAACACATAAAATAGAAGGTGTTGATCTTGAGATTCTTTGGGATTTGTTTATGTAGTTAAACTCCCCGCTTGTTAGTGTTTAGCGATAGTGTAAATCAATGAATAAATCCGATCCGTTTGTAACGCCCCGTTAGCGCGGATTTGTGTGTGGGCCAGTGTCCAAGCTAATCCGTGCGGCCAATACATGATCCTCAAGATTTGTTTACCTTTTTGATCACCACCAAATCCTTGTGAATAAAATAAACCCCCTGCCGGTCACTACTCATACATCTACACCCAAACCTAAGTCGAAATCTCCATTTTCACTTTTTTGTTTTTGATGCGTTCGTCCTGAATCAAATGTAAAACCTTCACAATTTTATCGCTCTTTACCGCC
>JALOMJ010000035.1 GCA_025455485.1 Bacteroidia bacterium | reverse complement strand
GGGAACCTTTTGGTTTTTTTCCACCTTAGGCAGAAACACCTGATTGGTGTGAGCTTCGGTATTGTAATAATCCATGCTGTCGCAGGTTAAACCTCCCAGGTTCACAGGAATGTAGGGTTTATCCCACTGATTAATGGCCAGCAAAATAAAGCGCTGATTGATGCCCCAGGTATCAGGTAAGGTGGTGATAAAAGAACTGTCGATCATGTACCAGGTTTCCCGATCGTTTTGCTGTTTTTGGTCGATGACCGAATACAAGGTCGCCCCGCTCTCACCAACCGTAAACGAACCAAACTCCGTGAAAATATTGGGCTCCGCAATTTCGTTTTGAATGCAAAACATTTTGATTTGGGCCACAATCTCTTCAATCATGTATTCGTAATCGTAGTCAAAGCCCAGGGAGGTGCGGATGGGCATGCCTCCGCCAATGTTCAGGGAATCCAGTTCCGGACAAACCGCTTTCAATTCCTTGTAAATGTTCAGGCATTTGTTGAGTTCCGTCCAATAGTAAATGGTGTCCTTTATCCCCGTATTGATAAAAAAGTGGAGTAACTTGAGTTTAAACTTGGGGTTGGGTTTGATCTTGTCGTTGTAAAGACTCATGATCTCGCTGTTGCGTATGCCCAGGCGTGACGTGTAAAAGGCAAAGGAAGGCTCCTCCTCGGTACTGATGCGTATGCCCAGGTTAACAGATTCGGCCTTAGCGTGTTTTTTGTAATATTCGATTTCTTCGAGATGGTCCAAAACCGGAATCACATTAAAACCATCGTTAATTAAATCGCAGATGTTCTGTTTGTAGAGGTTGCGTTTATACCCGTTACAAATAATATAAGTATCTTTGCTCAAGGCCTTTTTTTGGTACTGCTCTTTGAGAATCTGAATATCAAACGCTGAGGAGGTTTCTATATGTACCTCATTTTTAAGCACTTCATCCAATACAAAACTGAAGTGCGAGCTTTTGGTACAATAACAATACACATACTTGCCCTGATAATCCACCTTTGCCATGGCCACATTAAACAAACGTTTGGCCTTTTGGATTTGGGACGAAATTTTAGGTAAGTAGCTTATTCTTAATGGAGTACCGTATTGTTTGATAACGTCCATTAAAGGTATTTCATTGAAATACAGCTCGTTATCCTTAACATCAAAGCCCTCGATGGGGAAACTGAAGGTTTGGTTGATCAGATTTGAATAGCTAATGTCCATAGGCTAAATGTAAGTGAGTTACTTTATCAGATTTTAAGTCAAGTAAGTGCGTCGGATTAAACAAAAGTAGAATAAATTATCTAGTATACAGCTAAGTCTTATGATAAAACCCATTAAAATAGTTGAGGTTAAAAGTGAAATTGGTGCGGGTACCCGGGGTGCCAGCATGGGCGTTGACGCCATTAAGATTGCCGCCCTGGATTTCGGAAGCCCCTTCTTTAAACGCTTTAAATCGGTGGAAGTTCCCAATGAAAACAACCTTCTGCTTGAGCCTGTTGTACACGATTACGCCAAACGGATCAAAGGCATCTTTAATCTGAACGACCGACTGAGCAAAGAAATTCAAAAGACCCTGAAGGCCGATAACATTCCCATTGTGCTGGCCGGCGACCACAGTTCGGCCCTGGGCACCATAAGCGGCATACGCATGGCTTACCCTGAAAAACGTCTCGGGGTGATCTGGATTGACGCCCACGCCGATCTCCACAGTCCCTACACCACCCCAAGCGGGAACATGCACGGCATGCCCTTGTGCTGTGTTTTGGGGGAAGATAACCGCGAAAGACAGCAAAATAAACCCGATGACGAAACGGTGGAGTATTGGGAAAAACTGAAAAACCTGGGGGGCATTTGCCCTAAAATCAATTACAGCGACCTGGTGTTTATTGCTTTGCGCGATTTTGAAGCTCCCGAAGAATACCTCATCAAAAAAAATAAGGTTAGAGTATTTAACCTGCAGGAGATCCGCAAAAAAGCCGTGGAACGTGTAGCTATTGAAGCTTTGAATTATCTTGAGCAATGCGATCTGGTGTACGTGAGTTTTGATGTGGACAGCATGGATTCCCGCATCTCCAGCGGAAAAAGAGGCCGGCAATTTGATTTATTACCTCATGCGCAGCAAAAAAATTGTGTGTTTTGAAATGGTAGAGATCAACCCAACACTCGACAAAGAAAATTTAATGGCTGAAAACGCTTTTGAAATTTTGCAAAAAGCCACCAACCAATTGAGTCACGATTTTTAGATTGCATTTTAGGTAAAACCATACTATTGTTCTAAACGCATCGTTATTTAAAAGGAAATGAAACGCAACAGCCTCAGCAATATCATCAATAAGATTGGATTCTTCAGATTGACGCTGATTCCTATTGGCATTACCATCCTGATTACAGCCATTTACCATGGCATTTGGGGCATGGGTTTGGTGGGATTGATTGTTTTGGCCTTTGGTGTTTTGAATAAATGCCTGCTCATGGGGCAATGCGAGGTAGATGTTCCAATCAAAAACCCTGCAGAGCCTGGAGGGAAAACTGCCGCTCACAAATAAACGGCTGGTGCATATTAAAAATCTACGTGAACTAGCATTTGATTTTCAAATCCAGTAAACGGATAGAGGTAATTCCGAATACTTGTATATTTATTCCCATAAATTAATCTAATCACAAGCGTTTTATGTCATTCATCCTCAGCGAACAGATAGATCAACTTCTTATCCTCAAACTCAACCGACCCGATAAGTTCAATTCTTTTAACCGGGAAATGGCTCTGGAACTGCAGGCAGAACTTGACAGAGCCGCTGCCGACAAAAACATCAGAGCCATTTTACTTACGGGTGAAGGCAAGGCCTTTTGTGCCGGGCAAGATCTTGCTGAAGCCATTGATCCCAATGGACCGGGATTAAAGCGCATTGTGGACGAACATTACAATCCTCTTATTTTGAAATTACGTGCACTGAACAAACCCGTGATTGCCGCCTTAAATGGTGTGGCCGCCGGAGCAGGCGCCAATCTGGCTTTGGCTTGTGACATAGTATTGGCTACAAAATCGGCTTCCTTTATTCAGGCTTTTAGTAAAATTGGATTAATTCCCGACAGTGGCGGCACTTACACCCTGCCCCGAATGCTGGGTTTGCAACTGGCTTCGGCCTTAATGATTACCGGAGATAAATTAAGTGCCGATGAAGCGAAACACTTTGGATTGGTGTACAAAGTATTTGAGGATGCAGAATTTATGGAAAAAAGCAAAGCCTTTGCGCAAGGCATTGCACAAATGCCTACCAAAGCCATTGCCCTTACCAAACAATTGTTGAACGACAGTTTTAAAAATACCCTTCCCCAGCAATTGGAAATGGAAAGCCGTTTGCAGGTAGAATCTGCCAATTCCTACGATTATAACGAAGGGGTAAACGCTTTTTTGGAAAAACGAAAGGCCGGTTTTAAGGGGGAGTAAACTAGGTTGCTGAAAAGCCCATTCTTAATTTTCACTTAAAGGTTTAAAGCTTTGTGTATAAGCTGCAACTAAAATTCGAGATGCCGCGTTAGGGCCCCGAAAGCTTTCGGGGGTAGCGGAAAGCCCGACGGCGAGCGACGTGAGGAGCCTCGCCGGAACGCCCAAAAAAAATAAAAACGCTTTTAAATCTCTGACTATTTAAACCAGGAACTATACATGAGGTAATTGTTCGCAATCCGGTCAATCTCCCCATGAATCAATTCCTCTGAAATGTCCTTCACCTTTTTTGCAGGCACACCGGCATAAATACAACCACTAGGTACTTTGGTGCCTTCGGTAACCACGGCCCCCGCCGCAATAATGGTATTGCTGCCAATCTCACAATTGTCCATCACAATTGCGCCCATACCAATTAATACATTGTCGTGAACGGTGCAACCGTGCACAATGGCGTTATGGCCAACGGAAACGTTATTACCCAGTACCACAGTAGTTTTTTGATAAGTACAATGCAGCACGGCCCCATCCTGAATATTCACCTTGTTGCCAATGCGTATGCTGTTCACGTCGCCACGAATCACCGCATTGAACCACACGCTGCAATCATCGCCCATTTGCACATCGCCCACCACCGTGGCATTGGGGGCCAAAAAACAATTGTTGCCCATTTTTGGAGAAACACCTTTTACGGGTAAAATCAATGCCATAGTTGTTTGCGTTTGATGTATTACAACCCTGGAAGTATTCCGCCCGCCGCTTTTTTCATTTCCTCTTCAAATACTTTGTCGGCCTGAGCCACTGCTTTGTTAAACGTGAGCAGCAATTGCTCTTCCAACACTTTGGTATCGCCGTGCTGGAGACCGGGAGCAATTTGCAAACGTAAAAGTTTACGGTTGCCGTTCATTTCTATTTTAATGTCTCCTCCCGCCCCTTCACTGCTGATACGGGTTTGCTCTAAAACCTGTTTTACTTCTTCGGCCTTTTCTTTCATCTCTTTGATGCGGCCCATCATATCGCCTAATTTTCCAAACATATTACTTTATACTTTATGGCAATTAAAATTTAGCTGACTCTGCTTTTCGTTTTGGTTTTACGCAACTCGCCACGGCATTACTCCTCAAAATTAATGACCCCTTCTGTGGCTTTGTAATGTTTGTTGTTAAGGGTATCGCTGATAAAACTAAAGGTGGCTTTCATTTTTTTGATTTCCCCGTAACTATTGGTATCGGACTCGGTAACGTTGATGCTGCCTGTCACTGCTGTATAATAGGTGCCCTGCCGCTTAAATTGAAAAGTAACCTCGTTCGCAGAAAAGGAAGGTTTAACAAAGGGATAGCTGCCGGGCAGAGGCCGCATAGAAAAATTAAGTAGAATAGGCTCGCTGGAGCTGGGCAAATTAAAGGTAATGCCCCTGAGAATGCCACTTTTGTAAGCATAGGAACAATCGCTGCAACTTGATAAAACAGAATCTAATTTTAAGGAAATGTCGGGTACTGTTGGAACGGTCGCCGTTGGCGGTGTTGGTGCAGGCTCCTCCTCTTTTTTGCAGGCTATCAGGCTTATCAGCAGGAATCCAATTATAAACTGTTTTTTCATGATTTGAGTTCTTCGGGAATTAAACATACGGGGATAGGCTCCATTTTATGCCGGTTAGCTTTGTTTCTCTTTGTGTAAATTTCCAGCACCTGTTTTTGCCGGCTGTTCAATTCACTTGTGCTGCCGGAGTTGCTGTAAGCCATGGCCCACTCCAGCTCAGGGTAAGAGGCCCCTATCTCATCTTCATCACTTCTCCCGTCTTCAAACAAACCATCGGTAGGTTTAGCGTTTTGTATGCCGCTTACAATGTTTAAGTGTTTTGCGAGTTCAAACACCTCGGTTTTTGTAAGGTCGGCAATAGGGCTCAGGTCCACGCCCCCGTCTCCGTATTTGGTAAAAAAACCGATTCCAAAATCTTCAATTTTGTTTCCGGTGCCGGCCACCAAAAGTTTATGGTGCGTAGCAAACGCGTAAAGCGTAAGCATGCGCAATCTGGCCCTGGTGTTGGCCATGGTGAGTTGATCCTGTATGGTGTTTGGAAACTGCGTTGAAAGCACGTCGAGGGCCGGACTTAAGTCCACCGTTTGCGATTCCACATTGGGGAACTGTGTTTTTAACCAGGCAATGTGTTGGTTGCTCAGGTCAATTTGTGTACGAAACTGGTGTATGGGCATATTCAACACCATGACCTTTTTGCCGGTTTTAGCACAAAGTGTAGAAGTCACCGCGCTGTCAATACCCCCCGAGATGCCAATCACAAAACCCTGGGTACCGGAGCTCTCGGAATACTTCCGCAACCAATCCACAATGTGTTCTATTACTTTTTCTGCCTTCATTTTCACTCGAGCGTGTTGGTAAAGTTAATAAATGCAGGCATGAATTTGCTGTGCCTTCACTATTTTTGAACATGAGTCCCCGCGAATTGCAGTTTCAGAGAAACGCTCAAATACTGGCCAAATACATTCCGGAACCATCGGTGCCTACCATCGCTCAATGGATTATTGAGTACGATTTTAAACTTAAAATTAAAAAGGAGAGAAGTACCCGGCTTGGCGATTATACTTCTCCCCGGGCGGGCATGAACCACCTCATCACCATCAATCACAACCTCAACAAATACTCCTTTTTGATTACCCTGGTGCATGAAATTGCGCATTTGGTAACGTATAATCAGCACAAAAACCGGGTGAATCCCCACGGTTTGGAGTGGAAAAAAAATTTCCAGCAACTCATGCAACCCTTTTTAAGCACCGATATTTTTCCGCTGGAAGTGTTTGCGGCGCTGAGGGCCTACATTCAAAATCCTGCTGCTTCCAGTTGCTCTGATCATGCTTTGCTGAAAACCCTTAAGTTGCACGATGAGGCCAACGATACCGTTTTGTTGGAATACCTGCCCATCAACACCGTGTTTTTGTACAACGGCTCCAGACTTTTCAAAAAGGGAGAACAAATACGCAAACGTTTCAAGTGCATTGAAGTAAAAACCGGCAGGGTTTACCTTTTTAATCCCGTTACGGAAGTACTGCTGTTTGAAGAGGAAATGGCCTGAGCGCCGCAGCTTGTTCGGGCCTTAAAATTTTTTACCGAAAAACTTTCTCGTTCGCCCCCTATGCCCTAAATTGCAGTAAAATCAAGGGTATGAAAGTTTCCAAACTGGCTGAAAAAATTATTGGTTCAGAGATCATCAAATTGGCAGCTGAAGTCAATGAAAAAATCAAAAGCGGAGAGAAGATTTACAATTTCACCATTGGCGATTTTAATCCCAAAGAGTTTCCAATTCCTGAGGAACTCAAACAATTTATTTTAGAAGAGTATCAAAACAATCAAACCAATTATCCTGCCGCCGATGGCATGATGGAGTTGCGGCAGGCCGTGAGTCGTTTGCTGAAGGAGCGCGGAGGTCTAAATTATTCTGCAGATGAAATTCTCATTGCCGGGGGCGCAAGACCCATCATTTACAGTATTTTCAGAACACTGGTAGATCCTGATGACAAGGTGATTTTTGCCACACCCTCATGGAACAACAACCATTACACGTATTTGCATTCCGGTAAAGCCATCATGATTGAAACCCATCCTGAAACCAATTTTATGCCGAGGGCCGAGGACATTCGTCCTTATGTTTCAGGAGCGAGTTTGCTGGCTTTGTGTTCACCTCAAAACCCAACGGGTACGGTGTTTTCTAAAAAAGACCTAAGTGAGATTTGTGAGCTGGTGCTGGATGAAAATAAAAAACGCGGCGCCGATCAAAAGCCCCTGTATTTGATGTACGATCAAATTTACTGGGCCTTAACTCAGGAAGGCATTACCCATTACGATCCTGTTTCGCTTTTTCCTGAAATGAAAACGTATACCATTTACGTGGATGGGATTTCTAAATCCCTTTCGGCCACCGGGGTTCGTGTAGGCTGGAGTATGGGTCCTAAACCCATTATCGACAAAATGAAATCCATCCTCTCCCATGTGGGTGCCTGGGCGCCAAAAGCCGAACAACTGGCCACGGCGCGTTACCTCAGCGATTTAAAAGCTTATGATCATTTTATTGTTCAGCAAAACCAAAAAATAAAATTGCGCCTGCATGGTTTTTACGATGGGTTTATGAAATTAAAGCAAGAGGGCTTTGCGGTGGATGCGGTAAGTCCACAGGCTGCCATTTACCTCACGGTGTGTTTTAATTTACAAGGCAAAAAAACAAGGGATGGAAAAACCCTCAGCAACACCAAAGAGGTCACGGCTTTTTTATTGAATGAAGCGAAGCTGGCCCTTGTTCCCTTTTATGCGTTTGGCACTTCAGTTGAATCCAAATGGTACCGGCTTTCGGTGGGAACCTGTTCTTTAAAGGACATTCCCGAAGTGTTTCAGAAACTCCGGGAGGCTTTGCTCCTGCTAAAGTAGAGGTAAATAAAAAAAGCCGTTACTGGTTAGCAACGGCTTTTATCAATTCGTAGGTGCCCGTTTATTCAACAATGAGCTTTTTGGTGCTGCTCACGTTGCCAACATTAATTTTTACAAGATAGATGCCTCTTTCTATACCATTAAGATTGATGGCGATAGTATTTTCTCCTCTTTGGCCATCGGCAGCAAATGCTTTCGACACCTGACCCATTAAATTATAAATGGTAATGCCAACCATTTCGTTTTCTGCCAACTGAATAGATAAATTCGTTGTTTGGCTTGATGGATTTGGAAAAAGGAAACTGGACTCAGCGATGAGTTGTTTTTGTTCGGAAACTGAAACTCCTGCATTCCCAAATTGTAACTCAGCAGTATTGTACCAATGCGAATTATCAATCAATTGGTTGTATCCAGGATTATTGGTAATTGTAAATGGCAATTTTACGCCTACAAGAGTACCGGTTTGTGATGAAGCTAATACAGTACTTGAGCTGGTGCGAGGTGCCATAAAGTGAAAGAAAGCCTTGCTGGCCACATTTGGATTCGCAGGGGCAGAGGCCGGCTCAGTTATATTATATTCCTGAGTCAAAACTTCATTCTGATCTACAGAGTAGGCACGTACTTTAATGTTCGGCAACACATTCCACTTAACCGCACTGCTGGTAAAATTAGTATCCGATTCAGTCCATGAATAAAAAATGTACTTGCCATCAGGGGTTCGGCTCAGTTGCAAACGGGCATCCAGGCGAGGTTTATCGGCCCCATTCAAATCCCATGGGTTGGAACCAAAGCCTGCTCCAGTAGAAACTCCTGCAGGACCTTCAGTCGACATGGAGTCAACAGTTTTATACGACCAGCCACCGGTACCATCTGTCATAAAATCATACAAATACGGTCTGAAGCCAGGTTGGTGCGGCCAACGGTAGGTTTCTGAACCCTGAGGAAATTGGTAAAGGAAAAACACAGAATCCACGTGTGTGCGCGGTGAACCGTAGACAGAACTGAAGAAGTGCAATTTGTTATTAGCGTCAACGGCCATGTCCATGCCTTCTATCCAACTGAACCAGGGTGCAATTTGAGTAGAGTCATTTACAGTGGCCGGCAAAGATTGTTTTACACCATCAAATGCGGCATTGTTAAAATCAATTTCAGGTATCATGGCCCAGGAAGCGCCTGAATTGGTGGTCTTCCAAACCAAAGGTTGAGGACCGGCATTAGACCCGGTAGCACCAATTTTTTGACCTACTACCGAAATATAACCAACTGTGCCTGCTTCGTTCCAAGCCATCATTGGACGTGATAAAAAGTTTTTAGAGCCATCCGATGCCAGAGTAGCAGGTACATACAAGGTTGTGCCCACATAATCAAAAACACCTGAATTAAAACTGCCGGTAACCAGAACAACGGAAGAATCAGAGCCTGCATTTGCATCTAACAAACCACCTAAAGCCCTTACTTTTCCATCATCGGTAGATGTGAAGCCGTAAGCGGCAAAGTCAACTTGACCAACATTTGGATTAGGGTTGGCTACATCCATCCATTGCTGCGCATTTGGCGCTGTGCTGGCTATATTGTTAAAGGTATTGAGTTGCTTACTGGCAAAAAAGTTGCCCGCCCAACCTCCGGCAGCCGAGGTTGTAGGGCCGTGCCCAACAAAATACGACGCTGAAAGCGAACTGTTGCCCGGTGGATTGTATATGCCTCCGCCGGGATATCTTCCCCAATTAATGTCATTATTCCAGATTAATGTACTGTCCCAACTTGAACCCCAATCACTACTTACAGAAACCACCATTAACCCATTGGCTGCAGCAGCGGCAGGTGCCGGACTGGCCACATAACTGTTTGGTTTACGATGAATAAATGAAACAGCATTCAATTCGTCGTTATAATGCAAAGGTTTACAATAGCTAATAAGCACACCATAAATGTTACCCGATGTGGAAAAGTTGGACCAACTATTGATTAAACTGGTTTTTTCTGTTGAGCTTGAGTTTGTTTGAGCCTGAATAGCCTCGCCCGACGTAACCGGACTTCCGGCACTAGCCTCATTTGCAAAATTTATTTTGGCTAAGTGTTTAACATTTACCTCTCCGGAAGCCTTTTGTTTGATTTTAGCATTCTGCGGAAAAGCACTGAAAACCGCTAATACAGCCGCTGTTAGTAATAATTCTCTTTTCATAGTTATAAGTTAAATGTTCTTCTAGATAAAGTTAAGAAATTTATTTGAAAAAAAAGAAAGGAATTACCGCTGAAAACGTAAAACTCCTTGTTAATCAGTAAAATAATCCTTCCATCCCTGATTATGGCTCTTGTCAAACTCAAATACAGCCTATTCAATACATCCTGGCTGCACGAAATGTGGGGAGGCAAAGCGAAGCTTTATTACATGGTACTATCTGTAGCCGATGACTTAATTTAAGAAACAAAAAAAACCGTCCCTTATTGTGGGACGGTTTAATAAAAAAGGTTTTAAAAAAGAATTACTCGATAATTAGCTTTTTAGTGCTGCTGGTATTTCCTGATTGAATTTTAACCATATAAACACCTTGGGTTAAACCAGTCAAATCAAGTTCAATGGCGTTTAACCCTTTAGCAGCATCCACTTGTATTGTTCTTACTTCCTGCCCAACAATGTTGAAAAGGCTGATTTCAAGTGAAGTGTTTTC
Organism: Bacteroidia bacterium; assembly: GCA_025455485.1. GTDB lineage: Bacteria > Bacteroidota > Bacteroidia > B-17B0 > Aurantibacillaceae > Aurantibacillus. Next base: position 13,037 of record JALOMJ010000035.1, on the reverse strand, counting down.
AGTTAAATCAACAGACAAAGTAGCAGCATTTTTAGCCGGGTTAGGGAAAACATAGCTATTCTTAACAGCGTTCAATCCGGTTTCACCAATAGAAGTTGAAATTGTTGGGACACAATTGCCGAATTCGTAAACCAAATTCGCTGTGGTGTACCAGGTGGTGTTGTTGGTTAATTGCGAGTAAGGGTTGCTGTTTGTGATGCTAACCGGTGTTTTAATGGTGACATTTCTCGCACCATTTGTGCAGGTTTGCACAGCGGCACTTCCTGTGGTTGGTGACATGTAATGCAATGTGGCGCGGGTAATCACTTCATTGTTTGGCGACCCAACGGAAGCAGGGTATTGAGTGATGTTGTGTTCAGTAGTTGCAATTTCATACATGTTTGTTCCTGAGCCAATGCTCATCAAGCGTGTTTTAAGATCAGGTAAAGTGTTGTATTTTTTTGCAGCGCTTGTAAAATTGGTATCAGACTCAGCCCAAGAGAAGGTTATATACTCTCCATCCGGAGTACGACCTAATTGAATGCGGGAGTCGATTTCGATTTTTGCTCCACCGGTTCCGGTTGGATCCCAAGGGTTATCATTAAATCCATTTCCGGTAGGCTGACCGCTTACGGCTTCGCTTGACATGGAATCAACAAAAACCACATTCCAGGCACCGGCGCCATCACCAATAAAATCGTATAAATAAGGACGGTTGCCAGGTGTATGACCCCATCTGTATGACTCACCGCCGTTTGAAAACTGTCCGATGAATCCTAAAGAGTCGTCGTCGCTGCTGAATGTGCTCATCAAAATGGTACCGATATGGAGCTTATCATCGGCATCAACCGCAATGTCATAATCTCCAAACACAGCTGGGATGGCTAAAGTAGGATTAGACGCGGTGGCGGCAATGTGTTGCAAAACAACGGTCATTGTGGCCGCATTAAAATCGATACCATTGGCTAAAGCCCAGCTGGCACCTGAATTGGTGGTTTTAAAAATTACAGGTTGAAAACCGCGGTTAGAACCTGTTGCACTGTTCAATGCGCCTGTCATAACAGCATATCCAACAGTTCCGGCCTCATTCCAAGCCATTTGAACAGCAGAAAAAGACTGTTTTCCTCCTCCGGCATCCAGCACAAAATTTGGAATCAAGGTATCGCTGGTCCAGGTAAAAGTGCCCGCATTAAAAGAGCCTTTAATAACGGCTAAACCTCTTGTTGCACCAAGGGTTGAAGGATCGTCTTCAACAAGAGCAAGCGAACGTACAACGCCATCATCTGTAGATGAAAAGCCGTAACGTGCCCAACCATGGTTTGCAATGTTAGGCGCACCGAATGGAATAAATTGTTGTGCGCCTGAAGTAGGATCTGCAGCATTATTATAAAGTGTAGAACCAGGAGCGGCTAATTTTTTGCTGGCATACCAGTTTCCGGTAAAAGCATTGTTTGAAACGGTAGGACCGCTGCCGACCACATAGGCGTTAGCAATGTTTGAGTTACCCGGACCTGAATACACAGCGCCTTGTGGGTAACGACCGGCTTCAGCGTTGGCATACAAACAGGTACTATCCCAATTTACACCCCAATCGGCTGAAATTTCGGCCACAATGGTGCCTGCGTTGCTCTCAGAAATAGGGCTGGCCGTGTAGGTAGCACTTTTGCGGTGTATTAAGGATACAACATTCACATTATCATTGTACTGAAGAGGACGGGTTTGGCTTACCAATTGACCATATACGTTCATTGAACCGCAAAGCAAGTTCCAGTTGATGGTGCTGGCTGTTGTGTTGGTCGTTTTTTGAGCGCCGGAATTGGATTGAGCAGGGTTATTTAAAGGTCCGGCAGGCGTCTTAAGCACCTGAGCAGAACTTTGCTCATCCATTTTTAAATAAAGTTCCTTTTCATGCTTCAAGTTAATCGCACCACTCGGCTTCAATTGTGCGCTGGACACCTGAGCAAATGCACCAAAAGCTCCCAAAAGAGCTGCGCATAGTAAAATTTGTCTTTTCATGTTTGTTTTGTTTGTGAGTTTAAAGTTTATTAGGCCTAATGAACAAACGATTGATGTGAATCCTTTAACGGTTTCTTAACATCCTCATCACTTGTAATCTATAGGACAGCTAATTTACGATTTTTCCTTCAAACCGCCCAACTTTTTTAAATTCGGTCAAAAAAAAAGCCTTCCCGTAAAGAGAAGGCCCTTTTTTAATGGAAAAAATATTATTTTCCTTTGTTTACTGAACCTGAAAGGTCAGCACCAGCTTTGAATTTCACTACTTTCTTCGCAGCAATTTTGATTTCTTTTCCGGTTTGTGGATTACGTCCGATACGTGCAGCACGCTTGGTTACTGAGAAAGAACCGAAACCTACCAGACCGATACGATCTCCTTTTTTCAAAGCCTTGTGAATGCTTTCAATGGTTGCATCCAATGCACGACCTGCATCAGCTTTTGTTAATTTTGCGTTTGAAGCGATAGCGTCAACTAATTCTGCTTTGTTCATTTTTTTTTGGTTTAAGGGTTAAACAATTATTACACTACAAATATATATACGAAAAAGCCCATTTGTCAAGTGTTTCAGTGAAAAAAGTGCTCAGATTGTTGATAAATTGGCCTTTTGTTAATAACTGTTGCTTAAAACCTACTGTAATTAGGGCTTCCGAGCCTCTAAACGCCCGCATTTAACACTATACAAGGCCTAAAAGCTTCAAATGGGTGGGATTGCAGGTCAGCAAAAGGATGGCTTAAATGAGTTTTGCGTTCTCCTGCCATTTAAATCCTCTTAAAAAAGCTTCGGCATTCATTCTTTTTTTTCCCTCTTGTTGTATTTCCAGAAGTTGCACCGCACCTCCCGCACACTTAATTAACAATGGTCTCTTCGCATCGTCAATTAGAGTACCGTTAGTGCGTTCTTCGGAAAAATCAACCGCTTTGGCTTTATAAATTTTAAATGCAAGAGGTTTTTCGTCCGCATGGTAATAGTTGGTAAATGCAGCAGGGTAAGGGCTCAGGCCCCTGATGTGATTAATAATCTTTTCCTTCGGATCGTTCCAGTTAATTCTGCACGTGTCTTTATGCAGTTTTGGTGCATGACTAACGTCGGATTCATTTTGAATCTTAAATGGTAAAGGCAGGCTTTTTTTTCGGTACTCCTCTATCAGTTGAACGGTTTTTAATAACACATTTGCTCCAACTTCCATAAGTTTATCATGTAATTCACCCGCGGTCATTGCTTCGCCTATGGTTACTTCTTCCTGAAGCAAAATGTTTCCTGAATCAATATCATGTTGTAATTTAAAAGTACTTACCCCCGTTTGTGTTTCCCCGTTCATGATGGCACGGTTAATCGGTGCTGCACCCCGGTATTTTGGCAGCAGAGAAGCGTGCAAATTGTATGTGCCCAAAGGCGGCAAATTCCAAACGCGTTCCGGCAGCATTCTAAAAGCAACAACAATTTGAAGCTCAGGCTCAAGTGCTTTTAACTGATTTAAAAATCCCTCGTCCTTTAAATTGGTTGGCTGCAACACCTTTAAGCCCCGCTCCAGAGCAAACTTTTTAACCGCGGATTCCTGAAGGTTTTTACCGCGTCCTGCCGGTTTATCTGGTGCTGTTACCACTGCTACTATCCGGTAAGCATTGTCCAGCAAAATTTTGAGTGAGGGTACAGCAAATTCCGGTGTGCCCATGAAAACAATTTTCATCATCCAATATTACATAAAAAAAGCCGTCCCGATGGGGGACGGCTTTTCTAAATGGAGAACCAATTATTCAATCACAATCTTTCTTGTGAATTTCTCACTCTTCGATTGCACATTGAGGAAATAAACACCTGCAGGTTGATTAGCAACATTGATGTTTAGTTTCTCAGCAGCATTTTTTACCGTGGTGGTTTCAAACACTACAGCACCTAGAACATTTACCAAGGTTACATTATAACTTTCTTTGGTGTTCGGCAGCGTTACACTGAATTCATCTTTAGCAGGGTTAGGGAACACCTCAAGGCTGTTGCCGGCTGTTATGTTTTCAGTTAAGCCTACACAAGCATCCACAGTAATGGTTTGTACAGCTTGGTTGGTACCTGAAGCGTTCGATGCTTTTAGTGTGATGGTGTAAGTTCCTGCATTAGAGAAAATATAGGTTTTGTTTCCGCCGGGAGCATTTATTACAAATACACCACTGTTAGGCACGTTAGACCAGGTGAAGGTATTCACCGTTGCACCCGTTACTGTGTTTGTTGTAGTAACAGAATTTGTTGTACAAGCCGCATCTGCAATTGAGAAAGCAACCACAGGGGTACAGTCTGCAACGTTAATGGTTTGTGTAGCTTGTGCTGTACCTGAAGCATTGGTAGCAATTAAGGTGATAGTATACAAGCCCGGTGTGCTGATGTTAATGTTAGGGTTTGTGGCATTTGCACTAGGCAGGAAGTTAACACCACTGGATGGGTTAGCACTCCAGGCATAAATTGGTGCAGGAGCTCCTGTGCTGGTATTGGATGTGGTAAAAGTTACATTGTTGCAAGGGTTAGATGCAGTAGTAAACGAAGCAACAGGAGCATTACAAGCCTGCACATTAATAACCTGAATGGATGTATTGGTTCCGTTGGCGTTGGTTGCAGTTAAGCTAATGGTGTATGTGCCATTGGCCGAAAACGTAATTACCGGTACTGTAGCAGTTAAGCTTGAGAACACAACGCCGGCAGGGCTTGCACCCCACAAATAGGAAATAGGAGTAGAACCGGTTGAACTATTGCTTGGTTGAATTGTAGCAGTTGCTCCGGTTAAACACAAATCGGAAGGAATTGAAAAGTTAGATGTAGGAACAAGGGTGCCGGTAAAGGCCGTACCGCTGTATTTCCAGATACCTCCAATAGAAGGCACCACATTATCACTGAAAGAACCTGACCAACCGGTTGTCTGATTGGCAAAATCTACTGTAAGGTACTGAATGCCTGTGCTGCCATAATCAGTCCAGCTTGCACCATTGTTATTGGAAACAGAAATAATCTGGTTTCCTGCCCCTGCACCTACTGATACATAGGAATTACTGCCCGGTACTGCGCAAATATCATTGATACCCACGTTGGCCGGAGTAGGCAATATTTGGCTCCAGGTAGCTCCACCGTTTACAGTATTGTACATTTCAAAAGCTCCGTTGTTGTTCAAATAACACACACCATTCAACGGTGAGGTAAATGCTAATTCCAAAACGAAAGCGTTAGCTGCCGGAGCAGGTAAAACATTGGATACATTCCAGGTAAGACCGGCGTCGTTGGTATAATACATACGACCGGTGTTGGTGCCCCACCAGATGTTGGAGTTACCGTGTTTGGCGTATACATTCACAATGCCATATTCATTAGCGTTTAATGGGTTAGGAATGTTAGCGCCGGGAGTTAGTGACCAGGTTAAACCGCCATTTGTGGTTCTCCATAGTTCGTATTCCCCATTGATTGGGTCGCCCTGCACTATACCTACCGATGGCGTCAGGAAAACAACAAAATTACAGAAAGAAGAAGCATTAGTGAACATGCTGCCATTGTTCATGTTTGACCAAGTTGCCCCACCGTTGGTAGTTCTTATCACGGTGCCTTGGGATTGAATGGATTTGGTATAGCAGGCTACCCAAGCAGTGTTTGCATCAACCCCTTCCAGGTTCGCAAGTACATATGTGTTTGTGTCAGGAAGGATGTTGCCCGCAGTAAAGGTGGTTCCACCGTTAATGGTTCTTGAAAACCAGTTGTAATTGCGGCTAGGTGCAAATCCATCATACCCTATTACCCACATCACGTTTTGATCAACAGCATCCATAAAACGGATTCCAACTGAGGTATTGGTAAAGGCTGCGTTTTGTGTGATTGACCAACTTGGACTGGGATTTTGTTGCGCCACTGCAGCACTAAGCGTAATGGCAGCAAAAAGTGTTAGTAATTGTTTTTTCATTGTTCTTTCGTTTTTTAATTGCATAAAGATAGGCTTTTTTCAATAAGTTTCACAAGATTCTGAACAATAGCACTGCCAAAAATGTTCTACATTTGCCAAAAATTTTTCAATGCTTCAAACGGATATATTGATTATAGGGGCCGGGCCTGTTGGTTTATTCGCCATTTTCGAGGCCGGCTTACTCAAAATGCGCTGCCATTTGGTGGATTATTTGCCCCAAATTGGCGGACAATTATCCGAAATCTACCCAAAAAAGCCCATTTACGATATTCCAGGTTACCCCTCGGTGCTGGCGCAGGAATTGGTGGATAATTTGCTTAAACAGGCCGAACCTTTTAAACCCGAATTTACCCTAGGTGAGCGCATTGAGCACCTTGAAAAAAGAGGCGAACGCGATTTTATGGCCACCACCAACATGGGAAAGCAAATTCAATCCAAAGTGGTGGTTATTGCCGGAGGCCTCGGTTGTTTTGAACCAAGAAAACCGGAAGTGGCCGGTTTGGAAAAATTTGAAAACGGTAAAGGGGTTAACTACATGATCCTCGAACCTGAAAAATACCGCAACCAAAAAATGGTAATTGCCGGCGGAGGCGATAGTGCGCTCGATTGGGCCATTTATCTGAGTGATGTTTGCAGTGAACTTTACCTCGTGCACAGGAGCGAATCGTTCAGAGGGGCACCCGACAGTGTAAACAAAGTGATGAAGCTCTCCGAACAAGGCAAAATAAAACTTTTGCTCAACACCAACATCCTTTCTGTAAACGGCGAAAATAAACTGGAAGACGTGGTGCTGGTTCATGCCAAAACTCAGGAAAAAACAACAATAAAAACCGATTACCTGATTCCGCTATTTGGCTTAAGTCCGAAACTGGGACCAATAGAAAATTGGGGACTTAACCTCGACAAAAATGCTATCGAGGTGAACACCGAAGATTACAGCACAAACATACCGGGCATTTATGCCATTGGCGACATCAATACTTACAAAAATAAACTGAAGTTGATCTTATGCGGTTTTCACGAAGCCGCTTTGATGAGTCACAGCGCCTACAAATACATGAATCCCGGTATCAAATACACCATGAAATACACCACGGTTCAGGGTGTAAATGAATTTTAAACCTTTAGTTCTTCAGCATCTTTCTGCAAACAAAGTTTTGCTCCAAAGTGCTTTTGCCAATGCTTGGCCAAATACATTTGTTCACTTTGGCCAGGGGTTGGTATCAGTGTAATGTTCGTTTTTTGTAGCACATGCAAATCCATTAGGGTACTGTAACCACTTCTGCACACCACATGTTCAGCTTGTGAAATCAAAGTGGCCAAATCTTCTGCGTAAGAATAATTATACACTACAACGCCCTTTGGCAAATTCGCCAATGGTTTTTCACTGCCCCTCACCAACACCACATTTTTTTCAGAATTCTTCATTGCTTTCAAAAGCTTTTGCTCCAGGAGCGACCTTTGCGGCTCTACCCCTGACAGCAAGATCAATACCAAGTGTTTTTTTTCGGAAGGGGCATTTGCAAATTTTTGTAATGCACTTTGTGGACCAACATACTTTACTGGTATATTTAAATTGGAAGCATCGGCCAATTGTCCTGCTAACCTTAGGTTTAGTTGTTTGTAATCTGGCACCCAAACTTCGCTAAAACGATTTACAAAAAAACGGTTTACCGTATTGGCCAGGAAAGAAAACACAGGCACTTTTATATGTAACTGATGCGTAATAAGAACTGATGGAATAATTTTCGAATAACATCCAAACCGCGAATCGCTGATGACAATATTCACCTGATATTGCCGTATCACCTCTTTCAGCAGTGCATGTTCTTTTTTTGCAACACAAAGTGCTTTAGGAAATTGCAGCAGCAATGTAATGAAGAGCGGCAAACGTTTAGAGTAACGAATGCCATAGGATGGCCATTTGATTTTTTGAATGTGTGGAAAATGAGACTCGTAATACCCGCACAGTGTATCGCTAAGCCCCAAAACTACTGTGTTTTGCGCACTTAAGGTTTCGATAATTGGAACACAGCGTGAGGCGTGACCCAATCCCCAATCGAGGGGTGTTAAAAAAATAACCTTACCCCTTATGTCCTGAATGGGAGAATACAATAGGTACTGGTTTAACGTTTGAGTTTTTTTTCGTAGAGGCTCACCCACTCTTTTACACTCATTTTCGAAGCCAGTTCACCAATGAGTTTCAAAGGAATCTGATCGGGCTTTTTAAATCTCAGGCAGCTCTTTCCCATGTCGGGTTTACGCTTTGTGGTTTTCTGAAATTCACTCACAAACCAATTCAAAAGTTGCTCATCGGCATATAAACCCATGTGATACACTGCAATGAAATTCTTTTGTGATGCAATACCCATGAATGGCAATGCTTGTTTAGGATTGCAATGGTAACCGGATGGATATAAGCCGTGAGGCACAACATATCCCGGCATACCGTAGGCCATAATTTCAGTAAATCCTTTCGGAATGCGTTTCTTGATTTCCTTTCTGAGCTCTAGCATGGCGCTTTTCCTCTCTTCAGGCAGCATGTCAAAATACTCATCCGGACTCAAAGCTTCTGATCGCATATCAGGCAATTACACGTCGATTTTAGCGTATTTTGCGTTTTTCTCTATAAAATCCCTGCGGGGAGGCACCTCATCGCCCATCAGCATGCTAAACACCCGGTCGGCCTCCGCTGCGCTGTCTATGTTGACCTGACGCAGTGTTCTTGTTTCGGGATTTAAGGTAGTTTCCCAAAGCTGAATAGCATTCATTTCACCTAAACCTTTGTAGCGCTGAACGTTTACACTGTCGGTTTTATCCCCTCCCAGTAATTTAATTTGCTCATCACGCTCCTGTTCGTTCCAACAATACACCTGGTCTTTTCCTTTTTTAACCAAATACAAAGGAGGTGAGGCAATGTACACGTGCCCCTTTTCAATCAACTCACGCATGTGACGGAAAAAGAAAGTAAGAATAAGCGTGGTGATGTGTGAACCGTCAACGTCGGCATCGCACATAATCACAATCTTATGGTAACGCAGTTTTTCCAGATTCAACGCTCTGTCATCTTCTTTGGTACCACGGAAGACACCCAGTGCAGTGAAAATATTTTTGATTTCTTCGTTATCGTAAATTTTGTACTCCAATGCCTTTTCAACATTCAAAATCTTTCCCCTCAAGGGAAGAATGGCCTGATAATCTCTGTTTCGACCTTGCTTTGCAGTACCTCCGGCAGAATCGCCCTCTACCAAAAATAATTCGCAGGCATGTGGGTCGCCGCTGGCACAATCGGCCAGTTTACCCGGAAGACCGGAACCGCTCATCACACTTTTGCGTTGCACAAGCTCTCTGGCTTTGCGGGCAGCATGCCGGGCGGTGGCGGCTAATATCACTTTGTCAATAATTGCTCTTGCCTGTTTCGGATGTTCTTCCAGGTAATTATCCAAGGCCTCGCTTACAGCCTGATCAACGGCCCCTATGGCCTCGTTGTTGCCTAACTTTGTTTTTGTTTGCCCTTCAAATTGTGGTTCTTGCACCTTAACCGAAATCACGGCAGTAAGCCCCTCTCTGAAATCATCGCCGCTGATTTCAAATTTTACTTTTGAAAGCAGTCCGGTTTTATCGGCATAGTTTTTTAATGTGCGCGTAAGTCCTCTTCTGAATCCGGATAAATGCGTGCCGCCTTCGTGCGTATTAATGTTGTTCACATAGCTTTGAATGCACTCACTGTAAGCGTTGTTGTATAGCATGGCCACTTCAACGGGAATGCTGCCTTTATCATTTTCAATGTAAATGGCCTCTTCAATAATGCGCTCTTTGCCATCGTCGAGGTACTCTACAAATTCCTTTAATCCGCCTTCGCTGTAAAACACTTCGGTGTATGCTTGCCCGTTTTCATCCTTATTCCGTTCGTCTTCAAGCACAATACGAATGCGTTTGTTCAGAAAGGCCAGTTCTCGCATGCGGTTGGCCAGGGTGGAATAATTGTATTCTCCGGTGATAAAAATGCTCAGGTCGGGACTGAATGTTTGAATGGTGCCGCGGTATTCACTTTTGCCAATCTCACGCGCCGGGTACAACGGTTTTCCGCAGCTGAACTCCTGTTCTACAATTCTGCCATCGCGGTGAACTTCGGTTCGCATGTGCGAAGACAATGCGTTCACACAACTTACACCCACCCCATGCAATCCCCCGGACACCTTGTAGGTGTCTTTGTCAAATTTACCACCCGCGTGTAACACAGTCATTACCACTTCAAGCGCACTCACACCTAACTTGGGATGAATGTCGGTAGGTATACCCCTACCATCGTCTTTTACACGAATGGAATTGTTTTCAAGAATGGTTACCGTAATGTTTTTACAGTACCCCCCCATGGCTTCGTCAATGGAATTGTCCACCACCTCATACACCAAATGGTGTAAACCTTTAAAACCAATATCGCCAATGTACATGGCGGGACGTTTTCTCACTGCTTCCAGCCCTTCTAATACCTGGATATTGTCTGCACCGTAATTCTTTCTTTCTGCTGAAATTTCTGACATAAATTGCGTTCTCCTATAATTTCTATTTATCCTTTAAATGTACGTAAAATATCTCGGCCGGAGGTTAAAAAACAGACCCAAATGTTACTAACAATCTGTTAAAAAACACTGCCGGAAAAAAAGCTATTTTAGCAGAAATTTGATATGGTCTATTCCTTCCTCGCCACTTGGATTTCGTTTATTTTTCCGGTGTTCTATAAGCGTCTGCAAATTCGCAATGCGCATTGGTTAAAACAAAAGGCACCGGCTATTATCGCCATCAATCATCCCAACGCATTTGCCGATCCGGTGGGACTGGGATTTATCATGTACCCTACCCGCTTTTGGTACCTGGCCAGAGGCGATGTGTTTAAGCCCGGCTTTATGAGCTGGATTTTGGATAAGATTGGCATCATCCCCATCTACCGGATTTCTGAAGGCGGAAAAGAAGGGCTTTTGAAAAATGACGCCACCTACCAACGCGTGAACCAACACTTGAAAAACAACCTCAAAGTAATTGTTTTCGCCGAAGGACTTTGTATTATGGAACGTCGCCTGAGACCCATCAAAAAAGGCGTATCGCGCATGGTGTTTGGAGCCTTGGAGAGTTTAGGGGAGAAAGATTTATTGGTTATCCCCGTTGGTGTGAATTACAGTCAACCCGATAAGTTTCGCAGCGATTTGTTTTACAATGTAGGTGAACCCATTTCAGTAAAAGAATTTCTGAAGGACAAGGATAAACAATCGGCCAAAACGCAAAAAGCCTTTCTTGAGATGCTGGAGCCTAAACTCCGGGCCCTGATCACACATATCGAACAACCCGAAAACGACACCCTGGTGTTACAAGCCGAGGAACTGAACAAAAGGGAAATGATGGAAGCGCGTCAGTTGAATGTGAACGACCTCTCCAAAGATCTGGAAGTGCTTCAGGAAATCACCGCCAAAATCAACCGCGCCGCTTCAGAACATCCTGCCGCGCTGGAAACTTATCGCGAAGGCTGTAACCAATACTTTCATCAGCTTCAAAAACATCAACTTCGCGACTGGCTGATGCGTGACAACAAGAGGTATCTGCTCAATTACCCCATGTTGTTGCTCAGGCTTTTCCTATTAATTTTAGGTTCGCCGGTATTTGTATTCGGCTTCCTATGCAATATTCTACCGCACACTTTGAGTTTTTCCATCACCCGAAAAATTGTGAAACACCGGGAGTTTTTTGCCTCTTTCATTACTGTGGTGGCTGTCATCCTTTTTACCCTGTATTATATTATGTTTTTTCTCCTGGCCTGGTCCTTTGGCGATTCGCTTTGGTGGGCTCTTTCCCTGGTGGCCCTGGCCATGCTTAGCGCCAAGTTTAACCTGCATTACATTCCTTTTGCCTTCAAAACCCTGGGCATTTTCCGCGTAATCAAAAATCGCAAGCTTTATCAGGAGTTAAGAGCAAAGCGCAAAGAGCTTAACCTGCAGTTTAACAAACTTTAGGTGCATACGATTTCCCCTTTCGGTACGTTATTTGCGTAGAGAAGGTATGGCATCCATGAAATTTTTCCAACTTAAATTCCTTGTTCCGGTTTTGTTGCTGGTTCCACTGCTGTCTTTTGTATTACCCCATTACGCTCTGATTGAAACCGAAGCCCTTTTGACCTCGCATGTGGAAGAACCCCTTCCCCTAAAAAACAACATTGCTTTTAAAGCAGGAGAAGTGTTAACCTACCGCATGCATTACGGCCTGCTGGATGCAGGAGAGGCGGTGCTGGAAGTAAAACCGGATTTAAAAACCTTTGGAGATAGAAAAGTGTACCACATTGTAGGGAATGGTTACACCACAGGAACCACTGATTGGTTTTTTAAAGTGCGCGACCGTTACGAAACCTATCTTGACAAAGATGCCCTGCTGCCCTGGTACTTTGTTCGCCGGGTGGACGAAGGTGGCTTTAAATTCAGCCAGGATTATGTTTTCGACCATTTTAGCAATAAGGTGAACGTGGGCAATAACCAAAAAATGGATGTGCCTCCTGGCGTTCAGGACATGGTGAGCGCGTTTTACGCAGCCAGAAACCTCGATTTGGGCAAAGCCAAAGAAGGCGATGTGTTTAGTTTAACCTGTTTTATGGACAAGGAACTCTGGCCCCTGAAAATAAAATTCATTCGTCGCGAAGTCATCAAAACTGATCTTGGAAAAGTACACAGTTTGTTGTTCCGCCCACTGGTGCAAAAGGGAAGGGTGTTTAAGCAGGATGAAGACCTGAGCGTTTGGATTAGCGACGACAACAACCATATTCCCTTGCGTGTGGAAGCCAAAATTTTAATTGGCAGTGTAAAGATGGATTTGAGCGCCTGCAAAAATCTGGCGAATCCTCTTCGCAGGGCCAACTAAAGCAGTTTCCTGAGTATTTGCCCGAAACAGTAAAGGTCTTCAAAGGAGGTGTACAAAGGAATGGCCGCACAACGAATCACGTTGGGTTCGCGCCAATCGGGTATCACGCCATGTTCAATTAAACTTTGATACAGAGCTTTTCCATAACCATTGGCCACTATGGATAACTGACAGCCTCTTCTTTCTTTGGGTGTAATGATTTGAAGGCAATT
>JALOMJ010000232.1 GCA_025455485.1 Bacteroidia bacterium | reverse complement strand
AGGAAGGAATCATCTTGACGGTGAGCCTTGCGACAGTCTTTTTTTGAAGGATGGTTCTGTACTTGAGGTTATGGTAAAAGAAATTAACCCAAAAGATATACGTTACAAACTCTGTGATTTTTCTGATGGTCCGGATTATTTAGTGGAAAAATTCAGGATTGAAGCCATTCATTACAAAAACGGGAAAATAGAGCTGTTCAACGAACCAACCCCACCCCCACTTCCAAAAAATAAACCCTACGAAGCTTCAAAACCCAAAGGCAACGAAAACATACTTGGAATCTATCCTTTAATTTTCTTGGGAAGTTTTATTGGCATTGTGTTTGGATTGCTTGCTTTGAATGATTTCAAAAAATTTCCGGGGCGTTATAGCAATGAACTCAGCGCAAAAGCAGGTATTGGCTTAAGCATCGCCGCATTTTTGTTTTGGCTCTTTATAGTCATGATTTTTTTTATTTAACAGGTGTTCCCTAACCACTATCAGCTTTACTCCCTCGAAATAAAATAATACAAATCCTCATCCGTATTATTTTTTCGTTTGCTGCTCAAGTACCCCTTTTTGCCGCCTTTTAAAACATACACCCCAAAATCATCAAACCTGCTGTTAAAGGGAGCTCCACAATTTTTAGCCGGTACTTCAACCATTTTTCCATCGCCCGATAAGCCGGCCACAAAAACATCCAAACCACCCAAGCCCGGCCTTTGGTCGCTTGAAAAATAGAGCAAGGAATCGCCGGCCACGTGAGGAAAAACTTCGTTGCCATTGGTATTCACATGAAGACCAAGATTCACAGGAACCGACCAACCCAAACCGGTTTTTGTGCACACAAAAATATCCATTCCGCCAACCGAGCCCTTGCGGTCGCTCGAAAAATACAAACGTTTACCATCCCCGCTAATGCAGGGGTGCAGGGTGTTGTAGTCGTGCAGATTGTGCTCGAACTCTGAAATTTCCGGGAATGGTGTATTAAGGCTTGCAAGGTTCAATACAAAAAGCTGGTGTTTAAAAAATGGGGTTTTGCTTTTAAGGCCCATCTCCTTATTGGATAACACCCTTGTAAAAAACATGCTTTTGCCATCTTTTGAAAAACTCACTTGCCCTCTCAGATTCAAAGCTTGTAGTTTATCAAAAAGCAAGGATGATACAAATTGCAGACTGTCTTTTGGAATACACACTTTTAAAGATTGGCTCGCTAAGGCGTTCTGAGCCTTGTAATCTGTTGCTCCCGGCAAGGTATTTAAAATAAAAAAGAGTTTATCCCTAAAAAAAACAGGACAGCTTTCAGATTGTGACGAGTTTACATTAACAAGCTCGAATAGTTTCACCAAAGCGGTGTCCTCAATAGCAAAAGACGGCTGAAGATAGGTTTTTCCCCAGGCCGAAACCGTTGGGTTTTTACTTTTACTCAAAAACGAAAAGATGCGTTTGGCTTCAGGACCCCGGTTGTTGGCCAGCAAACACTTTGCAAAATCGAGGTAATCCTCTTCGGTGGCTTCACTGCTTTCAACCACCAATGGCCAGTAGTCAATGGCATTGTAGGGGTCGTTTAGTTTATCATAGCAACGTGCGGTTTGCCGTGAGGCATAATAATCTCGTGGAAAAGATTCTAAATACTTTACATAATCCACTACCGCCAAAGGGTACTCTTTACGAATATAATGTTTGTCGGCCCTCAACAAGGTTTTGTTTAGCACTTCCTGAGCTGAAAACCCGGTAAATACAAATAACAAAACACCGCATACATAGAACCGAAACAAAGTCATGCCTCTTTTTTGAAGCGCTAATTTACTGATTTGAGTTTAGTGTCTGTTTACCATAACCTGCCTGTGCAGAATTTGGCCCTTATGGTCAATTTGGAAAAGATACAATCCATCCTCTAAATCGGTGATGGGCAGCGAAGTATCTACCACTGTTTCCTTTATCAATTGGCCCGTGCAGTTGAATACCTTCACCTTTAGTTTTTCTATGTTGCCAAAAAATACCTGCTCGTTCGCCGGGTTTGGATAAAGTAATACGTTTACTTCAGCTTGTGTTTCAGGCCAGCCTACAGGGATTACTGCGGTAATAATTTTAGAAACAGAATCTTTTAAACAAGCATCCTGCACCACATGGCTCACCGTATAATTTCCTGAAACAGAATAGCTGTGAGAAGGCATGGCGCCTGAACTAAAACTGCCGTCCCCAAAATACCACAGCAGGTTTAAATTGCCTGAGTTAGATTGAAACTGAAAAGTGGAGGTACCCGTGTTGGTGTAGGTAAAATCGGCCCAGGGCAAGTGAATGCCAAGGTTCCAAATGGCCAAACTGTCGCGCACAACCTCATGGGCTATGGTTTGAAGAAAAGTGGCCGTGTTGGAATTCACTGAACTGATAAACGTATTGCTTACAACTGATTTTTGAAATAAGGTTTCATAAAACACGCAGGCTGAAAGATAAGAGCCTTCAAGGGAAGGATGCGACTGATCGGCATTGTAAAGTTCGAGGCCGGGATTTTGCGAAATGGATTCACGAAATGCTTCGCCGGCCGGTGCCATAATGCCCGAACTGAGGTCGGCAAAC
>JALOMJ010000112.1 GCA_025455485.1 Bacteroidia bacterium | reverse complement strand
TTTTTTAATAGGTCCTCAACTGTGGCATTGGCCACTGTTTTAAAAGAATCAGCGGTAAACACCAGTGTATCGCCTTTGTAATAGCTTTTTTCGCGGTATGCAAAAATTTCAACCTCTTTTAATTCAACCGACTTTGGAGGGAGCAACACGTTCTTGAAGGTATACACAGTATCTTTGACATCAGGAACTAACAAATAGGTTTTATCGCTGAATGCAGGATGTGAGAGAATAACAATATACGTGTCTAATGGAACGCGAATGGCTTGAAACCGGCCATTTTTATCTGATCTGCTGAAGCCCACAAGCGTGGAGTCTTTGAATTTAATGGCCATCATTAAGGCATTTGGCAGACTGTGGTTGTCGCTGGTATCGCGCATATTACCTTTAAAAGTAATGAACTGAGCTCTGGAACCTGCACAAAGAAAAATGGCCAACGTTATCAGTACAAGTTTTCTCAATGAATGAAAGTTTGAGCAAATGTTGAAAAAAGTGGATACGGTGAGATTACCGTTTAATTAGTTTAACCTTTTTTGTAAGTGACAAAATACAACTATTTATACGATATGGGTCTGATTTTAAAATTTTCTACACTTTTAAATAAGGGAATTCCCCGCTCAACTCAGGATAATGCACTGTTTTCTCGCTTTGTGCCGTATCACCTGCATATTTTTTTCCTCGCAAAGGCCCAACAGTATGGTATTTCAGTAATTCGTCAGAATACGGAACACAGAGATTGATAAGTTTTTTTATATCATCATCATTTTCACAAGAGGCGAGCCAATCGTTTTGTTTGTCTTTTGGCAATATTACCGGCATGCGGGCCTCGGGCAATTTGGGATTGTTGTGAATCTTGCTCATCACGGCATTGGCTTTACAGGTAACAATACTAAAGGTGGGCAGAATTTCACCGGTGGATTTGTTTACCCATTCTTCCCATAAACCAGCAAGAGCCAGAGGAGAATCATCCATTGCGCTGATTTGAAAGGGATAAGTTTTTCCTTTAAAATGGTGGTGTTCAAAAAAAGCATCTACATAAACAAGGCATCGTTTGGATTTAGCGGAGGCTCGAAAGGCCGGTTTTTCGAATATGCTTTCTGATCGGGCATTGAGCGTTTGAGTAATGATTTTTTTTGCCGATGCTTCGTCCTTTACCCAGGCGGGAATCAGACCCCAGTAAAAAGACTGAGGCTCGTAAGGGCGCAGGTTGGTAAACACCATTAAACGGGGATGGCTAAAACCTGAAGCATGATGATGAGGTTCGATCTGCCGAATCCAATCTTCTAATTTTTTTTCTAAGGAACTCAGGTAGTCCGGATGATCATGTCGGTGTTTGGCATATTTTATCAGTGCTTTAAGTCCGGAGGTGACATCATAACACATGGGTCTCAGTTTTTGATGAGAGAGAAACGCGACTTGTCGATTTTTTTAAACAAGGTTTGGCGTTTTTGAACCACCTTGGGTTTGAGTTTACGGATTTTCTTTTTTTCTTCCGGAGGAACATTTTCAAGTTTGTCTGCTTTTTGTAATTCTTCTCCGAACACCTCGTAATCGTGCCATTTGCCTAACAACTCCTGAAATTCATTCAGGTGTTTTAATTTTTTCTTTTTTATGGGAAGCAGAGTGCTTAGAAAAAGGAAGCTTTTAATGCGTTTACGCAAATCATGCACCTGTGGCACCTTTAATTTTTCTTTTTCCAACAGTTTCAAAATGGTGTCCTGTTCTTTTTCCAGAGTGCTTTCCAAAATGTGTTCGTTTACGTTTAAAGGTGACAAACGCATGGTATCCGAATGCAGACTCAGGGGTTTAGTTTCTTTGTGATTTTTTAAATTACAGAACTGTTTAATTTCTTCAGCGGTTTGTTTTTCGAGGGTTTTACTGTAAACCGGCATATCTTCGGGTTTACTGTGTTTGTCTAGATATAATTTGTGCAATTGTAATTCTCGTATTTTACCGGCTTGTTTAAAGAGGTTGAGGTAAGGTGCCATTTTTGTCTTGAAATCAATGCTTCTACTGCATTTTGATAGCAGAGACAGGGCGGCTCTGGTTTTTTTTATTTCTAGGCGCAGTTGATGAAAATTTTCGGGTTCATCTTGTCCTTTTTTTGTTTTTAAAAGACGCGCAATACAGGCTTCTCTTTTTTTTAAGTTAGAGCGAATAATTTCCAATGATTGCATAAACTGTGTATTAAGTTTAAAATGCACCGCTAGGTGTTCTCTTTCAAAAAAAGCGGCAAAATAAGTTGCAAGATTGAAGGTACAGTTATTTTAATTGCGTTCAAAACGCAATAAAATTCGCCAAAAAACAACTTAACTCACTAATTTGAGGTTAAAGGCACCATTTTTAGTGGCTCCCCAGATTCTTAACCAAAGTGGCAAATACATTTCAGTTCCTCTGGCCGCGGAGATATCACCCAAATCGAGTATGTTTTTCTCCATCCAGCCAAAGCTTTTGAGTAAGTCTTTTACTTTACTTTTTGCCGTGTTATCGTTACCACATACAAACACGTGATGGTCGCCACCGGCAATTAAACCGGGATTTACCATTAAACCACACCACATGGTGTTGAGGGTTTTTACAACGTTTGTTTCAGGAAACTGTTTTTGAATTTCTTCACCGAGTGAATTGGTGTTCACAATGGAAAGGGAAGGGGGATTGCCATTTGAAAAATCGAGTGGGTTAGAAAGGTCAATGAGTATTTTGGCTTTCAGGTGCTGTGCGCCCGCTAATTTTAAAGCTTCAAGCGAGCCTGCGCCTGAGGTGCAGTTAAAAATAATTTCACCAAAGGCTGCTGCATCAGCAAAATTACCTGCTGAGGCTTCATTAGGGTGCTCTGCCGCAAAGGCCAGGGCTTTTTCATTTTTGGAAGTTCTTGAGCCCATCATAACCTGATGACCAAGAACGATAAGTTTGGAGCCAATGGTGTGGCCAACGTTTCCGGTTCCTAAAATCGCTATTTTCATGGTGGGTATATTTAAGGCCTTGAAGAATTAGTCTTCTGCTAGCCAATGTAAATTTAGGAGATACCTGTTATAAATGAAAGATTTAAGGAATTAATCGGAATGAATTGTTTTGAGAAGTTTGTTAGTGTTAAAGCCCTTTTCTTGAAGGGTTTTTATAATGCTATTGTAATCTTCTTCCGGCATGTGTGACTTTCTGCAAAGTATCCACAAATAGTTTTTGTTTGGGGCGCTTACAACGGCGTATCGGTAATCAGGGGCCAAATCAATGATCCAGTAATCGCCCCGAAACGGCCAAAAAAATTGAACTTTAAGTTTTGCGTTGCCTGAGTGTTTTTGAACAAATGCTTTGCCCTTAATTGATGTTGTTTTTCCTGTTGTACTGTCTTTCCTGCATTTGTTTTCCACGATTACATCACCCTTATCGCTAATGGTATATTCAGCCGTTGTGCAGGTGCAGCCTTTCTGAAAACGCTGTGGAAAAGAAGCAATTTCATACCACTTTCCGGAGTATTTATTCAAATCCACAAAGGGTACGGTTTGCAAGGTTTGTGACATAAGCGGAAAGGCAGCTAATAGCGTGAAAGAGGCCAAGAGAAGTATGTGCAATCGTTTAATAGACAAGGCCTAATAAATTAGTGAATACCGGACCAGTAACTTTTTTAAGAAGTGCGTGGTCCGGTATACGGTGAACGAAAATTAATCCTGCTTTTTTACAGGGCAGGTCGAAATGCCGAACATGGCATACAAGGGGCAAAACGAAATGAAGCTGGTGGCAACAAATACCAAAGCAAGAATTAGCAGAACAATTCCCAGGGTTCCTGTTACGATTCCACTGTAATAAATAAGTGCAATAATTGCCGCGATTAACAATCGGATAATTCGGTCGGCGGTGCCCATGTTTTTTTTCATTTTTTTATTGGTTTATTGGTTAAAATACTGAACAATATAAACAATTACGGTGATGATGGCCACGCATAAACCGCACATTAGCGCGAATTTGAGTACTGGGTGCATCGTTTTCATACGGTACAAATGTAAAGGCTGGTTTTCAAAAATGTGGTGACATAAGTCACAAGGTCTTAATAATTTCTATGTGGTCCGGATGTTGAATTAATTGACCCTGTTTTTCGAGTTTTTTGATGAGCCGGCTCACCACTTCTCTGGCGGTACCCAAATCTTTGGCAATTTCCTTGTGTGAAACTTTTACCGATGGATGTTTATTTAACTTCATCTTTTCAAGCAAATAGTCCATAATTCGTTTGTCTAAACGGTGGTAGAGCAAATGGTTGATGGTATCGATGAGTTCGGAATAACGCAAATCGTATTGTTTGTAAAAGAGGGTGTTCATGGCAGGATATTCACTTACCCAGCCGGCAACCTGCTCCGAGGGCATCAAGAGCACGGTACTGGTTTCTTCAGTTAAGGCCACAATTTTACTGGGTTCGTGGTGAAAGGAAGAAGAAAAAGACATGATGCAGCTTTGTTCAGGCTGGATGTAATACAACAAAAGTTCTTTGTCCTCAATTCTTGTAAACACTTTTAACAAACCCTTCAGTACAATCGGCACGTATTTAATGTATTGTCCCTCTTTTACAAGTTCTGTTGAAGGCGGAAACGTTTTCACAAGAGAGGTTTCAATTACCTTAGCCAGCAATTTTGAGCCAAAATATGCGAATCTGTTTTCGATTAATGTTTTGTATTCCTCCATGTGTTCTTCCTGTAAATGTATAGAAAGGAAGCTTTCACTCCAAGTGAATTTACTTCAATGGAAATCGTTGAGAATGTTGTGTTTTAACAAGGGATGCAACTCGGGCACATGTTTCTGAAAAAGTTCTTTTGCAAGGTCCATGTCATAACTTTCTTTACTGCTTTGAGATAAGGTGCAGTTGCGGTAGTAACCACCGGATTTAAGGTTCAAAGTACTCTCCTTCATGAGGAAACGAAGCGTTTCTGAACCTTTGTAAGGAGTTTTCCCCATCATGAGAAAGATGAATTTAGATAACCAGCCTGCGCTTCTTCCCAAATTAGTGCGAACCATTCCGGGATGTTGAACGTAAAATTGTATTGGCTTAAGGTGCTGGTGAGTGGATAAAAAGCGACACAAGAGAATTACCCCCAGTTTGGATTGACTGTAGCTTTTGTAAGAACTAAATCGTGTTTTGAATTGCAGATCATGAAACTGAATGTTGCCCCTGTGCAAGGCCGAGCCGGTAAATATAACTCGGCTTTCCTGCTCAGGAACTATGTGTTGGTGAAGAAGAGAAAGCAAATACACAGTAGAAAGTAAATTCACCTGAAGGGTTTGCTCAATACCGTCTATACTGGATTTATGTTCAAAGTTCATAATGCCTGCGTTAAACACCAATTGATGAAACATGAGCTTTTTTGCAATTAGTGGTTCGCAAGCCCGCCTCAAGGCATCAAAGGAATTTAAATCCCCTTCTACAAATTCGAGCCGGCCTATCCATTGTCCCTGAAGCTGCTTATGCCTTTGAGTGAGTAGTTTAGCGCTTTCCGGGTCGCGTATCAGGGCATAAACATGTGCCCCTTGTTCCAGAGCCGCCACGGCTGCCTCCAGCCCTAAACCCGAGCTGGCACCGGTCATAAAAATAGTTTTGTTTCTCAATTCGTACATTACTCTATAATTTTGATTCTTATGCCTTCGCTGTGGCTGGTAAACTCAGGCGCATACATGCATTGTATACTGCTGATGCCATTGCTGAAATTACCGGAATGGCTTACCACTACCGGATATTCAAAAACATAGGTGCCCTTGGCTAACCAGGAGATAAAAAAGTGAGTGGCAGCGTCGCCTGTACTTTCATAATAACCCAAACCATCCTGGTATTTATAGGTGCTTAACACATTCAGGGGTTCTAATCCCGAGGCCCTCATGTCTTTTAAATGAACATATTCCATATCTCTATCCACCCTCAACTCAATTCTCACCGTGATTTTGTCACCTATTTTTAATCCAGTAGCGGCAGTGATGGGCACAATTACAGGACCGCTTTTGCTGTTTTGCTGAAGGAAAAGTTTTTTACTGAGTTGGAGCGGGGTTTCATGTGGGCTAATGTTATCCAGGTGCTCGAAATACTGCCAATATACAGCGCCCCAACTTACCCCTTCGTCTTTTTTCTTTACGCTGATGTTGGCCATTTCAGGTTTAATATCGCTGCCATAAAAGGTTTTCTTGAAATACCCGGTTCCGGCCTCTGTCTTAAGTTCGGGATCGTTTTTTGGATCAAGTAGTGTATTTCCTAATTTAATTTCCACATTGGGCTCCGTGGCCAGCCAGTCGGCACCCCTCAACAAAAGCGCATACACCGCTTCCGTAGTAGCGCGTGTGGTTTTCCAATGCTGGGTTTGTTTGCTTTTAATGAGCCAGGTTTTAAGGGCATCTACTGAATAGGCATCATTGAGAATTTCATCAAAGGCTTCAATCATCATGGCCTGCATTTCAATGGGCGCCTGGTACCAGTAGTAGCCGTAATTCTCTTTCCAATACATGCCCATTTCTTCTGATTCAAGTGCGTTTTGTTTGAGGGACTTCATAATGTCTTTAGCTACTGCGTTTTCCTTGTAACGATTCAAAGCCAAGGCAATCATGCCCTGCATGTAACGTCCTGTACTCAGCCAATGGGTTTTGGCTTGTTTGAGGTAAAAATCAAAGGCTTCTTTGTTTTTTGCAGGAAGGGCATGCTCCAGAAAATGGCTTCTCATCAACAAATATTGTATGCTCATGTGATCAAGATGATTTTCTGAAGCGTAGTTTTTGTTGTAGCGTTTCATGTCCTGATAATGCTTGAGCAGTTTTTCATCACAAAACCTAAGCGCCCTTTCCTTCATGCTGGCTATTTGCTGTTCGTTCTCAACGTTCAGCACACCCAGTTTTTTGAGTTTTCCGAAACCCATTAAAATGTGTTGGGTAATGTACCAATCGTCGGGACAACCTTTAAACCATGGCCATCCGCCACCGGCACTTTGCATGTTTTGCAGTTTAGATAAGGCCCCGCGAAATTCATGACTCATTTTGTTGAGGTCGAACAACAGGGCCAGGCGTTTTTTGTTTTCGCTTTCTGTTTGGGCATTCAAAAGCCATGGGGTCTCCTGAACGATAAGGCTTTTGAGTTCCTGATTTTTTTCAAGATTAGAAAGAAAACTTTCAGGACTCGCATTTTTCCAGGTATCAAAAATGGCTTTTATTTTAGGTTTTGAATTGGCAATGTGTGAGGCCAAAGCATTGGCGTAATAC
>JALOMJ010000034.1 GCA_025455485.1 Bacteroidia bacterium | reverse complement strand
TCAGCCAAAGCTTTTGCTGCTGCCGCCTCTGCCGCATTTTTAGCCGCCAATACTTCCGCTTGTTTTTTGGCAAGCGCATCTGCTTCGGCCTTTTCTTTTGCCTGTTTCTCGGCCAATGTTTTGGCTGCTGCTGCCTCTGCCGCATTTTTAGCCGCCAATTCTTCCGCTTGTTTTTTGGCAAGCGCATCTGCTTCAGCCTTTTCTTTTGCTTGTTTTTCTGCCAATGCTTTGGCTTCCGCCGCGTTTTTGGCCGCAAGTTCTGAAGCTTCCTTACCTGCCTTTTCCTCAAGCAGAAGTTTGTTTACTTTTTCAATTTGCTCTTTTGGATAAAGTTCTTCTGATTTAATTGTTAACGCTTGTTCATAGGCTGTTATAGCAGTTTGCCAATCTTTCTTTGCAAACGCCTTATCTCCCCCTTTTACTGCCGCCAGATACTGATCGTTTCGCTCCTTTTCCTTATCTAATAAAGCTTTTTCCTGTTCTTTTATCAACTCAATCCCTTTTTTCATTTGTTTCAGATGGTTCTCATCATACACAAAATCTTCACGCTCAATGTCAAAATAAAACTTGTTTACCGGTTGGGCCAAAAGAGAATAATCAATGCTTTCGATTTTTTTAAATAAAGTTAAACTGGCCTCAACTGAAGGAAAACGGAGACCGCTCATTTCTGCCGGAATACCCATCGTGCTCACCGAGAATTTTTTGCTCACATAGCCTGCTTTGGATACCGTAACCATATATTCAGCGCCCATTGGCAATTCAAATGAATACCGTCCACCGGCATCAGTAATTATATTGTTAATCACCCTGCCTGCTTTTGCCACCTGTAAAGTAACACCGCTCAGTGCGTAGCGTTCGTCGGACACATTGCCCTGAAAGCGCAGCGGCACACTTTGGGCACGAAAGTTTAGAATCAGAAAAAAAAGAAATGAAAAAATAACGCTTTTAAAACTCATAAGCCGCCCGGGGTACGGAATTAGCTATTAAATTTACGCAAATATACCATGATGAAATTGCCAATAAATGTGAGAAATGAACAAAGATTTTAACTATAGTTATTGGGAATTGAAGTCGTTTTTCCAAGCACAAGACCTTATTGTGATAGGCGCCGGCATTGTTGGTTTAAGCACAGCCATCGCTTACAAATTAAAGAACAAAAGCGCTTTAGTTTTAGTTATAGAACGAGGGCTGTTTCCTGAAGGAGCAAGTACCAAAAATGCCGGATTTGCCTGTTTTGGAAGCGCAGGTGAACTTTTAGAGGATTTAAAAAACACCGCTAACAGAGAAAAAGTCTGGGAAACAGTGGCCATGCGTTGGGAAGGATTAAACATACTAAAGGCCCGTTTGGGAGTTAAAGCCTTGAATTACAAGAGCCATGGCGGATTTGAATTGCTGGCTAACAAAGAAGAACTGGAGGTTGTATCAGAACACCTTTTAGAATTAAACACAACCATTTACGAGCGCTTGGGCATAAAAAACTGTTACAAAAAACTTAAAGAACCGCCCTCCTATTTGCATGGTTTTAAGGGTGCCGTGTTCAATAAATACGAAGGTCAACTTGACACAGGCAAAATGATGACTGAATTGGAGGCCTTTGCAAGAAAACTGAACATTCGGCTACTATACAACATCAGAGCTGACGCCATTGTAGATTTAAAAACCAAGGTTGAAATCAATACCTCTGCCGGAGTTTTTTCAGCCAAAAAATGTGTGGTAGCAACCAATGGATTTGCAAATCAACTTTTAAAATTAAATGAAATTAAACCTGCCCGCGCCCAGGTGGTTATAACAGGGCCAATTTCCGAGCTAAAAATAAAGGGAACCTTTCATTTTGATCAAGGTTATTATTATTTCAGAAACATTGGAAAGCGCGTGCTTTTTGGAGGCGGACGACATTTGGATTTTAAGAAAGAAGAAACTGCGAAATTTGGTTTAAATGCCAAACTCCAAAAAGAACTTGAAAACCTGCTTAAAACCAAAATTTTACCCAACACCCCCTTCTCCATCGATCATCGCTGGTCAGGCATCATGGGAGTAGGCCATGAAAAAAAACCCATTATTCGGCCGGTCAGCACAAATGTAGTAGCCGCTGTAAGAATGGGTGGAATGGGGATTGCAATAGGAAGTAAAGTTGGTGAACTGGCTGCCGGTTTGATTGACTAAAATAAAAGCTAATTTTTTCAGGATTAAATTTCTGCAGTTAACCTTCAATTTTTCGATGCTCGTCTAATTCTCGAATAAAGATGACTACCTTTTTTGCTTTCGTCCGTACAACCCTCAAAAATGAACCGATACAAAAATTTTTGCTCACACCGTGGTATTCTTAACACTTTATTTTAATATATTTATGGGTGCAATTTTTTTACACACTAATTACATTAAAATAAAAAATACTCCGTTTGAAGGCAAGAACAAAGCGAGCTGAACATGAAAAATAAATTACTCCTTTTTGTCTCTTTTTTAGTGTTTGCTTCTTCGGCTAATTTTGCTCAAAAGAAAACTTTGCCTCCCGACACCTCGCATTTTAATTTTTCATATTGGAATGCTTTGGCCGACAAATACCACTACACTCCATCAGAGCGTGAAGAATGGCTAAAGGGTCAAAAAAACATTTATGTTCAGGAGCAACTGCACGAACACGAGGATGTGAATTTCGACAGTTTGGTATGGATAAATCACGATAGCCGCCAGATTGGTGGAGGAAATTCAATTACGGCGGGGCCATGCACAAACATTGATTTTGAAGCAGGCACAATGGCCGGTTGGGTTAGAAGCACCGGTTTTAATCCATTGACCAATGTTACGGGCTGCTGCCCTACTGCAAACGGAGACCAAACTATAATGAACGGGGGAGTAGACCCTTATGGAAATTTTCCAAGGGTTTGGCCCGGAGGAGGAAACAACTCCTTAAGATTAGGAAGCACCGCTATTGGAGGAAGGGCCGACCGCATCTCACAAACGTTTTTTGTTACCCCGGCTAATGCTAATTTCACTTACCGCTATGCTGTAGTTTTAAATGACCCCGGACACACCTTGGCTCAGCAACCACGGTTTACGAGTGAAATCTTGGATACCCTCGGAAATCAGGTACCCTGTACTGTGTTCACAGTAGCAGCAAGTGCCGGCGTTCCGGGATTTGTGAATTCAACCTTAACCGCAAACGGTTCCGTGGTGCGTTATAAAACATGGACTGATGTGGCCGTAGATTTAACGCCGAACATCGGTAAAAATGTTACTATTCAGTTTACCGTTTACGATTGCAGTCCAACCGGGCACTTTGCTTACGCATACATAGATGGTTTTTGCACTAATTTCGACACCAATGTAGCCGATACAACCTGTGCCAACGTGCCCATCAATATTTGTGCCCCCACAGGCTTTTCTCTAACCACCTGGAATGGTCCCGGTGTGGTGAATAATCCCAACCGCTGCATCAACATTGTTCAACCCGGCACCTATTCCTGTACAACCTTGTTGGTACCGGGCTGCCCTGGTCCAACCTTTGTTCACACTCTTACTTTGCTCCCCAGCCCTATAATTTCATTTACACCGGTGTCGTCCGGTTTGTGTTCACGGCAATTTACTTTTAATGGTGCCCTAAACATCAGTTCAGGTTCAATTGTATCTTACCGTTGGTTTTTTGGGGATGGTACAACCTCCACCGGGCCCCTGAATCAGGTGCACACTTACGCTAATTCGGGAACGTATCAGGTGAAACTAAGGGCTGTTTCCAACAGAGGCTGTGCCGATTCACTCATAATACCGGTGACCATTGCTCCCACCCCGGTTATCGCCTTTAGTCCTCCATCCAATTGCATTAACACAGTTACGCAATTTACCAATTTAACCACCTTAGCGCTTGGTGCCGTTACTGGTTATACCTGGAATTTGGGTAATGGTGTAACCTCTAACCTCACTAATCCGGCTTTTACATACACTACAAGTGGCACCTTTACCATAACCCTCAATGCCATTAGCGATCAGGGTTGTACTGCTACATTGATTCAAACTTTGGGCATTTTTCCGCCGCCAATCATAAGTTTCTCTGCTAACCCTTTGTGCGATGCCAACGGTACTGCCTTTTCACCCGCTACTTCCACTGCAATAGCCTCGGGAAGTTTAGCCAGTTTTTTCTGGGATTTTGGAGATGGCAACACTTCTACGCAGGCTAGCCCTGTACACGTGTATGCAGCACCGGGATTATACACCGTAAATTTTTCTGCATTCAGTAATCATAATTGCCCTGCATCAACAAGCAATACATTCATTATCTCGCCATCGCCCACAATGGGTATTTCAACCACTTCCGTTAATGCGTGTAGTCCGAATTTCACCTTTACCAGCAATTCATCCATTTCTGCCGGTTCTATTTCACACATCTGGAATTTGGGCGGAGGTGTTACCAGCACGCTCAATAGCCTAACCCATGTTTTTCCGGGTATAGGTAATTACACGGTAAGCCTGATTGGTACTTCCAACCTTGGTTGCGGCGACACCGTGCTTCAGTACATTACTATTTATCCATACCCTATTGTTAACTTCAGCGTTCCGGCATCCTGTGAGAACGCCATTTTTACGGTAACCACCACAGCAGTTAGCGGCAGTGTTACATCGTATTTGTGGGATTTTGGCGACCCAGGCTCGGGCTCAGCGAATACATCTACTTTACAGAATCCAACCCATTTTTACGGCGCCACCAATCCTTATACCATTACTTTAAATTTAATCTCTAACTTAAACTGTCCCTCAACTACAGTGGTGCCCATTGTTGTTTTTCCCAATCCCAATGCCATATTCAGCTATACACGCGCCAATGCTTGTTCCCTACCTTATACTTTTGCAAATAACTCCACTGTTTCTGCCATAGGCGCCAGTTCTATTGTGGCAAACAACTGGAATTTTGGTGCAGCAGGTAACACCACTTTGGCCAATCCGGGTACAGTAAATTTTCCATCCAACGGAAGTTATTCGGTAAGTCTTATCGTCACTACAAATCACAATTGTGCTGACACGATGAGTATGACGATTGATGTGCATCCACAGCCTTTCCTGAGCTTTACCATGATACCCGAATGCGTTGGAGAACCAATTCCTGTTGTTACATCGGCTTCTATTTCACCGGTGCCCAGTGCCACAAGCAGCATTAATGCTTATGCCTGGAATTTTGGTAACGGGTTAACCAGCACGCTCGCGTTGCCTCCTCCGGTAACCTACAGCAGCAGTGGTGTTTTTACAATTTCATTAGGTGCAACCAGCGACATGGGTTGTACCGCCACGCTTACAAACACCTTACAAGTGCATGCCAACCCTGTCATTGACTTTACACTTGTAGGTTCACCCTGTTTTGGATTGAACACCAATTTCACAAGCACCACTTCCCTTTCAACAGGCACTATACTTTCTTATGCCTGGGATTTTGGTGACGGCACGACAGGCCTGGGCCCGAACATTGTGCACACCTATTCAGCCAGCGGAACCTACCCTGTAAATTACTCGGTAACAACCAATTTTGAATGTATGACCGTGGCAACAAAAACAGTGGTTATATATCCTCCGGCCAATGTTTCCTTTTCTGTGAATGGAGGTTGTTTAAATACCGTAAGTCAGTTTGCTAACACAAGCAGTATTTCAGTAGGCAACATTGCTTTATTTACATGGAATTTTGGTAATGGCATCACCTCCAACGCAGTTAACCCAAGTTTCACTTATACCGTTCCAGGCACCTATTCACCAACCCTTACGGCGTTTTCTGATCAAGGGTGTGTTAGTTCGCTTGTGAACACCTTAGTTATTGACCCATTGCCCAACGTAATGTTTAATGCAGCGGCTGCCTGCGTAAATTCGCCCATTCAAACGGTTAATTCAAGTTCAATTGCTCCGGGTTCAATCACATCGTACACCTGGAATTTTGCCGACGGAAATACTACAGTCGCCTTCAATCCTGTTCACACCTTCAGTAACTCGGGCACCTTTGTTGTTACCTTAACCGCTATTTCCAGTCAAAGCTGCGTAAATTCAAGCACCCGCAATTTTACCATTCATCCATTTCCGAACATCGCATTTTTTCCGCTGAATAATGCTTGCACCAGCAATACAGTGCAAATTCAGCCCATCATCAGTGTTACAGGAACAAACAACCCGATAAATGGTTATACACTTACGTTTGGTGATGGAAGTCCTGCCTTTACCTCTACACTCACAGGGACCACGATTTCACACGTTTACACCACGCACAGCACGTTTAGCATTGGCGTGTCAGCTAATTCCAATGGTTGTATTGCTTCATCAGCCACTTCGGTAGTGGTCTATCCGCGCCCTGTGCCTAATTTCACTTCCAATGGCTTTTGTCATCAATCGCCTACTGCCTTCGTAAACACGAGCAGCATTGCTGCAACCTATAGTATTGGTGCATACAATTGGGTTTTTGGAAACGCTGGAGCAACCTCTACCTTAACCAATCCAAATTATGTGTTTACGTCTCCGGGAGTTTACTCGGTTAACCTCACTGCTTTTAGTTTCCCTGAACCCGGTTTAACATGCAGTCTGTCAAGCGTAAAAACGATAACCATAAATCCTCTTGCCGGAAGCAGCTTTCTAAGCAATACCGTTTGTGCAGGCAACCCTACTACTTTTTCAAACACAACAAATCCGAGCGGCGTTATTGGTTGGAATTGGTTTTTTTACAACTTAAGCCAAACCCAAAGTAATTTACCCAATCCGGCCTTTACTTATTCTGCTGCCGGAACCTATACGGCTTACCTTGTGGCACAAACATTACTAGGCTGTCGTGATACGGTCTCCAACATCGTTACGGTTAATCCAAACCCGATTACTTCTTTTGTTGCAGATAGCGTGTGTATGGGCAACGCCACCACGTTTTCTGCTACGTCAGTTATTCTACCCAACGGCAGTATCAGCGCGCATGCCTGGAATTTTGGCGGCGGACAAACCGCTACAGGCCCCGTTGCTGCATTCACGTTTAGTAATGCAGGTGTGCAATCGGTAAGCTTAACCTCTACTTCCAATCTGGGTTGCAGTACAAGAACTGTTGCGCCTGTTTTTGTAAACCATATACCCAACGTGCTCTTTAATGTTAACAACGTGTGTTTAGGCGATACCAGTCGATTTGTAAACTTAAGCAACATTACTTCCGGCTCAATTACCGCTTACGGATGGAGTTTTGGAAATGGCACTTTCTCTATTCAAAAAGACCCGATTATTACCTATGCTAACAGCGGCGTGTATACTGTGAAACTCGAAGCCTTCAGCGATAAGCAATGTTCCTCGAGCCAAACAAAAACAGTTGCGGTTTACAATGTGCCAAACGCGAACTTTATCATTCCAAAATCAATTTGTTTTTCTGAAATCATCCCGCTTACGAATGTATCTACCTCCAGCGATGGAACAATAACAGGGTATTTCTGGGATTTTAACAACGATGGTGTTACAGACAACACAAATGCAAATCCAAACACCAGTTTCAGTGTGCTTGGCCCCGGTATAGTAAAACTAAGCGTTAGAAGCCAATACCAATGCATTAACACAAAAACGGTTTCTATTTTTGTAAATGCTAGACCCACACCAGCCTTCTCCTCTGAAAACAAAGAAGGCTGCCCTACCTTGTGCGTTGACTTTAAAAATTTATCAAGCATTTCATTGGGGTCGATTACCACCTGGCAATGGAATTTTGGTGATGGCACTTCCTTATCCACAGCGGCCAATCCCAAACATTGCTATAACAGCGGTAGTTACAATGTTACCTTAACCGCCATAAGCGATAGCGGCTGTGTGAACCGCGTGGTACAACCTAACTTTGTAAACGTGTTTAACCTCCCGGTGTCGTCTTTTAACGTACAGCCCGAAGAGCTGGATGAAGAACAGCCGGTAATTTTTGTTTCCTCTAATGCCAGTGACGCTAAACTCACAAAATATTTTATTAACGATGGCAGCACTTACACTAAGGAAAACTTTGAACACAGTTTTGAAAGCTTGGGTAAAAGTTATCCTATGATTGTTCAAGTTGTTATTAGTTCCAATGGCTGCAGCGACACCAGTTTTAAAACGCTTAAAATAAAACCTGCGTTTTCAATGTATTTTCCAAATGTCTTTACTCCTAACGATGATGGTTTAAATGATACCTATCAACCAAAAGGTGTTGGCATTAAAGAATTTAATCTGTGGATTTACGATCGCTGGGGCCATTTGGTTTTTGAGAGCGATAACATCTACAATCAATGGGATGGACACATGAGAGGAAGCGCAGAACCTATTAAACAAGACGTTTACATTTGGAAAGCTAAAGTTTTGGATGTGTTTGATGAAACCCATGAATATGTGGGCCATGTTTCCCTCATAAAATAAATCCTAAATAAAGGCCTCACTCGCTAAAATATAGGTTTCACTCATTGAAACCATAAATTCACTCATTCAGCATAAAATTAATGTAACTGATTATCAACTGCTTAATTATACTTTTTAAGTTGTTTGAAATTTTAGCGTAACCTCAGGCGTTTATAAGCTTATAACCTTTAATAATCCGTTTTGGAAGATTTATGAGCTTTAACCCCATTTACCATCACACGGAGGCGCAACTTGAAGAAGAACTGCGTTGGATTGAGGCTGCAAAGCTTAATCCGGAAGCCTTCCGGCCGCTTTATGAAAAGTACTACAAAGCCATCTTTTCCTATTTATACCAAAGGATGAGTTCGAAAGATACCGCTTTTGACACCACCAGTCAGGTGTTTCTAAAAGCCCTCACCAACTTAAAAACCTACGAATTTAGAGGCGTTCCGTTTTCAAGCTGGCTTTACCGTATTGCTCATAACGAAATGGTGCAGGTGTTCAGAAAACAAAAGGAACAGAGGGTGGTAAATGCCGACATAAACGATCTTAAATTTATTTGTGAAGAAAATAAAGAAGTCTTTTTTGAAGAGTACATTCCTTACTTAAAAAAAATCATTGGTAAACTCAAGGAGAAGGAATTACAGCTGGTTGAAATGCGGTATTTCGAAAAAAGACCCTTTAAAGAAATTGCCGAAATACTCAATATATCAGAAATTAACGCTAAAGTAAGAATGTACAGAATAATAGAAAAACTCAAAGTTTCTATCAGAAAAATAAACGTGTAGTATGAGCTTACAATTTAACCTCAATCGTCCGCCGATTGGCGACGATGAAATAAACAAACGAAAAGATTTTGACCAACTCGTAAAATCGTTCAAAGAACAAAGCTTAAAAAAAGCCCAGGGCGATGAAAGTTGGTGGAAAAACAAAAAAATCCGTTACACAGCAGTCATCGCAGGTGTAACGGTGGTGTGTACCATAACCTATCTGAGTTTATTCCAAAACAACAACACAAAAACCCAAAACAAATCACATGAAACAGTAATTACGCCTCAAAAACAATCCAATAAAACTTCCGGCTTTGTATCATCACCTTCTCCCAAACTCAGTACCGGCTATTCAAAATACACTGTAAACGCTGCACAAGGCGGCAAAATAAACCACCCCTCTTCCACTAAAATCAGCATTCCAAAAAATGCGTTGGTGAACAAGGTAGGTAAACAACTAGTGGGAGAAGTTACCATAGAGTACAAAGAAATGCACGACCTTGGCGATGTTATTTTAAACGGTATTCCCATGCAGTACGATAGCGCCGGCAAAGCGTATTGTCTTGAAACTGCGGGCATGTTCGATATACGTGCATATCAGAACGGAGAACAGGTGTTTATTAAGCCCGGTGAAGAAATAAAAGTAGAATTGGCTTCCATAAAAACACAGGATAAATTCAACCAATACTTTCTGGATACGGTAAAAAGAAATTGGGTATATCTGAAACGGGATGATTTAGCCAAAGTTTATCCTGCGCAACAAGCCGATCCAAAAACGTCCAGTGCAAAATCAGAAAGCTTAAAGCGCGAAATAGACATAATAATTCCGGGAAAAATTGACAGTGTACAAAAAAATTACGCCAGAACTATTGCTTTCCTTCCAAAACCATCGGAGCCCTTAAAGCCTGAAAAATCTACCGGCAAACGTCCTGAATTTGTGATTGACGCCGACACAAAAGATTTTCCAGAACTTGCAGCATATGAGAACACTGTTTTTGAAGTAGGTACTGAAAACAACAATTACAGCAAAGAACTGCATGAAATAACATGGAGCGATGTTCAGCTATTACCCGGGCCCAATAAAGGCAAAAACTACATTCTTCAATTAAGTTATCGCGGCCAAACACAGAAACTGGTGGTTTATCCTGTTCTCAAGGGAGCTGATTATAAAAAAGCAGAAGCCATTTATGACACTAAGTTTCAAACCTATTTGAGTTTGCTGGAAACCAGGCAAGCCAAAGAAAAACAATTGATGAAGGAATTACAATTAAAACAACAACAGTACCTGAGTGATCAAAAAAGAAAACAGGAAGAACTGGATAAAGAACAACTGCGGTTGAAAATAGAACTGCAACAAAATCAATCCAGACAAATGCTGGCGGGTTTTAACGGCACAGCCGAACAAAACAAAGTAAACCGCATTTTCTCAATTGCTCAGTTTGGCATTTACAATTCTGATTGCCCCCACCCTGTTCCTTCCAGCAACAGCATTCGTCCCGTATTTATTGTGCAGGGGAAAGGCAATTTGATTATACCTGAACGCGTTTATCTTATCGATTATGTGTCGCAAACCGTAATGAACTACAACGGTTTCACAAATCCTCTGAGTATTCCAATGGATGACGATAAAAACTATGCCTTTTGCGTATTCCGAAGTGGTAAAGTGTTTTTCTGCGACCAAACACAGGTAAAAACATCACGCCTTGCCAATTCAAGGGAATTTAAAGTAAAGGCCTTGCCCGACAATTTAGAGCATCCTGCCGATTTCAAGAAGTTTTTGCAATTATGAAATGACTTTAACTGATTGTTAGGCCTTAATTTCATGTCGGATTTTGATCAGGTAAAAAACTCCTCCTTGAACAACTAAAATTAAAGCCTTTATAGATGCCTATTCTGACGCTTGATATCAGTAACATACTACATCACAACAAGTGCCGGTCCGGTTTCTGTTGATTCTTTCAAAAAAAGTTTGTTTGATCAATATAACCTCATAGGGAATGTGTCAGAAATGCTCGATGAAAAAAATACCGCAAGAGGTGGGAGTTGGTTACACCTCCCTGAAGAGGCAAGGGTTGGCAAAGCACAGCACTATTCAGGTCCTGCTAAATGGCTGGGCTTCAGATGTGTTTGTATTGTTAACAACCTTAGCCAATAACTATTGCCTGTGTTTACCCTCTTCCCTCGTCTACTAAAATAGATTAAACCCTATATTTGTGCCTCAAAATTATGGCACATTTAGTTATTTTTCGTCACGGTCAAAGTCAATGGAATCTGGAGAATAAATTCACAGGGTGGGTGGATGTTCCATTAACAGAAAAAGGCATACAGGAAGCCAAAGCCGCCGGTTTAAAACTTAAGAACTATACATTCGATTTTGCTTACGCCTCTGACCTTAAACGCGCACAGGATACACTTCAGCTTGCTCTTGAAAGTGCCGGTCATGCAAACATAAAAACCGTATACAACAAAGCACTGAACGAAAGAATGTATGGCGATTTGCAGGGATTAGACAAAACGGAAACCGCAAAAAAATATGGTGAAGAGCAGGTAAAAATTTGGAGAAGAAGCTTTGATATTGCTCCTCCCAATGGAGAAAGCTTGAAAGATACCGCCGATAGAGTAATTCCTTACTTTGAACAAGAAATTATTCCTAAATTAAAATCAGGCAGCAATGTTGTCATAGCGGCACATGGTAACAGCTTAAGAGCCTTAATCATGTATCTTGAGAAAATGAGTCCGGCACAAATTCTTGAGTTTGAAATTGGTACCGGCATACCACGCTGTTACGATTTGGATAACAACATCAATGTCATTAGCGTAAAAAATCTCTAAGGATGCAAGGGTTTATCCACGATAAAAGTAAAATCATTGCGATTGACTTCGATGGCACAGTAGTTGAACACAAGTATCCGGAGATCGGAAAAGAAATGCTTTTCGCCTTCTCTACCCTAAAAGCTCTGCAACAAAAGGGCCATAAACTCATTTTATGGACCATACGCACGGGCAAATTGCTTGATGAAGCCGTTGCTTACTGCAAACAAAACGGGGTTGAATTTTATGCCGTCAACAAAAATTATCCTGAAGAAATTCTGGATGAAAGCACCTCGCGAAAACTAAACGTAGATATTTTTATTGATGATAGAAATGTTGGAGGATTTGTGGGATGGAGTGAAGTCTGGCAAATGCTGCACCCTGAAAGCGGAGACTTTTTACACACACTAAAAAATCCCGAAGCCCACAATAATTATAAAACCCAAAAAGAAAGCCTGCTTAAAAAGTTATTTAGTAAAAAATGATCTACCTTAAAACCAGAGAAGAAATAGAAATCATGAGGGAATCGGCCCTCATTGTGTCGCGCGCATTAGGAATCATTGCAAAAGAAATTAAACCCGGTGTTACCCCCCTCTTTCTGGATAAACTTGCAGAAGAATTTATACGTGACAATGGCGCTACACCTGCTTTTAAAGGCTACCCCGGTAATCCTCCTTTTCCTGCAAGCCTTTGTATTTCAATTAACGACAGCGTGGTGCACGGTATCCCTACCAACAAACCCCTGATGGAGGGCGACATCATTTCGGTGGATTGTGGGGTTAAAAAAAACGGATACTATGGCGATCACGCCTACACCTTTGCTGTTGGCCAGGTTTCACCCGAAGTTCAGAAATTGCTTAAGGTCACCAAAGAGTGTTTGTACCTTGGCATTAAACAAATGCAAAGTGGCAATCGTGTTGGCGACATCAGTTTTGCTATTCAGGACCATGCTGAAAAAAATGGATATGGCGTGGTGCGTGAATTAGTTGGCCATGGTCTTGGCAAACAATTGCATGAAGAACCCGAAGTTCCAAATTATGGAAAACGGGGAAATGGTCCTAAATTAAAGGAAGGTATGGTGCTGGCCATTGAACCCATGATTAACATGGGCACAAAACACATTAAACAACTCAACGATGGATGGACCATTCTCACTGCAGATGGAAAACCCAGCGCACACTTTGAACACGATGTGGCCATAATAGACGGCAAGCCTGAGATTTTGAGTTCATTCGCATACATTGAAGCCGCTTTACAGCTCACATAAGCCATTTCTTTTTTACCTAAAATATCTATTCAGGAACTCAGGGAACGCGTTCACAAGAGGCAGGCCAAAGAGCTTTCGGTATTTAGTAAAGCTGTACTATGGTTGCACTACGGTCTTATTTTAGCTTTGCTAGCCGCTGTTTTTGCAAAATATATCTCTCCGGCTCTGTTTTGGATTCCGGCATTTTTTGGTTTGGCCTTTCCTTATCTTTTTCTCCTCAACATCCTGTTTGTGTTCTATTGGTTATTGCAATTTAAAACAACGGCCATATTTGGATTACTGGCCCTTTTTATAGCCATGCCTACCTCCCGAAAATATATACAATGGAGTCCTGGTACAAAAAAACCAAACGCAAAGGTGTTTAAGGTTACCTCCTATAACAGCATGCTGTTTGATCTTTACAATTGGAAAAAAAACAAGGAAACCCGGAGTAAGATCTTAACTGAACTCAACGAGATTAACCCCGATATTCTTTGTGTGCAAGAGTTTTACACGTCAGAAGACATCAATGATTTTAATAATCTTGACACGGTTAAATCCATTCTAAACACACGCTATGTTCACCACGAATACACCACCACGCTAAGAAAAAATGACCACTGGGGCATTGCCACATTCTCAAAATTTCCTATTGTGAACCAAGGCAAAATTACATTCAACACCAGGTCCAACAACCTTTGTATATTCACAGATGTGCTAATGGGCAAAGATACCATCAGAATATATAACGTGCACTTACAATCCATAAGCTTCAGTAAGCAAGACAATAAATTCTTAGACGAAGTGGTTTCAGAAAAAAACGCCAGCAATGAGTTGGAGAACAGTAAGTCCATTTTAAGACGCTTAAAACGTGCTTTTGTAAAAAGAAGTCATCAGGCAGATATGATTGCCCTTCACATGAGCACTTCTCCACATAAAATTATCATTTGCGGAGATTTTAATGACACGGCCGCTTCCTACGTTTACCATACCCTGTCTCGTAATTTAAAGGATGCCTTTATTCAAAAAGGGGCAGGATTTGGTCGCACCTACGCCGGCGATTGGCCACAGTTCAGAATTGATTATATTTTGTACGATCCGGCATTACATTGTACCGATTACAAACGGGATGAAGAAACCTTTACCGACCATTACCCTGTTACCGCTCATTTTGAAAAAAAGAATTTGAAGAATTGATATATTCATATACATTAGTCCCAAAATTCTAATATTATGAAAAATCTATTACTGTTATTTTCGGTGGCTGCGCTATTTGCAAGCTCGTGTTCAAGTAAAATTGGTATTGCCAAACGTAAATATGGCAAAGGGTATTATGTTTCCGTGAGTCATCAGCCAAAGGCTGCTGAAGCCGCAAAAAACGTAAAACAAGTACGAAAAATGTCTCCTGAAGCAATTGCTCAGGTTAGAGTTAATGCTACAGAAGGCTTACAATCAAACGCAGAGATAAACGCTGTTAAAGCACCTATTCAGGTGAAAGAAAATTTAGCCGTTCCGGAAAAAGGTAATTCAAACAAAGAGGTTTTTCAGGCTTCTGCCTCAAAAAACAAGGATTTTAAAAACAACGCAATTATTAAATCTTTAGGTGCTGTTTCATTAAATAAACTTTCTACCTCAAAAAAGGCAGATGATACCATGACAATACTCTTGGTAATTTTATGCCTCTTCTGGTGGCTTAATTTAATAGCGGTGTATTTGCATCAGGGTAAAAAGATTACCAACGACTTTTGGATTACGCTGATTTTGGACTTACTCATAATATTTGGAATCATCTACTCCATTTTGGTGGTACTCGACGTGCTGAGCTTCGCTTAATCTGTAAAATAAGAGTATAATTTCTTACTTTTTAACACTTCAGCAACATCAAATTGCTTAAATTTGTGTATACCTAAACTATAACCACATGAAAAAAGTATTGTTAATTGCTGCGTTTGCAGGTTTAATGGCAAGCAGCGCTTTTGCTTCAACTTACGGAGAAGACAAAGGAAAAAAGAAAAAAGAATGTACTAAATCTGAAACCAAAGCTTGTGCCGGAGAGAAGAAAGAAGGTTGTGCTAAAGACGAAAAATCGTGCTGCAAGAAAAAGGCTGAAGCTTCAACAGCAAATACGGATACTAAAAAAGAAACAAAGTAATTGGCTTCATGCTAATATTTTATTACTAAAGACCCGCTTCGGCGGGTTTTTTTGTGAAGACATCTTACCTAAAATAAAAAAACCAGCGTTTTCAGCTGGTTTTTCATTTAGTTAAGATTT
Organism: Bacteroidia bacterium; assembly: GCA_025455485.1. Lineage (GTDB taxonomy): Bacteria > Bacteroidota > Bacteroidia > B-17B0 > Aurantibacillaceae > Aurantibacillus. Next base: position 6,246 of record JALOMJ010000034.1, on the reverse strand, counting down.
GATTAGAGGTGGATAACTTCTCCATACGCTGCCGCAGCAGCCTCCATGATGGCTTCGCTCATGGTTGGATGCGGGTGAACCGTTTTGATTAATTCGTGCCCGGTAGTTTCCAGTTTACGAATAGCGACAATTTCTGCAATCATCTCTGTAACGTTGGCCCCAATCATGTGAGCCCCTAATAACTCGCCGTATTTGGCATCAAAAATCAGCTTTACAAACCCATCCGGCGAACCGGCAGCTTTTGCTTTACCGGAAGCTGTAAAAGGAAACTTACCCACTTTAATTTGATACCCGGCCTCCTTGGCTTTTTTCTCAGTGAAGCCAACGCTGGCAACCTCCGGGTGACAATACGTACAACCCGGTATATTATTATAATCAATGGCTTCGGCATGTAAGCCTTTAATTTTTTCTACACAGGTTATTCCTTCAGCACTGGCCACATGCGCCAAGGCCTGACCCGGAACACAATCGCCTATGGCATAGTAACCGGCCACATTGGTGGCATAATATTTATCGACAACAATTTTGCCTTTATCTGTCTTAATGCCGCATTCCTCAAGACCAATACCTTCAATATTTGCTTCAACGCCAACAGCAGACAAAACAACATCGCTTTCCAACTGAACGGTGCCTGTTTTTGTTTTTACACTCACTTTACATATCTCCCCTACTATATCGACTTTTTCAACAGAAGCTTCGGTCATAATTTCAATGCCGGCTTTTTTAAACGATTTTTCCAATTGTTTACTTACTTCTTCATCTTCTACCGGCACTATGTTTGGGAGAAATTCAACAATGGTAACTTTTGTGCCCATGGTGGCATAGAAATAAGCAAATTCAACGCCAATCGCACCGCTTCCAACCACAATCAGAGATTTAGGTTGTTTTGGAAGTGTCATGGCCTCACGGTAACCAATTATTTTTTTACCGTCTTGTTTTAAATTTGGCAACTGTTTGGAACGGGCACCGGTTGCAACAATGATGTGTTTGCCCTCGAATACGCTTGTTTTTCCGTCACTCCCCTTTACTTCTACTTTCTTGCCAGGCTTAACTTTGGCAGTGCCCATAATCACATCAATCTTATTTTTTTTCATAAGAAACTGAATGCCTTTGCTCATGCCATCGGCCACATCCCGACTGCGTTTAATAACAGCTGAAAAATCATGCTTCACATTATCAGCACTGATACCGTAGTCTTTGGCGTGGTTCAGGTATTCAAATACCTGGGCACTTTTTAGCAAAGCTTTGGTTGGAATACACCCCCAATTCAGACAAATTCCACCAAGACTTTCTTTTTCAATTATGGCAGTTTTAAACCCAAGCTGTGAAGCTCTGATAGCTGTGACATACCCTCCGGGTCCGCTACCGATTACAATAATGTCGTAATTCATACTTAAAATTTAATGCTCTAATTTACACTTAATTTTTAAACGCAGTGAAATATAACCCCACCAAATGGGTGATTATAGGCAGTGTTACGCCAAAATTATTGTACAACATTTCCGAATAAATCAACCTCTACCAGGTCGTATGGAAGTTTTTTTAATTTTTCGTATACCCCGGCTTTGTCCCCAACTACAACGATTATCATTTTGGTATAAGGTAAGTGCTTTTTGGCAAGAGCATTAATTTCAGTTTCAGTAATGGCATTAAGTATTTTAGTTTGACGGGCCACATAGTCTCTGCTTAGATCATAATCCAACACCCGTTTAATGAATCCTAATTTTTGTATTGGCGATTCGTATTTTAAGGCATCACTTTGCGCCATAGCCTTGCGGGTAAATTCAAGTTCTTCTTTGGTGATACCATGATCAGCGTAATTTTTCAACTCCCTAAACATTTCTGAAATTGTACTGTCGGTAGCGTTGGCTTTAAAGGCACCGCTTAAGGTATATGGACCGGCGAACGCTGACCCAGAAAACGAGCCTCGGGTACCGTAAGTCCATCCTTTTATTTCACGCAGCAAATAATTCGTCCGGCTGTTGAACGCCCCGGCAAACGAAAAATTCATAATGTTCGCTTTGTAAAACTCACCCAAGGCATCGTATGGCATGGACATGTATCCTATTCTGATTTCGCTTTGAGCCGCTCCTTTTTTATCGGCAAAATAAATTTTTGTTTTTTCAATAGACGGAATGGCCGATTCGGTTATCTTTAACTCAGGCCCCTTTTGAAAGTTGCCCAAAAAGGCCAGGTGGCTGAGTATTTCCTCCCGGCTAACAGCACCGCTAACCGCAACGCTCATGATGTTACTATTAAGTGAAGCATAACTCGCTTTCACATCGTTTAGAGTAATGTTATTCAGGGTTTCAGTTGTTCCAAGATTTGGGATACCCATAACGTTGCTGTTTCCGTAAAGTAGTTTTCTATAGATATTTCCGGCAAGGGCTGATGCGGTAGTTTGTGATTGAGTAATCGCATCCAATTGTTTCTTTTTTTCGAGCTCAAACTCTTTTTCATCAAATTTTGGCTCAAACATTATCTCTTTCAAAATACCAACCGCTTCCTTCAAATTGGCTTTTGGGCATTGAAGAAAAAAACTAATGTTATCGTCTCCTGAATTGAGGCTGAGACTGGCTCCTAACCTCGCAAACTTATTTTCAATTTCCTCTGAACTGGTTTTAAGGGTACTTTTTTGCCATAACGCGGCAAGCAGGGATGAAACTCCTGATTTTTCTATGGTTTCGTAGCGGTGGCCGGCCTTTAATGAAATCTGAATGTTTACCATAGGAATTTCGTTTTCCTGTACGCCAATAAGCGGAATACGATCTTCAATTTTGCTCAGGTAGAAGTCAGGCACAGGCACTGCTTTAGCAATAGTTGCAGGAGGTATAATGGAACGATTAAAATTATCTTTTGGTTCGGTATAGCTTAAATTTTTATACTCTGCGCTTTCGGTTTCTATAGTTCTGGCGTACATCGTCCAGGTGTCGTTGGCTGCCTTTAGCTCAGCTTTTCCTTTTGGCAAACAGGAAAGGATGACCGCCGGTTTATTTTTTAGATACGTCCTGTAAACACGCATCACGTCTTCTTTGCTTACCGACATGTATCGTTTGTATTCCTCTTTCAGGTTGTTAGCATTCTTTGCCAGTGTAAAATTAGATGCAAGCAAAGCGCCTTTGCCTTGCACAGTGCTGAGCTGGTTAAATAAATTGCTTTGGTATCCCGCTCTGAAACGGGCAATGTCATCATCGGTAACACCTTTTGTTTCCCATTCATCTAAAATTTTCCTGAGCTCTGTCTCTGTTTCAGCCAATAAAGCACCTTGGTTTGCTCTGATAACCAGTTGGAATTGCCCGGCCAGCTCCCTTGAATACTGATAGGTGTTGACGGATACGGCTTTTTTACTTTCAATAAATGCTTTATATAGAGGAGAACTTTGATTGCCGGATAATATTTCCGACAAAACATCCAAAGCCGCATCGTCGGCGGTGTTTAAGGGTGCGCTGGCAAAAGCCAGGTTTAGCATTGGAAATTTTATATTATCCTCGTAAGAAATGTACCGGTTTTTATCTAACACAACGGGTTCAATTTTTTGAGGCTTTACTTCGGGTCCGCGCTGTATACTGCCAAAATACTTTTGAGCCAAAACAAGTACTTCCTTGGTATTAACATCGCCGGCCACCGTAAGCACGGCATTATTTGGCCCATACCAACGCATGTAAAATCGCTTAAGATCACCAACATCCACACGGTTTAAATCTTCAATATAACCAATGGTGGTCCAACTGTAAGGATGCCCCTGCGGATAGAGTGCTTCTCCAATTTTTTCGCTTACCAGGCCATAAGGTGCGTTATCGTAACGCTGTCCCCTTTCGTTTTTAACAGTGGCCCTTTGCACTTCAAATTTTCTTTGAGTTACCGAATCCAGTAAAAAGCCCATACGGTCGGCTTCCAGCCAAAGCATTTTTTCAAGTTGATTGGAAGGCACAGTTTCAAAATAATTGGTTCGGTCAGAATTTGTGGTGCCATTTAAGGTGCCACCGGCTTCGGTGATTAGTTTAAAATGCTGCTCATCGGCCACGTGTTTTGATCCCTGAAACATCATGTGTTCAAAAAAATGGGCAAACCCGCTTCGCCCCTGCTGTTCGCGCGCACTGCCAACATGGTAGGTGACATCCACATAACACATGGGATCGCTGTGATCTTCATGTATCAGCACAGTAAGTCCATTTTTCAACTGGTAGCGTTTATAAGGAATTACCATCTCATCGCCTGTTTTTTTAACTTCTTCTAAAAGCGGAGTTGACCAGGCTGCTTGAGCTGTATTTTGGGCTTTTGGTTTTTCCTGGGAAATTGCCGGGAAAGCAAAGCAAAGCGTGCCGTAAAGGCAAAATGCTGAAAATGTTCTTAAATTAATCATGCAACAAATATAGAATTGTTTAGAAGCAAAGTTGGATAATTCAGTAAAAAATGGGATGAAGGGATTTAATACAATTTAACAGCCGTTTTGGAGTACACGGGCCAATAGCAGCGTAACTTTGTACAAATAAATTAAACCATGTATCCAGAAGCTATAGTGAACCCAATGAAAGCCGAACTTACTACCGTTGGTTTTCAGGAATTGGTAAATCCGCAAGAAGTAGACACAGCTGTAAAAAGCGAAGGCACCGTATTAATGGTGGTAAACTCTGTATGCGGTTGCGCCGCAGGGGCTTGCCGACCGGGTGTGAAAAAAAGTCTTGAAAACGGCAAAAAACCATCCAAATTAACGACTGTTTTTGCAGGCTTTGATGTGGATGCCGTAGCACAGGCCAGAAAACACTTTAGCCCTTACCCTCCCAGCAGCCCGTCTATTGCCCTATTTAAGAATGGAGAATTAGTTCATTTTGTTGAAAGACATCACATTGAGGGGCAAACAGCCAATGCAATTGCCGAACACCTTAAAGCTGTTTACGAGGAGTTTTGTTAATTTTTTTTTGAGATTTGAGAAGAAAATAGGCGCCCAAAGCGCCTTTTTTTGTGCTTTTAGTTTACATTTGTGTTCAATCAATTAAAAACACTATGAAATCAATTACACGTTTTGTTGCCATTGCATTAGTTTCCGGAATTGGTTTTTTCGGAGTTTCCTGCAAATCGGATACTGAAAAACAAGCTAATCCTGAAGCCGATAGTTTAAAAACGGTAGCCGGAGAATTGACCAGCCAGCTCAATGAAAAGGAAGCAGCCTTGCAAGAGTTTATCGCTTCGTTTAATGAAATTCAGGAAAACCTAAATGCCATAAAAGAAAAAGAAAAAATTGTAGTAAACGCCAGCGAAAAAGGGGATGTAAAAAAGAAAGAAGACCAGATTAAAGAGGACATTCAATCTATTTATGATTTGATGTCTAAGAATAAAAACCGCATCAATTCATTAAGTAAAAAACTAAAAGATGCCAACCTGAAGATAGAGGGCATGGATCAAATGATTGCCAACATGCAGGCCACCATAGATCAAAAGGATGTGGAAATTTCTGATCTTAAAACCCGAATTGAAGGCTTAAATATTGAACTTTCTAATTTGAACACCAACTACAAGATGGTGGAAGCGGAAAGCGCGGAAAAAACAGAAATTATTAATACAGCCTTTTACGCCATTGGCACCTCAAAAGAATTAATTGAGAAAAAGGTCATAACAAAAGAAGGCGGTTTTATTGGCATTGGCAAATCTGCAAAAATGCAAAATGATTTTAACAAAGATTACTTTACAAAAATTAATGCCGAACAAACCCAAAGCATCAACATTGGCGCCAAAAAAGTCAAGTTGTTGAGCACCCACCCAAGCGGCTCATACAAATTAGTAGGAGAAAAACCTGTTCAGAAAATTGACATTACTAATCCAAAAGAATTTTGGAGTGTTTCTAAGTACCTGGTTATTGTGATCGAGCAATAAACCCGAATTCATAAACTTTAAAAAGAAACCGCTGTAAGAGGCGGTTTTTTATTTCCAGGCTTTTCCATTAATAAAAACCGTATCAATAAGGTCGCTTCCAAATGCATACGGCAAAAAGCCCAGGCTTGAAATTTCTTTGGTTAGGATAAGGTTAGCGCGTTTACCCGGAGATATACTACCCAGTTCTTTTTCCAAACCTAAAGCATAAGCGGTGTTTATTGTAATTGCATTAAAAGCCTCTTCAGGTTTCAACTTGTATTGCACGCAGGCTAAACTCATCATCAACTTCATGTTGCCGCTGGGACTGCTGCCTGGGTTGTAATCGCTCGCAAAGGCCACAGGCAAACCGGCATCAATTATTTTTCTCGCGGGTGG
>JALOMJ010000231.1 GCA_025455485.1 Bacteroidia bacterium | reverse complement strand
TTGCCGGTTCGGCAACTTTATGAGGAGTTGCTGAAGTTTTGATTTGCGGATTTATTGGACGACATTTAATAATTTCTTTCGAGTGATTGTCTTTTGTCCTTCTATGGAGTTCTTCAGGCCGTGGTGCCAGTTGGCTATTAGGTGTATAGTGGCGGCACACAGATTTTGTCTTTTTGTCAAAAACCGGTACCTTTGTGTAAATGTCCTTAAAACATGAATTACAAAGTATCATTTCAGGAGATGTGTCGGTTGGGAATGGAAAAATTATCCAAGCAATTACCGGCTACCTTAGAAGAAAAAAGGAAGCAGTTCAAGGAACTTCAAAGGCAAAGCTCAACAAAGAGCAAGAAACGCAGGTCTTAATTGATTACATTGAGGACCAAAGTTTTTGGTATTTTGGTTTAGATGAATCCAAGTACATTGGTGAAGGGGCTGAACAAAAAGTCTACGAGTATTCTGACCCCAGGTTCATCTTAAAGTTAAATGACTCGATTTTTTATGAATTCTGGGAAGACTATTTGAATAGTCTTTTACTTCACAATTATTTCTTTCCTCATTTAGCATATGAATTGCTTGGCTTTCACAAGTCGGACAAATTATATGCTGTTGTGAAACAGCCTTTTGTGAGATCAACCGAAAGTACTAACCTTAACAATGTAAAGGAATTTCTGTTTTCGAATGGTTTCATAAATAGAAGGGCCAACGATTATTATCATCCGGGTCTTGGTATAATTGTCGAAGATTTACATGATGAAAATGTTTTGACGGAGGATGGGTCTTTCAAAATCAAAAAATCCTTCAGATAAAAGGGTTCAAAATAAGCCACATCTTCAAACAATTTGTTTTGAAATTTAGCATAAGCCAAAGCGACCATGTCTTTAGCCGAAGGAACAATACCTTCAATAAAACCGGCATTTTTAAGTAGCGATAAAATCGCTTTACACTTGCCCATGCCATCTCCAAAAAAATAAATGTTTGGGAATTGTGAAAATGGAGCAATGGAACCCTCATCAACAATTAAGGCCTGAATTGCATTCACCCGATTTAATTCTGTATCGTACACCGCCGTGTACACTTCCATTCTCCGGGCATCCAGCATGGGACAAAAATAACCTTCGGGATGTGTTGCTTTAGCCTGTGAACTCATCACCTGAAGCGTATCCACCGAAATAAGCGGAATGTTTAAGGCATAAGCCAAACCCTTAGCCGCACTCACCCCTATGCGCAAACCGGTGTACGATCCCGGGCCCTTGCTCACAGCAATGGCATTCAACTCCCTGGAGTCAATTCGGGTCTCGTTCAATAAGTCCTGAATAAACACGTGCAGGTTTTCGGCATGGGTGTAACCCTCGTTGATTTCTTTTGAGGCAAGCAGGGTATCGTATTCCGACAAAGCCACCGAACACATGGTGGTGGAAGTTTCTATGTGAAGCAGTTTGGCCATTTATTTTTCCGATTGGTAAAGGTCCTCTTTTTTTACCACTTTTATTTTGGCCTTGTCCCTTAAGCTTCTTGAAACTGCACTGTAAGGTCCGCAAATGATTTCCTGGTCTTTTTTAAGCCCCGATTTAATTTCAATGTATTCGTTGTCCTGAATGCCGGTGACCACAGTGACCTGTTTGGCCACACCGTCTTCGTGAAGAAACACCAATTCCGCTAATTTTTCTTCTGTTTTTTGAAGTTCTTCTTTTTCGTTTTTTACTTTAAACTCCCTATCGTCCTCATCCTCTTTGGTTTTCAGGGAATCTTTGTTTCTGGTAGTAACGGCCTGAATGGGAACCGCTACCACGTTCATCACCCTGCGGGTTTGTATGTCAACACTGGCGCTCATGCCGGGGCGAAAAGGCACCAGATTGCCCTCATTCACCAGATAAGCGTAAGATTCTCTCAGCATGCGAATCTTCACCACAAAATTGGTCACCTGATCCACCGAAATGCCATTGCTGTTGGAGGAGTTGGCAATTTCGGTCACTATGCCCCTGAATTTTTTATCCATGTAGGCATCCACCTCAATCAAAGCCGTATCGTTTTTGTGCACCTTAATAATGTCGTTTTCGTTTACTTCTACACTCACTTCCATTTCGTTAAGGTTGGCCAGACGTAAAATTTCGGTGCCATTCAAACCGGTTACCCCCACCACACGCTCTCCTTCTTCCACGCTCAGCTTGGAAACCGTGGCATCAACCGGAGAATAGATATAGGTTTTATCGAGGTTGCTGTTGGCTTCCCTCAAAGAGGCCTCGCTGCTTTGTATGCCAAATTCACCGGCTTTTACAGAGGCTTCCAACGCGTTCACATTGGCTTTGGCTGATTCGTACTGGGATTTGGCGGCGTCAAATTCCTGTTGGGATACCGTGTTTTGTTCAAACAGTTTTTTATTTCTTTGGTAAATGGCCTCCATGTTGGCTAAACCCGCCTTGGCTTGTTCCAGTTGAGCCTGGGCCGTTTTTACATTGGCTTTGCTGGCGTTCAGGGCCGCTTCCATGCGTTCGATGGTGTTCACATAAATATCCGGACGAATACGACAAAGCAGGTCGCCCTTTTTCACTTGTTCCCCTTCTTTTACCAGCATCTGGGTAATTTCCCCACTCACGTCGCTGCTGATTTTTAATTCGGTTTCGGGCTGTACCTTGCCGGTAGCCGATACCAGCTCCACGATGCTTCTCACCTGTGCCTTTTCGGTGTACACTTCAGCGGGCTTGGCGCCTTTTAATAGATTAACAACAACAATGGAGGCGATGGCCAAAATGCCAATAAGTAAAATCCAGTAAATTCGTTTCATACCTTGTTTTCAATTCCACTTTAGGTTCGCATAACCTGAAAGTTTTGTTCAAATTTAACGAATATGCAGGGCCTTGAACTAAAACCATCTGTAATTTTGCGGTATTGGTGTACAATTATCACCATCTATACCAAACATGAGCCAAAGCAACGCCACACCAAACGCCTTAATACACGAAACCTCCCCGTATTTACTGCAACACGCCTACAATCCGGTGCAATGGTTGCCTTATTCTGAAGAAGCTTTTGCTTTGGCAAAAAAAGAGAACAAACCGGTACTCATTAGTATAGGTTACAGCGCCTGCCACTGGTGCCACGTAATGGAACACGAGTGTTTTGAAGA
>JALOMJ010000230.1 GCA_025455485.1 Bacteroidia bacterium | reverse complement strand
CTGGCCGATGTGTTGGGCGAACCCGAAAAAATTATCGACATCACGGTTGCCATCGACAAGTTGGATAAGATTGGTAAAGATAAGGTGCTTGAAGAACTTGAGAGTAAAGGACTGGGTGAAAAAGCCATTAAGGGTTTGTTGCCGCTGATTGACTTTCAAGGAAACAATTCAGAAAAAACCCAATTGCTCCAGAGTCTTTTGGGGGAGCATCCTGCTGGTCGTAAAGGCATTGAAGAGATTCGTTTTTTGCAAATCACCTTCAACTGGAGTTGGACATTACCCTGGCCAGGGGATTAAATTATTACACCGGAAGTATTTTTGAAGTGAAAGCTACAGCCGGCAGTTTACAATCCAGCATCCTTGGTGGAGGACGCTACGATGACCTCACCGGCGTGTTTGGATTACCCGACACCAGTGGTGTAGGCATCTCTTTTGGCATTGATCGTATTTATGATGTATTGGAAGAGTTGTCTTTGTTTCCTGAAGAAGTGAAATCAGCAGCCTCTTCAAAGTTGTTGTTTGTGCATTTTGACGAGGCCACGCAATTGTATTGTTTTAACCTGGCCAGGCAATTACGTTCACAGGGCATTGCTTGTGAGGTGTACCCCGAACTCAGTAAAAAACTTGGAAAACAATTTGATTACGCCAACCGCAAAGCCATTCCTTACGTGTGTGTCATTGGCAGCAATGAAATGCAAAATAAACGCTATGCCTTTAAAACCATGGCTAGCGGCGAGCAACAAGAATTTAGCCTTGAACAGCTCATCGAACATTTAAAAAAGTAAATCATGCAATTTGTTATTAATCACACAAAAAAGTTAACACTCGGTGAACTTGAGCGTTTTCTGAAAGATAAAGACGCACAAGTTGTTTTGTCTGATGTTTCTAAAACAACTATTCAAAAATGCAGGGATTATCTTGACAAAAAACTAAAGAGTAACCCGCATCCTATTTACGGCATCAACACTGGTTTTGGCTCCCTTTGCAACGTTATTATTCCTGACGCCGACATTGAACGCCTTCAAGAAAACCTTGTAAAAAGTCATGCCTGTGGTGCCGGAGAAGAGGTGCCACAGGATGTTGTGCGCCTTATGCTCTTTCTAAAAATTCAATCGTTAGCTTATGGTAAAAGCGGTGTTCAGGTTCAAACCATAGAGATGCTTTGCGAATTCATCAATCAAAAAATGCTTCCGGTGGTGTATCAGCAAGGTTCGCTTGGCGCCAGTGGCGATTTGGCCCCATTGGCGCACCTTTGTTTGCCTTTGCTTGGTTTGGGAAAATTAAATTACAAGGGGTCCAAACTCGATACGTCGGTAGTATTTCAGCAAAGGGGCATTACTTCCATTCGGTTGCGTTCCAAAGAAGGCCTCGCTCTGTTAAACGGCACACAATTTATGAGTGCTTATGGTGTATATAGCCTTATTCAAGCACATCACCTCAGTAAAGCAGCGGATACCATTGCCGCCATTTCGATTGATGCCTACGATGCCCGATTAGACCCGTTCAATGAAAAACTGCACTCCATTCGTGCGCACCCGGGACAAATAGAGACGGCAATAACCATTACACACCTGTTAAATGGCAGTGAAATCATCAAACAGGAAAAAAAGCAGGTGCAAGATCCTTATTCGTTCCGATGTATCCCTCAGGTGCACGGCGCCAGTAAAGATGCGCTCAATTATGTGACCCGCATTTTTGAAACAGAAATCAACTCCGTTACCGATAATCCAACCATATTTATGGACAGTGATGAGATTCTAAGTGGCGGGAATTTTCATGGACAACCCCTTGCGCTTGGCTTGGATTTTTTGTGCATTGCCATGGCGGAACGGCTTTCTTAACGCCAAATCCCGGATTAAACTCAGGATTTATGATTCCTCAATACACGGCGGCGAGTATTGTTAGCCAGAGTAAACAGTTGTGTACCCCGGCCAGTGTAGACAGCATCGTGTCGAGCAACGGACAGGAAGATCATGTGAGTATGGGGGCAAATGCCGCCATCAAGTGTTTTCAAGTGGTGAACAACAGCGAAAAGGTTATTGCTATTGAATTGCTGAACGCAGCACAGGCCCTTGAATTCAGAAGACCAAAACAATCTTCTGCCATCATTGAAGAATTAATGGTAGCCTATCGCAAAGCGGTTCCGTTTTTAGTAAAGGACGACTTGTTGCATGAACACATGCTTCAATCAAGACAATTCATCAAAAATTATTCCTTTTGAATACCCCTCGCTATATCAAGCGCCGGTTTGTGTTCCTCCTGCACTTACTCTTTTTTATGCATGCTACCTCTGTAAACGCGTGCCAATGCCCGGTAACCGTTTTGAGTTTACAAGAATGTGAAAAATACGACGTCATCTTCAGGGGAAAAGTGTTAAACACAACAACTTGCAATAACAAGCCCGGAACAGCCGTCTTTGATGTACTTGAACTTTACAAAGGAAATGCTGAAAAAACGTTTAATGTGTTATTTGATTGCGAGGGGACCTGTTTTTATGAATTTAAAGCCGGTGAAGAGTGGATAATTTACAGCCATTACAAACAAGTGAATACAGCAAAAATGGATTATTGCAGCAGAAGCAGACGGTATTTTAATAGTGCAAATGAAGATTATTACACCTCCACCAGCGGAAACGACTATGAAGATGAACTGAAGTTTCTGAGAGAAAAATTAGGGTTGCACCGCGTGCTGGAAAACAAACAAAACAAAGACTATTCGCGCAATGTAGTGCCTAACAATTCACAATCGGTGGTTATTTTGTTGATTTCGATTGGGGCAATCATTGTCTTTTACATTATTTTTTCAAGGTTTGTTAAGTAGACTTTATTTTACATCCAGCAATTCAACATCAAAAATCAAAACTGAAGAGGCTGGAATTTTTCCGGTTGCCTGATTACCATAACCCAACGCAGAGGGAATTAGTAGTTTTCCCTTTCCTCCTTTTTTGTAAAGTGGAATTCCTTCCTGCCAACCCTTAATGACATTCGCTAATTTAAACGTTGCGCCGCTGTTGCTGCTTTTATCGAATTCCGTGCCATTGGTAAGTGTGCCCCGGTATACCACAGTTACTGTTGAGTTGATGTTGGGGTTATCTCCCGTGCCTTCGGCATCCACCACGTAATACAAACCCGAACCGGTGGCTTTGGCATTCAATCCTTTGTCGGAAATGTATTGTTTGATGATCTTTTCATCGGCTTCCTCCTGACTAATTTTCTTTTTGCAGGAACACAATGGAATAAGCAAAGCGAGAAGCCAAATTGCAGGCTTAGAAAAGGGGAAGAATAATTGTTGCCTCATCCGGTAAAGATAAGTATTCTTAGGCTTTAATAAAATGACCGGGCAGTGTTTCACCAACCCGGTCATCATTTACGCATAGCCAATTTATTGAATACTAATCAGCTTTTTAGGCTTTTGTTTGGAGTCTTCTTTTTTAGCAATCAGCAGGGTCAGAATACCATCTTTGTAACTGGCGTTCACGTTTTCTGAATCAGCTGAATCCGGTAAATTGAAACTGCGTTTAAAAGCACCGTAATGGAATTCACGTCGGCTGATTTTGTTATCATCATTCACAACGTCTTCTTTACGTTCCCCGCTTACCATTAATACACCTTTCTCAACTTCTACCTGAAAATCTTTTTTATCCATACCTGGCACGGCCAGGTCAATTTTAAAATCTTCAGCTCTCTCGGTTACGTTAACGGCCGGCATCCAACTCATGTTGTCGTCTGCCCAAAGTTTATCAAGGGTGTCGGTAAAAAAAGAAGGAAAACTAAAATTGCGTTCGATAACAGGCAAATCAGTAATTCCTCTTCCGTTTCTGAATTTTACGAGTGTCATGGTTGATTTAGTTTAATTGTTAGACATTTTTTTTGATACGTATCTCCTACAATTTCGACAAGTCTTGTTCCAAATCAAAATTCCTGTCAAAACTTTCAGGTTTTTACAAATTTTAAAGAATCCGGCTGAAACTTTTTCAGGATTTGCAGAAAAAAAAGTCAAATTGACATTTCACCATTAAAAAAGCCACTGCTATTAACAGTGGCTGATAGTGCTGGATAATGTATCCTGGGAGCTGCATGTCCCGTATCCCATATTCACTTCGGTGAATATGTCGGGTGATGGTAAGGTGAAGTATAAAGTGCGCCTTGCTTTTACGTTCTGTTCCAAAGCAGAGCACCCAATATACTTTAAT
>JALOMJ010000229.1 GCA_025455485.1 Bacteroidia bacterium | reverse complement strand
CTGGGAGATACCATTCGCGTGTCCTTAACCGAAGAGCCGGAGTTTGAAATTCCGGTGGCACGAATGCTTGCCGAGCGCTATGCGAAACGACAGGGACATGCAAAAATTCAAGAACTCAATTTTGAATTACCTTACGACCCGTATTACCATGAAAGAAACAAAACCCGTGAAATTATCAATCTAGGCGGGCATCAGGTGCCAAGGGTCATTGCCGATTTGAGCATGCGCGATAGCATCACAGCCGCTTCGCTTTTCCCGTTTGGTTATCACTATTCTGTGCCACTCGACAAATGGAATTTAACAGAGCAGGCTGTGGATTATGTGTATGCCGGAGATCTTAAACTTGATTTCGAAATACCGGGCACTTTAGGCGTAATTTACAATTCAGAGGTATGGAAAAAGAACAAAGACAAGGAGAGAGCCTACCCCTTGTTTTGCGGGGAAGAGTATTTTAAATCTGAAGAAAAGTCACAACAGCTCAATTTTGTTGCCGTAGATGTTACGGTGCTTCATCAGGCGTTTATTGATAAAATAGGCAAGGAAGATAAGGTGTGTCTTGTTCTCGATTCCTTTAACACCCATACCATGCCTGAACTAAGGCGCATGGCCATTGAACTGAAACAGCAAAATTGCAATATCCCTTTTATCATTAAGGGCAATTACAAAGGTTTGAATGAGGCTGAATTTCAGCTTTACAGCAGTACCGATATGGGTGCTTTGTTAGTGGATGGATTCGGTGACGGAATTTGGATCAAACAGAAAGATTGCGTGAGCCCTCAGGTTTGCAACTCCACGGCCTTTGGTATTCTTCAGGCAGCGAGGGTTCGCAGCAGCAAAACGGAATACATTTCCTGCCCAAGTTGCGGAAGAACATTGTTTGATTTGCAGGAAACTACTCAAAAAATCCGTGAACGTACCGATCACCTCAAGGGCATTAAAATTGGCATCATGGGCTGTATTGTAAATGGTCCCGGCGAAATGGCCGATGCCGATTATGGTTACGTGGGCACAGGTCCCGGAAAAATTTCACTTTACAAGGGCAAGGAAGTGGTGAAAAAAAATGTCACCAGCGAAACGGCCGTTGACGAATTGATAGGACTCATTCGTGAGCATGGGGATTGGGTGGAGAGGGGTGTGTAAAGCCAATTAGAATAGTTAAGGTTAATCACCTGACATTTTGAAGCCAATTTTTTTTCTGGGTTTCTCCTTTGTTTGTTTTGCAATCAATTCGTCCAGGTATTTAAAAACCAATTCTATATTTTGTTTATGGTCTCGAAGTTTCTTTTTTATAAACTCAATTTCTACCCTTAAATCAGTTGTATCCAATAACAGTTTTCTGAGTTTGGTGAAGAGCCTGATGATTTGAATGTTTACTAAAATGGCCTGTTGACTGTTTAATACACTTGAAAGCATGGCAACACCTTGTTCAGTAAAGGCAAAGGGAAGGTACTTTGTGTTTTGTCCCCTTTTCAAGGTCACAATTTGTGACCTTATAGCATCGCTTTCCGTTTTGGTCAATTCAAACATAAAATCCTCCGGAAAGCGATCAAGGTTTCGTTTAACGGCTTGATTTAATACCTTGGTTTTTACTCCATATAAGCTTGCTAAATCCCTGTCAAGCATCACCTTTTGATTTCGAATAAGATATATTTTACTTGAGATAATATCCTCTGAAATTAAAAGTTCTGTTTTCATACTATTGACTTATCTGTTTAATACAAAGTTAGGCTGCTCCTTCAGGAATTCTTGCTACAAATTGTAGAAACTCATCTTACACCCCGGCCGGAGTTCAAATCCATTGAGCATGAACCTTATTTCTATCACGCCGGCTTTGAGTTGTTTCGTAAATTCTCGTAGCTTTAGCTTTCAAAACAGGTATCAAACCTATTGTATCCATAGCAGCGCTATTTTTGCTGGCACTTTGTGGCTCGGTGTACTTTTTACCCATCGCCTTTACCGCCTGTGAGCCACACAGCGCCTGGAGCAAAATCGCCTTCTTTTTTACCAGTTCAGGCGGACCACAGGGCTTCTTAATTTTGCTCATCCTTACTGGTTATTTTTACAGTTCAAGTCAGGTAAAAAAGAGGGAAAAGGTAAGAGTGTTTTTGCTTTCGGTTTTTACTCTCATGATTTTTTTCGGTTCACTGGCCTGGATCAATGAAAACTACACTAAGCCTGTTTTAAAGCTTCAACGCCCAAGCCACGTTTACATGCTCGATCAAATTGGCGCCCGGACTAAAATAGACACGCTTTACTTGTGGGATAAGCAGGAAAGGCAAAAGTATTTTAACGAACTTCTACTCAACAATCCTCTGAAAAACATCGACAACGATATACAAGCCCACTGGGTGGAAGAGGCGGGTTTTTCTTTTCCAAGCGGGCATACCTATAATGCTTTTCTTTTTGCCATGCTCATCGCTTATGCCATTTTTCATAATCGCAGTAAACCTCATTTGCGGAAGTGGTACGTGTTGCCTTTTGTGTGGGCTTACATGGTTGGCGTTTCAAGAGTGGCCATGGGTGCGCATAGTGCTCTGGACGTAAGCGTGGGAGCTTTAATGGGCGTGTTAACGGCTTGTTTGTTTTTGTATGTAGACATGACCCGCCACTGGCTGACACGAAAGGATTAAACTTACTAAGTTGTATTGAGTCTAAAACAGGTTTAGCTTAAGCGTTTCAGGGCTTCCAATAAATACGACAAGAATTTTTGCACCGAGCTGATCTGTACACATTCGTCAGGGGAGTGAGCGCCTCTGATGTTGGGACCAAAGGAAATCATTTGCATGTGCGCATAGTTGTTGCCTAAAATGCCACATTCCAAACCGGCGTGACAGGCGTTCACGTGCGCCTTGTCCTTATACAACTCTTTGTACAAAGCGCTCATGGTTTTTACCAGTTCAGAATCGGGTTGGGGAGTCCAGCCGGGATAGGCGCCGGCGAAAGTGATTGAAGCGCCGCACAATTCAAAACAGGCTTTTATTGCATTGGCCAAATCCATTTTTTCACTGTCAACCGAACTGCGG
>JALOMJ010000111.1 GCA_025455485.1 Bacteroidia bacterium | reverse complement strand
GGGGCGCTTGAACACCGTTTGAACGCGCACAATCAATACCTGCAAACCTTTTTGGGCATGGGTTTCTTTGGCTTTTTACTGCTTTTGTATTTGTCTTTAGGAGAGTTGATCAAAGGCATTGGAAAAAAGAACGTGATGCTGAGTTTTTTCTCCCTTTTGATTTGCCTGAATTTTTTGGTGGAAAGCATGTTGCAAGCCGTTGCGGGAACCTTATTTTTTGCTTTTTTCTTCTGTCTTTTCAATCTTATTGAAGAGAAACGTATGCTAAGTGAATAAACTCTCTTCTTTATATGTTTATCTGCTTTTTACTTTGTGCGTTCAAGCCCAGGTAAAGCCCAGCCTCATCTGGCCTCTGGATTCTCCCAGAGTGTTGACCGGAAATTTCGGAGAACTGCGCCCCAACCATTTTCATACCGGACTCGATTTTTCAACCAACGGGAAGGAAAACCTTCAGGTGTATGCCATTGAGGAAGGTTACGTGTCAAGAATCAGAGTGAGCCCCTTTGGTTACGGCAAGGCTTTGTACATTACCCATGCCAACGGAAAAGTGAGTGTGTATGCGCATTTAAACACCTTTAGTTTAAAAATCGACAAGGTCTTAAAGCAAGAACAATACGCCAAACAAAGTTTTGAAGTGGATTTTTATCCAAAACCCTGGTCCTTGTTCGTAAGGAAAAACGAGATCATTGCTTTATCCGGAAATACAGGGGGTTCCAGCGGACCCCACCTGCATTTTGAATTGCGCGATGAAAAAACTGAAATCACCATTAACCCACTTTCAGTGTATCATGTGCAGGATAACGTGTATCCTGTGCTCAAACAACTGGCTTTTTACGATCTCAGCGATTCACTTCAACCTGTTTTTATGCGCGCTCTTAAAACAGAAGGAGTTAACCTTTATGCTGACACCTTGGATTTGCCCAGCAGTCTTATCGCAATTGCTTTTGAGGCCTATGACCAATACCTGAAAAAGGGCAACCACAACAACGTTTACGAAGCAAAAGTCTTTCTTGATAATAAGCTCATTTATCATCACCGCTTAAACGAAATGGATTTTGCGGACTTCCGCTATGTGAATGAATTTTGCGATAACAGAAACCATAGCAAGTTTCAAAAGTGTTTTTTGCCGACACTTTATCCCGCATACCTTTATCCGGAAACTCAAAACAAAGGAAGGATTACCCTGCACGATCACAAAGCCCATCAACTGCGATTGGTATTAGCCGATGAATCGGGTAACCAAACAGCGCTGAGCACCTTCCTTCGTGCCACGGTGATGAAGGAGTATAAATCACAAAACAAAACAGGAGATGCTTTTGTGCATTGCTATCGCGATACCACCCTACATGTCAAACAACTCAGTTTGCATTTTCCGAATCAATGTTTGTACAAAGATGTAACACTTAACATTGAAAAAACTACTGAGGGAAAAGAGTTTGTACTGGGGCTGTCGAATGTTAATTTCCGCTCAGCCTTTTACCTGGGCCTCAAGTTCACCGGAAAGGAAGAAGATAAACAGCATACCGTCCTCAAAACGGACCAGGGTGTTGTTGTTCCCGAGATTCGCAACGATTCGCTTTGGTTTGCCTGTAAAAATTTGGGAACCTTCAAACTTATGGTGGATAATACGCCTCCTGCAGTAAAAACCGTTTTGGCATCCAAAAAAAGACTTCCTAAAAGTGTAGGTTCAAGGCTGGAGTTTTTTCTTTCGGATAACCTTAGTGGTATTGGTCAATATGCTTTGTATGTGAACGAACAATGGGTAATTGCCGAATACGATGCGAAATCCCATTGCCTGTCTTATAACTGCGAAGAACAATCCCCAAGCGGTTGGGTCAAACTAAGGCTTGTGCTCGCAGATAAAGTGGGTAATCGCCTCGAACAACACTACAGCATAAAACGCTGAGGTAAAATCAGCGTCTGTAATTCAAGTAGTCCAAACTTTCAAGTCCTTTGTTGAAGAGTAAATCCAGTATGCTAAGGTTGGGTACAAAAGCAAATTTAGCTTCAAAGGTTTGATAGTAGGGCTGATTGAGCAAATCGCGAACCAAAGGGTCCTGCGTATAACTCAGTTTTGGATTGCTGTAGGGCCTTAGGTCACTACCTTGATCAATGGATTTATCAAATGCCTGAGTGAGCTGGATATTTTTTTCTACCCTGAAAAGTTTTAACAGCAATTTTAATTGATGGAGGTTGTAGTCCAGCAAATGGTCGTATTCTTTTTCGTAGAAATGCTGTATGTCCTGCTCAAAATACTCAAAGTAAGGCGAGTTGTTGTAAGCGCTCTGAATGGCTCTCCAATGCCTGGCCTTCCAGTTTTCCTTATAGGCTATTTCCACTTCACTGATCATCTGTTTTGGTTTCAGGTTTTTTACCGGAATGGAAAGGTTCAATGAACCATTTGCAGAAAGAATCACGCAACGGTTGCGGAAACTTTGTTTTCCATAATGCTCGTGTTGTTCTATGAAAATGTTTCCGGCGTTTAAAACATAATACATGTAATGCAAATTCGGCCAATAGGCAGAGCTCAGCAGCACATTCATGGTTTAGCCCGTTTAATTCTGTACAAAACTTTTCCGCGTATACACGACTCCGGCAGAAAGCCCCAGTGCCTCGAATCTACGGCATTATCACGGTTATCTCCAAGTGTAAAATAATAATTCTGTTTTACTTTGTAAGAGGTGCTATACTGTCCATTAATAAAAATACTGTCTTGATTTATTGTTAAGGTGTTTTGTTCGTATCGGCTGATAATCTCTTCATACAATGAAATAATGGTTGTGTCTATTAGAATGCTATCGTTTTTTTTCGGCACATAAATCTTTCCATACTGGTCTGCATTCCAGTTACAGTGAATAGAGCCGGGAAAGCAGGTGGCATCAAACATGTTTTTTTTCTCTTTTTTAAGTTTAATGCTTTCGATTAAGCTGTCTTTTTCCAAAGCTTCTTTTTGTGTTTTGGTTAGGGCATAGCTGTAATCGAAACCTGTTGATACAAGGCCCCCATCATTCAGGCCATATCCTTCCAAAAAATTACTGTCGAGTTGTGCAATTCGGCTTTTGATAAAATAGTTGTGTTTTTGAAATTCAGGCGCTGTCTGCTCTTCTCCATTCACAAAAAGTGTTTTATCGCTCAGCAGAAGTGAATCTCCCGGCAATCCCACCAGCCTTTGAATAAAGAGGGGTGCAACCTGGTTGCTGTCGGGCAAAGGGTAGTTGAGCAATAAAATTTGTCCGCGGTGTAAGTTGGATGGATTTTTTTTAACCAGCAAAACATCACCTTTCAAATAGCTGCCTTCCATGTCGCGGTTGTTAACCATAAACAGCTCAAAGAAAAACAGTCTTAGCAGGATAAACACTAAAAGCGCAAGACCTGCCGTTTTCAGCCAGGCAATTTGCATAATCTGTTTAAGCCTTTGAATTAAGCGGCTTTGTTTTGCGTTTGTTTTTCTTTCCTGCGACGGTTCCATTTGCTGAAGCCCCAAATGCCAAGTATACTTAGAATAAATGGAAGTTTAATCGAATGCAAGGTGCCGTCTTTCACGTAACATAAAAAACGTTCCCAGCGGAATTTTCCTTCTTTGCTGTTTTTGGTGAGGGATTTAATTACCGATTTTCCGCTCACCGGATTGTTTTCTTCGTATTTCATGCTGAACCAGACGAAGAATGGCGAGCCCACCACATGATCGTATGGCACCATGCCCCAGCTGCGGCTGTCGGCAGAATTGTGACGGTTATCCCCCATCATAAAATAATAATCCTGTTTAAAGGTATATGAGGTGATGGGTTTTCCATCGTACAACACTTGTCCGCCTTGTTTGCTCACCTGATGAATGCCGTTATCGTACGTGTTAAGGATTTTTTCATACAAACAAATGTTGTGTGTATCAATGGGGATGGTAAGTCCGGCTCTGGGAATCAACAAGGGACCAAAATTATCGTTGTTCCAATCGTAAGCCGGGTCGTGCGGAAATACCGAGAATTCACGTTCTCCTTTTTTGTCAATTTTTCGGTTCACAGAAATTACACCGGGCAATTGTTTTACTTTGGCCGCCACTTCTGCCGTCATGTTTAAACGGTAAACTACACTGTCTTTCGCAATGGCTTCAACACCTGCTTCGGTAGCGTAAATATCAAGTTCATCAAGCAATGTTAGATTTGACAAGCCGGTGCGGCTGTTGCGCATGGTCATTTCCTCACCAAACACCCTTGATGCACACTTCACCAAATAAAAGTGCTGGGCATTTTTTGGCATGGTTTGCACTTTTCCATTGATGGATAGAACAGAATTTTTTATTTGTAAGGTATCGCCGGCAATGCCAACGCAGCGCTTCACATAATGCTCGCGTTTATCAACAGGGCGGGCCACAATGTCGCCAATTGGGAGGTTGCTCCAGGGAAACACGCTTCGTGGGTTTTGCATGTACTCGTGCGCTAAGCCCAGGTAATAAGAATAAGGTTGCGGAGCCTGCCCGGCATTGCGTTCTTCCCGCTGAATCAGGTAGGCAATCTGTCGCTTCAATTCATAATAACTGCTGTTTTGGTCGCCAACGGCCACCGTATCGCCATCGGGGTAATTAAACACCACAATTTGATTGTTTTTTACACTGCCAAAACCCGGCAACCTGAAATAAGGCAGTTTAATCCAATCCAGATAGGATTTTTTGTTTTCACTCAAAGGTAAGGTGTGATGAGCAAAGGGGAAGGAGAGTGGGGTTTGCGGAATTTTTGGACCGTAGGCAAACTTGTTCACGAATAAAAAATCGCCCACCATCAATGATTTTTCTAAGGAAGATGTTGGAATGGTGAATGCCTCAATGGTGTAGCCACGGATGATGGATGCGGCAATGACTGCAAAAATAATGGGGTCAACCCAATTACGAATGAATCGGCTGGGTTCAATTTTGTATTTATCAAGCCCAACGTATTTTACTTTTGCATCAAGACCCAACTTTACAAAAAACAGATAGGGAAATACAGAAGCAAAAATCAAATCACCGGTACTTACTTTATTGTATGCTCTGGCCACATTAAAACCGTAAACACCATACATAAGGATGTTCACGCCGGGAACAATCATGATAAGGCTCCACCAGCCCGGCTTGCCGAGGAGTTTACTCAGAATAAAAAAATTGTAAACCGGTACCCAGGCCTTCCACTCCGGCAAATTGGCCTTAACAAATAATTTTCCCAGCCCAAAAAAGGAAGCCAGAACCAGCGCTAAAAAAATGTAATTCCCCATAAAAAAACAATGCGTGAAGATAGATAAATTATACAGATGGATGTTTTCAAAAATACCCCGCAATCCAGTCCACTTGCTGTTAATTAGTGTTAGGTGCTGTTTATGGGTTTAGGCGGCAAATAACAAAGTCAAAAGAATAAAGTCATCCCGATGCTTCGGAAGCCAAAAACCAGGAGGAAGCCCAAAAACTTCTAAACTTTCAACTTTCTAACCTTCAAAACCTTCAACCTTTTTCCATTCGTGAAATGGCAATAATGGTTGTAAATTAGTGCAATCTGTGAAACCCGATGGATATCGGGTCGTGGCGGTATTTTGCATCATATCCATTCCCTCAAGCTGGCTCATCCCGATAATTTCGGGAGTGCACTACACATTTGCCCCCTTCTAAACTTTCTAAAACTTCAAACCACTCTTTTAACACAAAAAATTTGGAAAAGTGGGGGGGGGGGGGTATATTTGTTTAACTTTAAAAACCAAACTCATGAAAACAAGGGCAAAAAAAATCAGAGCAATACTTGTAATTTTAGTTTTTCTTTTTCTTGGTAACGGCAAAATTAATGCACAGGTTACTGTTACCAATACGCTATCGTGTGATCTTGTTATTTCATGGGAATCTTTTAATCCGGCTCCGGGTTGCGGAGTTTGCGGTTCGGCAGCGAATGTTACTGTTACTGCCGGCTCTTCGATAAGTGTTGGTTGTAGTCGCGAAGTTTGCATTACCATTACCGAGGTAAACGGAAACCCGATAACTTGGTACAACCACACCAGTTCCCTCGGTGCCTGTCATATCGGCGGTGGACTTGGTCCGTGGCAAACCGGACAAGCTTCAACAGGAGAGTGCACAGGTGGTTGGACGGCAATTTGGAACGGTACTTTTACCGTATTGACTATTCAATAATTTAAATTGAAAATTAAGCTTCATTTTATTAAATTGCATGCATGAAGGCTCAACTAAACCTTGTCTTTTTGTTTTTGGCCTTAAGCTTATCGGCACAAAAGGAGTATGCAAATTGGAAGTTTGGTTGGTATGCAGGGTTGAATTTTTTAACTAACCCTCCAACAATCACTTCGGGTTCAACCTCCTGTGCGCCAGCTACCGCAACGCAGTCAGATTCTTTAGGTAACCTGTTGTTTTATACACAATTATCATTTGGGGCAGGCAATGACCTTGTGCTTTTTAATAAAAACAATGATACTCTGGCTAACGGAGGTTACCTTATAGGGTCTATGGTATCCCAAGCTGTAATCATTGTTCCAAGAAATACTACCCAGTATTATGTAATCGCAAATGAGGGTGAGCACTACGCATTACCTTTTCCTTTTCCACCAATGACCTATTATTCGATTGTAGACATGAGCTTGGCTTCAGGCTCAGGGTCTGTTGTGGTAAAAAATGTTCCGCTGAGTCATTCGGGTACGGCCTTGGTAGGTAAAATGGCCGTCACCCGCCATTGTAATGGTAAGGATTATTGGTTATTAATGCATGGGGGAGGCCAACCCGGCAATAATTTGTATTATTCCTACTTGATTACAGCAGCAGGCATTAGCACAGTTCCTGTTATCACAAGCATTGGCGCAATTCAGCCTCAAGGGATGATGCCTTCTTTTCCATATTATCTGGGCCAGCACAAATTTTCACCCAACGGCAGAAAGTTAGCGGCAACCATGCCCAACAGCACAGTTGAATTGTACGATTTTAATACCGCAACCGGGCATTTGAGCAATGTGATAAGATTGGATAGTTTGCTTGCACCGTCTTCGCCAAGCATTTCGCCTTTTGATGAACAGAGCGCAAGAGGGCTGGAATTTTCTCCGGATGGTTCAAAGCTTTATGTAAGTTATATAAACAAACACCCGCATTTGTGTCAGTTTGACCTCTCTCTTGCAAACCCTGCTTTAATAAAGTCCTCCAAGACCATTATAAAGCCAGATACGATTACCTCGCAGACATATATGTACCCGCCACAACTGGCCTATGATGGTAAAATATATGTTGTGAGTTCTGATACTAGCTTTCCAAATCATTTACACAGTATTAATAGCCCTAATTTGGCCGGTGCCGCCTGCGGATTTAATCCTGGAGCAATTTACTTTGGTCCATCACCATTCCCAGCACCCGGAAAAAATTTGGCAAACACCATAACCAGTTTTTTTGAGCAAAAACCCGTTTTACCACCCATCACTGCCAGTATAGTCTGCGGCACTGTTCAATTTTCTGCGCCTGTGCTTTCAGCCATGGCCGGGTACTCG
>JALOMJ010000110.1 GCA_025455485.1 Bacteroidia bacterium | reverse complement strand
GGATGGTGCGTTTTTATGTTTGTGGTTAAACCATATTTTACGGGATCTGTTTTTTCTTCTGCCTGAAAGGTGCCAAAAAGTTTATCCCAGATAATCAGAAACATGCCCATGTTTTTATCCAGGTAACGCACATTGCTGCCATGGTGAACGCGGTGGTGAGAGGGCGTAACCAGCACGTATTCAAGAATGCCCAGTTTTTTAACGCTTTGGGTATGCACCAGAATGCCAAAAATTTGAGTGGCACTATAAGCAAACATAATGTCGATGCCCGTAAATCCAAAAAATGCAAGGGGTATAAAATACACAAAACGGTAAAGGGGTTGAAAAACAGAGGAGCGGAAGCCCACGCTTAGGTTAAATTCTTCGCTATTGTGGTGGGTAACGTGCACGGCCCAAAATAAACGGCAGTAATGATCCACCCGGTGAAGCCAGTAAAATAAAAAGTCTTCTGCTATAATCAGCACGGTCCAGTAAAGCACGGGTTGCAGCGACAAATCGGCCACATGAAATTGATAAAAATAATTAAGGGCCATTAAACATAAGCCTCTCACAAGAACGTCGAGCCCCATGTTTAGCAACATGAGATAGAGATTTGAAAGCAAACCTTTCCCGCTATAATAGCCTTTTTTGTAGAAGTGCGAATACAATAACTCAGCACCAATCACAATAACGTATACCGGAACTGAAATCATCACCAATAAAGACTCTCTGAACTCATTCATGATTGACAAAGGTAATCACAATTCACCATGGATAAAAAGTCAGAAGGGGCTGAGTGCCTGTATGGAACCGTCTTTCACGCTGAACAATTCTGTTTTTATGGCTTTGCGCAATTGAAGGTAGTCGTTATAGGTTTCAGAGTAGTTGCTGCGATGAGAAATGGTTTCATCAAAATTGCCATTCAAACCAATTAATAGTTCAGAGAGTTCGCGCACAGCGTAATTGCTACCATCAGAGGCAGTAATATAGTCCGCCAGATTATTTTTTCGGCAATACGCTTCAAACAAGATGTTGGATTTGTGACGAACGAGTAGCCTTAATCCACACACTCTGGCAATGGATAAGTCCAGCACATCATCGAACACATAAGCCACTTCAGAAGGGGTAATGCTTTGTTTTTTACAAATAAATTCCAGGGCGTCAATTTTGTGTGGCGTTTTAAAAAACGAATAATGAAAACTTTCGCGCTCTGAAAAAGAAATAGCGCTCTCATTTTTTTCTCCACTAATGATGGCAGCCACAGGCAATTGCCTTGTTTTCAAGTAGTGCGAAAATCTGAGCAGGTTGGTGCCCATACTATCTACCTCACTAAATGGGCTGCCGGTTCCGGCAGTTTTTTGTCCATTGTTAAACACGCCATCCCAATCAAAGATAAATGCTTTGATGCCATTGAATTTTTTTTGTAGAACTTCAGGAGCTGAAATAAATGCTCCACCGAGTTCAGAAAATTGACGAATGATGTCTTGCATAAAAAAAGCCCCGGTTTTCGGGGCAATTAGAGTTTAAAGATCCTGAATATCAAGCATGCCTACCGGTTTCCCTTTATCCGTAACCACAATGGTATCCACATTCGTTTTTTTGAACAGGGTGTTGGCTTCGTTAAGCAACATATCGCCCTCAATGCTTATGGGATCACGGAAGGTTAAATCGGCTAGTTTTTTATTTAATACATCCCGTCCTTGTTCCATCAATAGTTTTCTTAGTGATCCATCGGTAAATACACCCCGTATACTGCCGTCTTTTTTGGTTACTGTAATGGCACCAAAATTGTATTCTGTCATTTTTACAAGAGCATCACTTAAGCTGGTGTTTTCATCTACTATCGGATTCACGCCGTTAATGGCTTCTTTTACTTTCACCATCATCAGGCGGGTATCGGTGATAAACTGATCGGTGCCTACAGTTGTAAAATTATTTTCTGTAAGTTGTTTCATCACTTTAAGCGGCACAGTGATGGTGTGCACGCCGATGTTTATAGCGTTGCGTACATGTTCAACATTTCTAACCGAGGAGAACATGATTTTTGTATCGTAATCGTAAAGATCAACCGCATCCACACATTGCTGAACCAGGGTTAACGCATCGTGTCCCTGATCCTGCAAACGCCCAACCAGCGGACAAACGTAAGTGGCGCCAGCCTGCATGGCCATATAGGCTTGTTGCAAAGTATATACCAAGTGCACGTTTACCAGGTA
The DNA here is from genome assembly GCA_025455485.1 of Bacteroidia bacterium. Classification (GTDB taxonomy): domain Bacteria; phylum Bacteroidota; class Bacteroidia; order B-17B0; family Aurantibacillaceae; genus Aurantibacillus. Next base: position 5,302 of record JALOMJ010000110.1, on the reverse strand, counting down.
GTTTTTATTGCGCAGCATTTTACAGGCCCTTACGCCTTCAAGAGAAACTGGTATTTTAAATACAGTTTTTTTAGGGTCTAATCCCAACGCAAGCTGACGTTCGGCTTCAGCCAGTATTTCTTCGGCACTGTTGCCCAAGGCTTCGATTTGCAAAACAGGAACCATTTTGCTGAGTTTGATGATGGTGCCGTCAATATCCGTTATGCCTTCTTTTTGCATAAAGGTAGGCGTTGTGGTAAGGCCATTGAGAAAGCCGAGTTTAAAGCCTTCTTCAATTTCCTTCATGTTGGCTGAATCGAGGTATAATTCCATAATGCGCGAGATTTAAAGATGTAAAGAAAGCAAAAAAAAACGAATTGAAGAGGCCTGTAAATAAAGAAAGCCCCGTGTTATTCGGGGCTTTCAAATACAAAGGGAACAGGGATTATTTTATTACCAAACGTTTTGTTAGCGATTGATTCCCCGACGTAATGCTCACCAAGTAGACACCGTGTGTTAGGTGTTGAAGATTGAGCTGAATCTTGTTTTTTCCTTGAGTAAGATAAGCAGTTTGCTCACTTACCAAATCGCCAAGCGCATTGTAAACCATTACCTTACCGTTAGAGGCTGTTTGGCTGGTTAAAAGCAGAGTTGAATTGCCTTCGCTTGGGTTAGGAAAAAGTTCTACAGAACCCAAGTTTTTTTTAAGTTCTGAAAATCCAACAGATGCATTGTAAGCAATGCTAAATTGCAAAGAATCGGATGGATTGGCATTGTTAAAAAAGGTGTATTTAATCAGGCTGTAACCCACCACAGAGCCTTCATCCAAATCGGCAATTAGTGTTTGAAATGAACCAGGAATTTGAGAAGAAAGTTGCCCGGCTGTAAGGGTAAGGGCATCTGGCGAAAGCATAGTTTGTGGCGCGTAGCAAGAGCCTGCGAAACAGTAATAAGCCAAAGCCTCTGCATTTAAAACAACATCGTATCGTTTCACCTTGTAAACATTGGTGTTAGCACTGATGTTTTTGATATCCACATTTACCTTAATATTAGTGCCAGCTGTGGTGTTCACGTTTATTAGCGCGTTGGGGTTTAACAAGGTAGAATTATCGAGGTTATACAACTCCAAACTACTTTGAGCACCTATACTCAGGCTTAAAAAGCAAATTGAATGGATAATTAAATTTTTCATTGGTGATTCGAATAAAACCTCCAGCCAGAATTCTGACTGGAGGTTATGTTAATTTTATTTCGTGATGGTTACCTTTATTGTTTTTGGTGCTAATGAACCATTAATAACAACATTATAAAGACCGGCTTCCCAGTTGGTGGCATCAAGCTCCAAACGATGGTTTCCGGCTGAATAATTTTCGGCTGGCAATTCATATACTACTTGTCCAATTTGATTGTAAACAACAACACCCAACTTATCATTTTGAACCAATTCAAAATTAAGGGTGGTTATTCCGCTACTTGGATTAGGAAACACAGAAATTTGATTGAAGAAGGAGCTTGATTCAATTACCGAAACTGGGTCAATAATTTGTTGAAATGTCTTATACAATTTTGTTTCACCCTTACCATAAACACCATTTGATGTAATTAATGGCGCACCGCCAGAGCGGAGTACATAACCACCCACTCCATAGCCGGAATTTATTCCGTCACCATAACTATCGGTAACAACAAGTTTGTAACAGGTGCTTGGTGTAACTGTAAAGTTTTTTGTGTGCAGCAGTGTGCCATTGCTGGAAAGATCGCTCCAAGGCCCATCAGTGGCAATAATCGTATTGTTTACTTCATTATATACAGTCCATTTACATTCTGTTCCATAACGGTCTTGAGTAAAATCCATTTGCATATTAATGTTGTTAGCTATCACGGTGTTGTTTGCAACGGACTTAGTAAGAACATTATTAGTGAGATTGCCATCAGTACCACCGTTTACAGAAACAACATCAACTACCAGGCTGTTGGTTGCCTGCGGAGAAAAAGAGATTGTGCCAAGTGTAAAAGTTTGTGAGGGGGTCATTGGGTTTACATTCCCCGTCCAGTTATAGTTTACAGGGGTGCCGCCGTTAATCGCATAAGAAAATACTGCGTTAGTAACAGCGCTGCTTCCTAAATTTGTGAACTTCATTGAAGGCGTAAGGTTGCCGGCGCAAACAAAAGCTTCTGCAGATAAATTGCTAGAACCAACGTCAACTGCGTTCGCAAAATTACTTAATGTGATAGGACCATCATTGGCATTAATGATTTTACGATCGCTTTCTGCAACAAACGCAACAATTTCCAGGTTGCCCAATTGTGGAATGGTGGTTTTGTTTACCGCTCCGTAAGTTGCGGGGATGGTATACGTCAATTGCGCTGTGAATAGGGTTCCCATAGTTGTCGTTGGGATAGTCATACCGAATGTAGGCGTGATAGCTTTTCTCAACACGTGATTGTGGTTATAGGTGCCATCAGGATTGTAATTAGAAAGGTTAACGTTTGAACCATTAATTTGAGGCCCAGGAATCTTGCTTTCCAATAAAAACACATTTAACGAGTTGGTAGCAGCAGGTGAGTTGGCGGTGTAATACACTTCTACATCGATAGTTAATACACGGGTTTGAACATCAAGTGTACCTTGCAAAGCCACATTACAATCAGCTGACTGACCTTTAATGGTATTTGCCCAACCGGTCCATAAAGAACGACTTCCTGCCATTACGCTGCCTGACAAAACTTCACGATTCATGGTGCCGGCAGGATAGCCGGTTATTCCCATTCCAGGCATGGCATCAATGGCGTTGCCTTCAGGGGTTTTGAAGTCAGGATCTCCAGGGTTAACATTCGCAAAAGCACCTGAATGTATATTAATAAGAATCACATTGTTTGGATCAGCGGCTTTAATGTTGTTAGCAATCACGTGCCCTGCCGGACACCAGGTGCAATTTACACCCGTGAACTCTTCCAATACGGCTTTTTTGTTTTCTGGTGATGTGCTCACAGGAAGCTGAGCAAATAGTGCTGAGCTTAAGAGAAGTGAACCTGAAAGTACAAGTAATAGTTTTTTCATGAATTCTTGGTTTTTAGTTAATATTAGAATAACAAATATAGAAAAATTTGTATGAATTATATCGGCACAAGTGTTAAAAATGAGCACAGGAAATAAAAAAACCCCTGCCTTTTGAGGCAAGGGTTCTTGATTATTTTTAGCCTGAATTAATCAGCCACTGTGAGTTTTTTCACCACTTTGCCATGTTTTGATTCAATGATTATTGAATACATTCCATGGGCAAACTGAGAGGCGTCCAATTTGATGTTGTTTTCTCCTTGTGCCAGAGCTTGTGAAGATGTGTACACCACCTGACCGATGCTGTTAACTACCTTTACTGTTGCAGCCGAAGCATGAATGGCATTAATAAGCACATTGGTTTCACCGTTGCTTGGGTTAGGGTACACATCCACCAGATAGTTTATCATACCATAGGTGTTGATGCCTACCGGATTGCTTTGCGATAAATTAATGTTATCCAAAAACATGTTGTTACCGTTGTCGTTAGTAGCCACAAACTTTACCAAAAGTTCAGGCACATTAAAACCTGTTAAGGCAACCGTGTCTGTTCTCCATTCAGCTGCTGTAACCGGCAAATAGCTTGAATTGATGGCGGTTGGCCAAACCGACAAAGCAGGGCCGGATTTAGAATACACCGTTACCCAGTTAGCACCACAATCGGTAGACACCATAACTTCCAGCATGTCGTTTTTCCCGTTACGGTTGGCTTTTGCGATATCGAAGGTGAGTATTGGTGTGTTGGCCCCATCCAGATCAATTGGAGGCAACATCATTTCATCTGCATCTCCGACCACGGTGTTGCTGAAAAAGTCATATTTCATTGAACCCAAAGGTAGAATGGCATAAGCACCAACACTGGAAATACGGCTCCAGCCGGCACCATTATTAGCATTTACCATACCCCAGGATGCCGGAGGGAAACTAACGGAGGCAAAATCTTCTGCAATTGGGCTGCTTTGGTAGTTACTTACCATAAAGAAAGGTGCACTGGCAGAATTGTTCACCGTATAAAAATCAGAGCCGCTGATACCGCTGATGGTATAGGTAAATACATGCCCCCCGCCTGTTGCTGCTGAAAGGGCTCCCATAGAAATAGTGGTTGAAGCATTGGTAGCAAGGCTGCCATTCCAAATCACAGGCGTTCCTGCAGTGCCATCAATGGCCGGCGTAATGGTCATATCAGTAATAGTGGTAATGCCTGCATTTTTTACTGTAACCATTGGTTCTATGCTGTTACCGCAGGTAAATGAAGGAACGCTGGCTGAAACTGCCTCGGCATCATTCAAGAAATAAATTGGTCCTTCAGCGCCATTGATGTGGTTTCTGTCGGTTTGAGATACAAAACCCACCAATTCAAGGTTACCCAAATTTGGCACTGTAGTTTTTCCGGCGGCCCCATAAGTGGCAGGAATGGTATAAGTTAATTGTGTGGTAAACAATGTACCCATAGTAGTATTAGGGATAGTCATACCAAATGTTGGGGTGAGCGCCTTTCTCAAAGCGTGGTTGTGAAGGTATTTGCCATCAGCCGTATAATTTCCAAGGTTAGCGTTTGAGGCATTAGTCTGAGGGCCCGGAATTTTACTTTCTAATAAAAACACATTTAGAGAATTGGTTCCAACAGGGCTGTTGGCAGTGTAATACACTTCAACATCAACAGTTAACACCCTGGTTACAGGATCAAGAGTGCCCTGCAAAGCCACATTACAATAGGCTGCTTCTGATTTTACAGTATTGGCCCAGCCTGTCCATAATGAACGGCTTCCTGCCATTACCGAGCCTGATAATACACGGCGGTTCATGGTGCCTGCCGGATATCCGGTAATGCCCATGCCGGGCATGGCATCAATGGCGTTGCCTTCTGGCGTTTTAAAGTCGGGTTCGCCGGGGTTCACATTGGCAAAAGAACCTGAATGTATGTTGATAATAATCACATTGTTGGGGTCGGCAGCTTTGATGCTGTTGGCAATAACGTGACCTGCCGGGCACCAGGTGCATTTTACACCGGTAAATTCTTCCAGAATGGCCTTTTTATTCTGAGGTGTGGTGCTCACGGGCAACTGGGCCATTAAGGCGCCGCCCAGTAAAAACGCGGCAAACAAAGTAAATAATTGTTTTTTCATGATTAGTGTTTGATTTTAGTTACACGAATTTAGTAAAGTTAATTCAAAGTAAAGAACGTCAAATGTTAAAATTTAGGAGGACCTCAAAAATATCTGCTTTCGTAAAATGCTTACCTTCGCCGCCGCATCATGAGCCTGG
>JALOMJ010000109.1 GCA_025455485.1 Bacteroidia bacterium | reverse complement strand
CGGATATAAACCCGTTCAGGTGACTTCCGATTTAAACAGCTTTTGGAACAATTTGTATTTCGAAGTCAAAAAGGAATTGCAACGCCGTTACCCCAAACACTCCTGGCCCGAGGATCCCTGGACAGCGCCGGCGGTAGCAAAAGGGCGGACTACGAAAAAATAATTGTTTGATTCTTTTTGGCTACTCTACTATGAAAAACCAATGAACCTGCGGTTGCTGTCATTCTGATTAAAAAAAGAGTTTATCTTTGTTTTAACACCACGCTTATGAAGTATTTGATTTTGTCGTTCGTTTTTGTTCTATCTATAGTATTTTCAAATGCTCAATCTGGTATTTGTTTAAGTGCAACTACAACTTTAACTGCAGGTTCAGGCCCCAGAAGCATGGTTAGCGGTTTGTTCAATAACGATGGGATATTAGATATTGTTGTTGCGAATCATGCGTTTGGTGGAAATTCCGTCTCAGTATACATGGGAAACGGTAACGGAACCTTTGCGGCACCAGTGAACTATACCATGGGAGTTAATCCAAGAATCACCAAGGGCGATTTTAATAATGATGGGTTTCTGGATATTGCTACATCCAACGAAAGCGGAATTGGACAGGAATTATCAGTGCGTCTCAACAACGGCAATGGAACTTTTGGTGCTGTCGCTTTCTACATTGCCGGCACAAGTCCTGGATTTAATATGCCACAATACATCACCAGCAAAGACTTTAATAACGATGGCCGATCTGACCTTGCATTAATAAATATGAGTGGTGCCGGACTTTCAGTTTTCCTCGCAAGTCCTTCAGGCACTTTTGCTCCCTGTGTAAATTATACTCTAAGCGCTTCCCCCCTTTATATAGTATCTGATCACTTTAATAATGATAATAATTATGATTTGGCCATTTCAAGCTCCGGAGGCGTTATGGTGTTGTTCGGAAGCGCAACGGGCACATTTTCACCTGCAACTTTTTACAGTAGCTCCAATATCCATTTTTTAACAACAGGATACTTCAACAATGACGCATACAAAGACATCGCAACCGTCTCAGGTCTCTTATTAGGTAGCAGTTCGGGCAGCTTTTCTGCTGCCGGAAACTATACTGTTTCTGGAGGATGGGCTTTGGCTGCTACAGACTTTGATGCCGACGGAAGTACAGACCTTGCCATAAATACCTCTACAAACAGCATTCTTATTTATACTGGTTTGGGCAATGGCACTTTTGGTGCGCCAAAACAAGTCAGCTCAATCGCCTATGCCGCAGACATGATAACAGGAGATTTTAACGGTGACGGAAAACCTGATTTGGCAGCCGGAAATGGATTGGGTAACGCAGTACAGGTCTTTCAAAATGGAAGCTTTTTGTTTTCAGTTGCAGCAAGCCCAAGCGTTACTTGCAATGGGTTTACAAGTACACTTACGGCTTTCAGTAGCGTAAACAATTATACCTGGAACATAGGCGGAAACAACAATCTGGCTCTTGTAACTGCAACAGCAAACACGGTGTATAGTGTTTCATCGACCAATTCTTTAGGTTGTGTAGCTACACTTACAGTTGGGGTTATCGTAAACACGCCAACAATACAAATAGTGTCCACTGCAAATGCCATTTGTGCAGGTGCTACCGCAACCCTAACCGCTTTTGGCGCAAATACCTATACCTGGAACACCGGATCCAACTCTCAAAGTATTGCAGTTAGCCCTCTTGTCTCGACTACATACACTGTGAGCGGAACCAACGCCTCAGGTTGCGCGGCCAGCAGTAGTTTGGGGATTTCTATGTCGCCTCCTCCGGTTATAAATGTTACAGGCCCCAGCTCAGTTTGCCTTGGTAATTCAGCTACCTATTTTGCTTCGGGTGCAGCCAGTTATACCTGGTCGGGTGGAGGCAACACCGCTTCTATGGTCAGCCTTCCCAATTCCAACACCTGTTATTCTGTTACAGGAACATTTCCTTTCGGCTGTATTTCTTTCGCAACTGCTTGTGTTACTGTTGTACCTCTTCCAACGCTTTCTATATCCAGCAGCACCAACACGGTTTGTGCCGGAACCTCCGCTTATTTAACAGCAAATGGTGCATCAACTTATTCCTGGTCAACAGGGGCTGTGAGTTCTACAGTGAATGTTTTGCCTGCAATCACATCGGTATACACTTTAACAGGAACATCAACCGCCGGATGTACCTCTAATTCACAATTTACATTGAACGTAAATGCGGGTTGTTCCGATGTTTGGCCAGGAGATGCCAACAGCGATGGGGTTGTGAACGGAGCCGATGTGATTGAACTTGGACTTTCTTTTTTAAATACCGGACCACAACGGCCGGGAGCAAACAACTCGTATACGGCTCAATTTTGCTCCAATTGGACAGGTACCGTAAGTTCAGGCAAAAATAAATGCCATGCTGACTGCAATGGCGATGGCCTTATCAACCTAGCGGATACTCTTGCCATACACGGCAATTTTTCAATGACTCACGCATTTAGGGAAACTATGGCGCTTCCTTCTAATGAAATAACATTAATCCCCGATTACCCCAATTTCCTACTTCCGGGCCAATGGAATACCATTTCAATAGTACTTGCCAATTCGCTTACACCTGTAACGTTGTTTGGACTTGTGTTTGATATAAATTACAACAGTTCGATTGTGGAGCCCGATTCTGTTTATCTGGACTATACCCCTTCCTTTATAAATAGTGATGCACAAAACATTGAGTTTAGAAAAACCGTTTTCCTTAATCAAAAATTACACGCTGTAGATGTGAAAACAAATGGAATTGAAGTAAGTGGTTACGGTAAAATAGCGCGTTTCCACTTTAAAGCTAAACCTGCATTACAGGAGAATTCGAGTTATGTGTTTGGGATCTCGCAATCCTCCCTTTACCGATTTGACATGAACACTGAAGCTTTGACTGCCAGCACTTTGACATTAACTGTAAATTCGAATGCGCTTAGTGCACCAGAGCACACTTCCATTGAGAAGATAGTTCTTTATCCCAACCCAGCTTCAAGCTCATTTGTCTTAAACAACACTAGCAATAAGCAAACTGATTATTCCATTTCAGACATTACGGGCCGAGTGCTCATTAAGGGCACTTTTATTTCGGCAATTACAGCTCTAACAGATGAATTTCCCGTAGGTATTTACCTTGTAAGCTACAGCAACACTAATTCAAAGGGATGCTTGAAACTCATCATTGTGCGGTGAGCTAAAGGCTCATCCCTCAAGAGGGGGATACGTGGCGGGCTATCCCATTACTTGAGATGAGGCACTTTTCTTTCCAAATCCATTTTTTCATCCCCTTCTTTGTAGGACATAAAAGTGTAAATAAACTGAAACATCTCTTCGCTGGTTTTCATGCTCTCAACACCATTGCCCTGAGTGATGCTTTGAGGTGGATGAAAGGGATTGTTTGGATTTTTTGCGGTATTATCAAAAGTGCCGTAAACGTGTATGATGCTTCCTTTTTCAAGTTTTACGGGGTGCTTAAAGGTATAATAGTATTGCCAGCGGAAATCCCATTTCTTAATACGAATGAGCGGGATAGTATCGCCATCAACCCCTAGCGCGAAGGCCCAAAACGATTGGCCAATCAAATGCATGTGCGGGTTCACAGAAATCAGAGAAATGGTTTGTGGCAAAGTGTATTGGGTATGAAATGTTTTTACCTCATTTGGAGGAATAACAAATTCGGGTTCTATCCGCGTTAAACCAAAAGTACCCAACTGGGTTTCAAGTAGGCTGCGTTGTATAGGGGTTTTTCTGAAAAACACATTGATGTAACTGCTGTCTAAACAATCGGCATTGCTGGGACCGTAATGAATGTTGTTCAACAAAAAAACACCCTGCTTTTTTAGCCTGTAGCCACCAACAGATTCAGGATAATTTGGCGGAAGATAGCCCGGAAGGTAATACACTGTGTTGAGCGTTAAAGTTGGGTATTTTGGGTCCTTTCCATCTGTATATGGAATGTGCATGTTTTCATACACCTCCAACAACCGGGCCCTTGTGTCTGAATGAATGGAGGTGCCACTCATGTAATTAAACGCCCGGCCGGCATCGTAGGACACCAAGTGCCCGTTAACGTGGTGCACTAATTTTCTTTGATGAGGAACAAATTCAACAAACTCAACCAAAGTGTCCTTCTCAATTTCATAGGGAAATTTCATGATGAGAAAAAGATCCCTTCCATGGTCTTTGATTTGAACCGCTTCCATTGCACGAACCACTAAATCGGGTTTTCCAAAAAAAGAGCCTTTGTGAAATTCAGGTGCTGGAGGTTCTTTCAACGAATCGCCTCTTGGCATGCCTTTATCCACCCATGATTTAATAATAGCTTTTTCTGTTTTACTTAAAACGCGTTCGCCTGCAAAATGGGTGTACTCTGCATCTGCTGGCCAAGGTGGCATGTAGCCACTTTGGGTCACAAACCGGATTTTTGCCGCTTTTTTTACAGCATCTGCGTAGGAAAGCAAAGAAAACGGTCCACTTTCTCCGGGTCGGTGACAGGGGGTGCAATTGCGGAACACAATGGGCGCCACGTGTTCACTCCAGCTGATGGTTTCAGGAATATGAATTTCAGAACTTTGCTCTTCATATTGACAACTCTGAAAAAGACCAATCACCAGAACAAGAAGAAAACAGGTCGCTTTCATTCTTCCTCTTACTTCAATAGGGATAATAAGGGGAAATCATCAGGTAAACAATTACACCGCTTAGGGTTACATACAACCAAATGGGATAAGAAAAGCGGGTGAGTTTTTTGTGTTTTACCCTTTGGTCGCTGAGGCCGTAGTAAAACGACATCAATACCAATGGCAACACTACAATGGCCAATAGAATATGCGTGAGCAATAGGATCAAATAAAAAGGTTTAATGCCTGAAACGGCTAGTTTTTCAGCCTCCTCCATGATGCCGTTGTGATTGCTGTCCCCGTATTTGGTGTCGGGAATAAAATAATGCGCAGTGACGTAAGAGATAAGAAACAAAGAACTCAGCAAAAAAGCCGTGAGATTCAATTTTTTATGAAGCGCTATGTTTTTTTGTTTGATGGCCAACAAAGAAACAATGAGCAAAACCGCACAACTGCCATTAAAAAAGGCGTTCAGTGCAGGCAATTTGTAAATCCAGGTCGGAATGCTTTCCGGGCGGGGAAGCCATTTTTGGCTCAGTATAAACACAGCGGCACAAATAACAGCAGTTGCGGTATAGATGGCTCGTTTGACGGCTTTTTCGTTATTCACTTCAAAATAATTCATGGCATCTTTAGGCAAGCGTTGTCAGAGAAAGAGAAATTGAGTAAGTCCGGCTTTTATTACTTCGCAATGGCCTCCAATTGCTCTGCGCTTACTCCGGTTGAAGAATAACCCCCATCGTGGTAGAGGTTTTGCATGGTTACCATTCGGGTAAGGTCGCTGAACAAACTCACGCAATAGTTTGCACAATCCTCGGCGCTGGCATTGCCCAGCGGCGATTGCATGTCGGCAAATTCATAAAACTCTGTAAAACCTTTAATTCCTCCACCTGCTGTGGTTTTGGTTGGAGACTGAGAAACGGTATTGATCCTCACCTTTTTTTGTTTGCCATAATGGTAACCAAAGGTGCGGGCTATACTTTCGAGCATGGATTTGATATCGGCCATGTCGGTATAAAACGGATACACTTTTTGTGCGGCAATGTAGGTTAGCGCCACAACGGAAGCGTGATCGTTCAAAGCATCGAGTTTGTGAGCCACCGCCAGCATTTTGTGCAAACTCATGGCCGACACGTCGATACCCTTATTAAAAAATTCATAGTTCAATTCGGTGTAGGGAATGTTTTTGCGAATGTTTACACTCATGCCAATGGAGTGTAAAACAAAATCAATTTTTCCTCCTAAAACATCCATGGACTCTGTGTAGAGTTTGGTTAGGTCATCCACGCTGGTGGCATCAGCCGGTATAATTTTTGCGCCTGTAGCGGCAGCCAGTTTATTGATCTCGCCCATGCGCATGGCAATGGGAGCATTGGTTAAAGTAAAAGTTGCCCCTTCTTCGTGACAGCGCTGGGCCACTTTCCAGGCGATAGAGTTTTCATCAAGCGCACCGGTAATGATGCCGCGTTTTCCTTTTAATAAGTTGAAAGCCATAAATGTTTAATTTGTGTGACAAATATAAGTAAAACTGCTTGCCTGAAGCAGGGCGCAAATTTTAGTTTTCGGAATAGTCACTATATAAAAAATCACAGTGTACTACACGTATGTTCACTTTTGTGCTGTCGTGTTTAGCGACTTCTCTGCGCACGTAACTGAGCAGGCGTTTGCTTTGACGGTGCATAAAAACCGAATAATAAACAAACACCTCCTTTTCAGCAGGAGCCGCCCAGGCTATTTTTTTTAGTTCCTTGTCGCGCAAATGACCTAATTGTTGGCTGTACTTTTCTCCGCTATCCAAGCGCTGAGGAAAACCAAGCAAAACCGAATCCAGTTTGGCGTATTTTTTCCAATTGAGGTTCGGAAATCCCCCCACATTACAATTGAGTACCATGGCCAGCATACTGTCTTTTTTGCCATCGTAAACCCTGATTTGAAGCGGTTGTGTAAAATTTTTTAATTGTTCGGATAGGCTTTGCGAACTGACTTTAAGCTTTTTGCAATACCCAGTATCCAAAATACAATAGCTGCTTAATCCCTGCTTTTTTGAAAATTTCTCAAGACTTGAAAGTGTGATGTTTTCTGGGGATTTTTTTATCCCGTACAGGCCCATAAAAACTGCTTCACAGCCGCACAAGAAAAAAGAAACTGTCAAAAGAAATAATATAATTTTTAGGCTACTTGAACATGGCTTCATGTTTTCTTTTTTAGTGGCAACTTAAACCCAATTTGTCTTCTTGGTTTTGAGGCTTTTTTAGCCTGTAAGAGTTCGTCAAGGTATTGAAAAACCAATTCAATATTTCTTGAATTGTTTTCTGTTTTCTTTTTAATCTTTTCAATGGCCAATTGCAACTCTGTATTATCGATGTATGCCTTTCTGATTTGAGTAAACACGCGCATAATTCGAATATTCACTTCTATTGCACGGTCGCTGTTTAATACCCCTGATAGCATGGCTACTCCTTGTTCAGTAAAAGCATAAGGTGCCTTTCTCGTTCCTCCCCAACTTGATGTTCCATTTTGGAATATCAAATTTTTGAACTCCTGTTCGCTTAATTGAAACATAAAATCATCCGGGAATCGCTTCAGATTTCTTTGTACTGCTTTATTCAGGTTACCTGTTGAAACCTGATAGAGTGTTGCAAGGTCTTTATCGAGCAAAACCTTGTGCCCCCGAAGAAAAAAAATCTGACTTAGAATTAAGTCGTTTGAAAGTGCTATAGAAGATCCTTTCTTTGTCATTCCAACTCTACTTTAGTTGAGCGCGGTTCGCTTCAATTCGCCTTCAGCAAATCCATGGCGTTTTTAATGGCCGATTCGGTGGGTTTGCCTGTGCTGAGCATTTTGGCAATCTCCACGGTGCGTTCTTCAGC
>JALOMJ010000108.1 GCA_025455485.1 Bacteroidia bacterium | reverse complement strand
GGTAGATTACAATCTGGCTAAATGCTATTATGTGAACTTTTCAGCCAATCTCCCAAATCCAATAAAATCAAAATCTGTACAACTTTACGAATACACCACTTTAAGTTTGGCACCGAGGATTGATTTGCCCTGGTTTGGTTTATCCATCCCATTCACATACAACACCATCATTGCTCAACAAGGAAAACCGGTTATGATGGGTTTGGGTTTACGTTTGGGTCCATTAAGTTTGGGTACCAACGATTTGCTTAATTATTTTACGGGAGATTTGTATGGCATGAATGCTTATGCGCTTCTGCGCCTTCCAATTCCATACACCAGAACACGCGATTTTGATAAAGACAACATCAGCGATAAATTCGATAAATGTGATGAGGTGCCGGGCATTTGGGAGTTTAAGGGATGTCCTGATCGGGACGGGGATCATGTTCAGGATTCAGAAGACCTTTGTCCTGAAGTGGCCGGCCTTAAGGAACTCCAAGGTTGTCCTGATAAAGATGGAGACGGCATTACAGATGCAAAAGATGCTTGTCCGGATTCTGCAGGAACTATTGAGTTTCAAGGTTGCCCCGACCGTGATGGAGATAAGATTATTGACCGTCTGGACTCATGCCCAGACTTTGCCGGTTTAATGGAATTTAATGGCTGCCCGGATAAGGACGGCGACGGCACCATGGATAAAGAGGATGGCTGTCCGGAAATTTTCGGACCAAAGGAATACAAAGGCTGCCCTGACCGTGATGCTGATAAAATATTGGATTTGGATGATGAATGTCCGGATGTGGCCGGGCCGGCTGAAAACAAAGGCTGCCCTTGGCCTGACACGGATAAGGATGGTATATTGGACAAGGATGATTCCTGCAAAACGGTTCCAGGTGTTCCTCAATTTTTGGGTTGTCCGCCGCCGCCACCACCAATGAAGGCTGCAGAGAAACGTATTTTAGAAAAAGCCTTTGCCAGTCTGGAATTTGCAACAGGAAAGGATGTGATTTTACCGAAATCGTATGCTTCACTTGATGCTCTGGCAAAATTACTTATAGAACACAAAGAAGATTGGACACTCAAATTATCCGGTCACACCGATAATCAGGGCGATGCCGAGAAAAACATGCTGCTATCTGAAAAGCGCGCCAAGGCGGTAGAAAAATACCTTGTAAAGAAGGGTGCCTTTGATGAAAAGATAGAGGTGGAATGGTTTGGACAAACGCAGCCTATTGCCGATAACGCAACACCAAAGGGCAGACAGAAGAACAGAAGGGTAGAGATGAAGATTTCGTATGCAGAATAAAGCAGCTATTTAGTTGTCTGAGGATTTAACGCTTTAGTTATACGTATTACCAATTCTTTTGAAAGTGTAGTGAAGTGCTTGTCAATTATTTTTTTTGGCACATTTAGATCCTCAGCAAACTCATCTTCCAAAATGCCTGAATTTATTTCTGCTCCATCTTTGGTGAACACTGTGTAATGCACAATTATTTTGCGTTTAGAGCTTGGTACTTTGTAGGGTTGCGCCGCTTCATTATTTCCACCGGCTTTAATATCAAGCTGATTGATGAACACAAACACATCTGTTTTGTATTTCCCAAAGAGTTGAGGAACCACTTTTGCGTTAGTAAGCTTAGCATTCATAAACCTGATATCGCTGTTAGTTTCCAGGTTCAATTGTCCTTTTTCTATGGGCTTGGCAGATTTTTCCTTTTTAGGTACCTGATAATTGTTTTGATCGGGCACTTTAAGGTATTCGTAGCTTAATGCGCCGTAAATGAGGTCGGTGTCTTTTTTGTACTTCAGCGTATCCTCCATCAAATCTACAACGCCGTATTTAGCAGATGTAAGAGCTTTGGCAACTTGCTCATTCAAGCCATCCCTGAACTGAAATTTGATTTGTTTGGCGCTTAGCTTGGTTTCGGCATTAATGGCGTAATCCACTTCTCCAAGGTACAATCTTGGTTCAAAGGGAATAACCATAATTTTGTGTTTAACAGCCTGACTTTGTTCGTCTTTTTTTTTATCGCTGATGGTTTTGTTTTGTGCAAAAACACCAAACCCAAAAAGTGAAAAGCCTGCAACAAGAAGGAGAGCTTTTGAAGACATCATGGCATGCTAAAATTAATCTCTTAACCAATCTGTATTCGCCCAAATCATCAGAGCCAATACGATAAACAAACCAACGTTATTGGCATAATACACAAATTTATCGCTCACCTTTTTACCGGTTATCATTTCCCAAAGAATAAACATAATGTATCCACCATCCAGCATGGGTATGGGTAAAAAATTCATAAAAGCCAGCGCCAAAGACAGAAACCCTGTAAACATCCAGAAATTTTGCCAGTTCCAGGTGGCATCCATTTGTTGTACCATGGTGTAAAACCCTCCAACTTGCTGATGAGCGTCTTTAACTGTAAAAATAACTACAAATTGTTTGGCTTGCATAATCAGCAACTCCATCCCGTCGGAAACGCCCTGTGTAAAGGCACTGAACAAATTGTAATCCTGTTTGGTGGTTACGGGCTCTGATAAAATTTTTGGATAAAACCCTATAGTTCCCGTTTGACTGACGTTGCAAGCCGTAAGTACGGTATCTTTGCCTCTAAGCAGTGTGAGTTTCACTTTTTGGCCACGGTTTTGACGCAGGTTACTGGTAATTTCATCAAAGTACTTTACCGGTACCGCGTTGATGGCAATAATCACATCTCCGCTTTTTAAGTCTGAATTGGCAGCAAAGCTTGTTTTATCAATACTGTCCACACTCACCAATATCCGGGGTGCAATAAAATTCGATTTTTTTAGTCGTTTTAATATCAGAGCACGGTCATTTTCTTGCACGGGTATAGAAAACTTTTCTCCATTACCATGAACGCCTTCAATGCTTTCTGCTTTGTTCATGATTATTTCAATAGGTATTCGGCGAATGGAAGGCACGGGTTTTCCATTAATCGAAGTGATGTAATCTCCGTTTCGGAGACCCATGTTAAACGCTGTGCTGTCAACTGCAATGCCGTGTGGTAAACCGGTCATGGGCAAGGTTTCTTTACCCCAAACAAACAAACACATCCAAAAAATAAGAATGCCCAATAAAAAGTTCACCAATATGCCGCCCATCATTACGAGTAGACGCTGCCATGCCGGCTTGCTCCGAAGCTCCCAGGGTTGAGGAGGAGAATCGATGATGCTTTTGTCCATTTGTTCATCCACCATGCCGGCAATCTGAACATAACCTCCAAAAGGAAACCAACCAATACCGTATTCTGTGTCGCCAATTTTCTTTTTGAAAATGGCAAAGTTCATTACAGAAGCGAAAGGGAAAAGAAAATCAAAAAACAGGTAAAATTTATCTACCCGGCATTTAAAACGTTTGGCGAACCAAAAATGACCAAATTCATGAAGACTGACTAAAATGGTAAGACTGAGAAATAACTGAGCAATTTTAATGAACATACTGGCTGTTTAGTGAGTTGTGCGATTTATTTGAGAAGTGTAAATGTACGCGAAAAACATTGATTTTTCCCCGATACAAACGGCTTTTAAACTTAATTAAGAATCATAATAATGCTGCCGCAAGTCTTCTGGCTTCAGCATCGCTGCTGATGTAATCCTGGTAATCCGGGTTAGCAATAAATGGGGCTTTTGCAAGCGTATCAGAAATGATTTCACTCATTCTTAAAAAACCAATTTTGTCCTGCAAAAATGCCTGAACCACCACCTCATTGGCTGCGTTTAATATGCAGGGCATATTGCCGGCTTTGGCCAGTGCATCATAGGCCAGTTGAAGGTTTTGAAACACATCCGGCCGCGGCGATTCGAAGCTTAATTGGGGGTATTTGGTGAAATCAAACCGCGGAAATGTATTTTTTAAGCGCAGAGGGTAGGCGAGGGCATATTGTATGGGCAATTTCATATCGGGCAATCCAAATTGGGCTTTTATGCTTCCATCTTCAAACTGAACCAAACTGTGAACGATACTTTGTGGGTGAACCACCACCTCAATTTGAGATGGTTGTAAATGAAACAACCACTTGGCTTCAATAACCTCTAACCCTTTGTTCATCAAACTGGCCGAATCAATGGTTATTTTGGCTCCCATGGTCCAGTTCGGGTGCTTTAAGGCCTGCTCTTTTTTTACATCGGCCAAAAATGCCCGGTCTTTTCCTCTGAAAGGGCCGCCACTTGCTGTGAGTATAATTTTTTCAATTTTGTTTTCCCATTCACCGGCAAGGCATTGAAAAATAGCGGAATGTTCGCTGTCTACGGGATACAGATTGACGCCATTTTCAAGAGCCAACCTGCTAACCAGTTCTCCGGCCACCACCAGGGTTTCTTTGTTTGCCAAAGCAATATTTTTTTTGTGCCGTATGGCATTGAGCGTACTGGATAAACCGGCATAACCCACAATGGCAGCCAAAACAATGTCAATGCTTTCCATCTCAACAATCTGTTCCACTGATTTTTCGCCGGCGAACACTTTTATGTCGTAGGCCAGTAAAGCCGATTTCACTTCTTGGTATTTGCTTTCATCAGCAATTACAACAGCATTGGGTCTAAATTCCAGTGCCTGCTGTATAAGCAGTGATGCATTTGAATTACCCACCAACACCTCGGCTTCAAATACCTCCGGGTTTTCTCTAATCACGTCCAGCGCCTGCGTGCCGATACTGCCTGTGCTGCCAAGTATGGCTATTCGTTTTTTTGTTTTCAAGTACTGCAAAACTCAGTATTATTTTTTCAATTCAAAACTATTTTTTGAAGTACACCAAAAGAGTTTTACATTTGCGGCATCTTAAGGGGTGCTTTGTTATACTTTAAATTGACCTGGAATTACCAAACAATTTAATAACAAGGCTGAGATTAAACCCATTAACAAAGCGGCGACCAACGCCAATTGTTAAGCACCTGAACAGGGTAATGCCTGCGGAGGGAGAATAGTTAAAATAATACCACCCCTTGTGTTATTATGTTTAATTATTAAAAAAAAGTAATGAAAGTAAATTGGTTTTTTTCAAACCTTCTGATGGGGTTGTTGTTTTCAGTATCCCTTAAAGCGCAATGCGATTTAAAAGCCAGCTTAAAAGACGCGGATGGCAAGGAGGTGCCTTTCGCTGGCATTCAACTGAAAAACACCCGCTATATAACACAAAGTAATGCCGACGGCAGCTTTGAAATCAGTTCTTTACCCTGCGGAAGCTACACCATACAAATCCGCTGCTTAGGGTATGAAACTTTTACCGACACCATAGTGTTACCGCTAAAGCAAATATTTCAGCCCACGCTTAAACCAAGTAACAAAAACCTTGAAGAAGTTTTGGTTCAGGTGGGCAGGGTAGAAAAGAATCAGGGCATGGCATACAGCAACATGGAGGCTGAAACCATCAAGACAAATAACCTGGGACAGGATGCGCCTATGCTGCTAAACCAACTCACGGGGGTGGTGGCCAATTCAGATGCTGGCAATGGAATAGGCTATACGGGAATAAGAATCAGGGGCAGCGATGGTACCCGAATCAATGTTACGGTAAATGGCGTGCCAATAAACGATGCGGAGTCGCAAGGCACTTTTTTTGTAAACATGCCCGATTTGTTATCCAGCGTAAACAGTGTGCAGGTTCAGCGCGGTGTGGGTACCTCAGTTAATGGTGCAGGTGCATTTGGTGCCAGCATCAATTTCGCCACCCAAACGCTGGAAGAAAAACCTTATGCCGGCCTTATCAGTACCGCAGGTTCGTTTAATACGTATAGAAATACGGTTCTTGCAGGTACAGGCTTAATCGAGAACAAGTTTGTGATGGACATGAGGGCTTCCTTAATCAAAAGTGACGGGTACATCGACAGGGCGAGTTCAGATCTTCGTTCCTATTACCTTTCGGCGGCGTATTACAAGGGTAAATCCGTTTTAAAGTTCATTAATTTTTACGGTAAGGAAAAAACCTACCAGGCCTGGTATTATGTGCCTGAGGATTCGGTGAAACAAGGCAACCGCACCTACAACATGGCAGGACAATACACCGATGCGTTGGGCAACATTAATTATTACAACAACGAAACCGACAATTACACGCAAAATAATTTTCAATTGCATTTTATCCATCAGTTTTCTCACAAACTTCACGCTAACATCACAGCTCATTATACCAAAGGAGAAGGTTATTACGAACAATACAAGGAAGATCAAAACCTGGTGGATTATGGTTTAAAGGATGTCATTACACCCTCAGGCGACACCATAACCCAAAGCGATATGGTAAGGCGATTGTGGTTGGACAATGATTTTATCGGCGCACTTTTCAACATTACTTACAGAAGCAACTCTCGTTTGCAGATGGTTTTGGGTGGGGGAGCCAACACTTACAGTGGCGCTCATTTTGGAAGAATCATGTGGTCGCAATACGCCTCCAACAGCAGCATAGATCATGAATATTACCGCAACAACGCTAACAAAAGCGAAGGCAACCTTTACCTGAAAACCAATTTTAAACCGTTTTCGAATACCAACCTGTTTGTGGACTTACAAGTGCGTAAGGTCATGTATTCCTTCTTAGGATTTAATGAGCTTTACGAGAAACAAATGCAGGAAGTGGACTATACTTTTTTTAACCCCAAAATAGGATTCAACATTGAACTTAAGAGAGGTTTGGATGCCTATGTTTCTGTTGGTGTAGGAAACAAAGAACCTAACCGTGATGATTTTGTGCAAAGCACCCCACAAAGTCGTCCCCAATCTGAACAGCTTGCCGACCTGGAAACCGGATTAAATTTCAACACAACCAAGGTTAAAGTGGTACTGAACGGGTATTACATGCAATACAAAAACCAATTGGTGCTTAACGGAGAAGTGAACGATGTGGGAGCCTACAATCGTGTAAATGTTCCCGAAAGCCGGCGCATGGGCCTTGAGCTGGACCTGAATTATAAGGCCTTTGACTGGTTTATTATTACCGGCAATTTTGCTCTGTCAGACAATACCATCGCTAAGTTTACCGAATACCTGGATAGCAGCAATGCCGATTACAGTGTGTATAAACAAGTGAGCAAGGAATACGTCAACACCGACATTTCATTTTCTCCTTCTACGGTTTCGTCGCTGGTGTTTACTTTTTTACCGGTGAAGAATTTTAAAATCAGCCTTATCAATAAAAATGTTGGACGACAGTACCTCGACAATACCAGCAATTTAAAAAGGAGCCTGGATCCCTATTCGGTGTTCGATCTGAACATGAACTACAGCATAAAAACAAAGGTTGTGCCTGAAATGACCTTGATGCTCACAGTTTACAACCTTCTGAATACCCAATACCTTACGAATGGGTACACCTACAGCTATTACTATGATTCGGCTCAGCTGAGCACCTTCAATTTTGTTGCGCCCGCCGCACCCATAAATTTTCTGGCCGGCATCAGTATAAAGTTTTAACATAAAAAAACCCGGCAGAACCGGGTTTCTATTTAAAATATGGAACCAATAACGTGCCTTAATTTTTCAATTTGGCTGTGCCATAACAATTTGGCCGATTCCCGATCGCCTGA
>JALOMJ010000033.1 GCA_025455485.1 Bacteroidia bacterium | reverse complement strand
TATTTATGGTATAAGCACTTGCACCGGAAAAACTCAACACTGTGCTCTCGCCCTTACAAATGGTGGTTTTACCACTGATGCTAATTTCCGGTAAACCCGAGATGTTAATCACTTGCTTTAAGGTATCGGTACCGCAGGGGTGATAGTTTAAAGCCAGTTTAACCGTGTAGGTGCCATTGGCTGAAAATTGATGAGTAGGATTCTTGAGTGTGGATGTGTTTGTGGCTGAAAGTACATCGTTAAAATTCCAGGAATAGGACACTACCGAGTACCCGGCCATGGCTGAAAGCACAGGAGCAGAAAATTGAACAGTGCCGCAGACTATACTGGCTGTGATGGGTGGTAAAACGGGTTTTTGTTCGAAAAAACTGGTTATTGTGGTTGCCAGATTTTTTCCGGGTGCTGGGAATAGTGATGAACCAAAGTAAATTGCTCCAGGATTAAATCCGCAGGCGGCACCGGCCAGGTTAGGGCTATTAATGCTGTGTAGGTGATTTGGAAAGTTGGTATCAACACTCACAACATATATTTTGCCATCATACGCCAATTGTGGCGGGTACATATATGCCGACGAGGTAATCGTGTCTGGTATTATAATGGTTTTGGACGCCTTTATTAATGCAGGGTTTGCAAGAGAAAGGTCAAACTGGCACAAATGTGGGTGTTTGTTTATATAACTTACATAAAGCTTTGAACCATCCGGAGAAAATTCCAGCCCTCTTACGCTCTGTTCATCAAAAGGTGAAACGCTTGGCGAAGACGGTGCAAACAAACTATCCAATCTTATCATGTTGCTCAACTGCCCGGTTGCAGTGTTAAAATCGTACAATTCAACCGTGCTGTTGGGCATGGTTGCCGCTACCTTTCTGCCATTGGGTGAAAACTTGTGTTGGCCCCGATAAAATGGGAAAGCAGGCATCTCGCCTTGAGGCTGAATTGCGCCAATGCTTGTGATGACAGGAACCGTGTTGATTCCCACCGCTGTAACCAGGTAGGAATAATACAAGTTGTTGCCGGGTTGCCCCCCCCCATGCATTAATAACCAAAAATCCTTTCCGTTACAATGGCGGGTGACAGTCATTTTATTCACAAATGGCGTACCCGGATTACTCATTGGGATATTTTTCGCTACAACAGACCCTGAACCTGAAGCCAAACTCATGTCTACAATCGAATAATAGGTCATTGGTGGAAATGGAAAAGGCAATTGATAGTGATCAGCATCATTTGCAATTACATAATACTGGGTAGGATTTCTTGGAACAATGATTACAGGTTGGGATACCATGGAACCTATAAGGTAACCTCCGTTAGCCAGAGTATCATTGTTTTTATTAAAAAGCACAAGGTCATTACCTGCCCCAAATGATAATTGTGTATAAAACAACAGGTTCCCTAAAGAATCTGACTGGGTTGCGGTTGCTGCCGCACAGGAGGTTGAACCCGAAGTAACTGTTGGAGGGTTGTTTAAAAAATTTAAACCTGCATACCAGCCAAACTTCCAATTGGCATATTCCTTTTGTGCCGATAAGCTTAAGGCCAAAAGCAAAAAGACAAGGTTTAGTTGAGCTTTCATGTATGCAATTTAATAAAATGAAGCTTAATTTTCAATTTAAATTATTGAATAGTCAACACGCTAAAAGTACCGTTCCAATTTGCCGTCCAACCACCTGTGCATTGGCCGGTTGAAGTCTGACCAGTTTGCCATGGAACTCCAGCTCCATGACATTGTCCGAGGGAACTGGTGTGGTTGTACCAGATAATGGGGTTTCCGCCTACTTCGGTAATGCTAATACAAACTTCGCGACTACAACCAACACTTAACGAAGAGCCGGCAGTAACAGTAACATTGGCTGCCGAACCGCAAATTCCGCAACCCGGAAACGAATTCCAAGATTCCCATGCAATTACAATATCACAGGTTAGTGAATTGACAACGGTAACCTGTGCATTAATTTTACCGGTACCGAGAAAAAGAAAAACTAAAATTACCAGTGTTGCTCTGATTTTTTTTTGCTGTTGTTTTCATGCGATTGGTTTTTAAAGTTGAACAAATTTATACCCCCAGGCCCCAACTTTTCCAAATTTTTTGTGTTAAAATGAGTAAACTGATTGATTTAATGAGTGAATTGCGCGCATCAATGAGTTTGTATTAAAAGCAGTTAAACATCTGCAGAATAGACCCTATCGATTATTCTTTGACTGCTCTGGAACTGCCATCAACTTTCGGCTACCCTTCGATTCCGCTATCGCTTCCTCTTCGACTTCGCTCAGGGCAAGGCTCAGTGCAAAGCTTAGCTCAAGGGTGTAGAAAGTTTTAGGTTGCCTAAATTCCCCTTTGGCTTTTTCCTTTTAACTTTATGCCTATATTTGATTCTGAAAAACCCTTCCTTATGAGGAAACCCCTACCCCACACTTTTCTTTTTGTTTTTGGCTTCTGGCTTTTGGCTTTCCCTTCCATAGCTCAGGACAATTCAACCCCGAAGCCACCGGAGGAAAAACCTGCAGTATCTAAACCACAGCGCGATACCGCCATTGTTAGGAATAAAAAAGGCAGAGCCATACTTCCTCAAAAAAACGACATAGGTATTGGCTTTAACATGATACCGGTGATCGATTTATTTTTTCAGTCGCTTAAGTTCAACCAGCCTTACCCCGGAGCCGATAGTCTGGTGCAGTACACACAAAACGCAAACAACCAAATTGTGGGCAAATTTTTTCTGGATGATAAAACCGCCATTCGTGTAAGGTTTGGTATCAATACCCTTTCGGGCCAAATCACCAACCGGGTGCAAGATGCCAAAGTGATGTACGACGCCGGTTTTGGAACGGCCGACGATATTGCTGCGGCTTCATTAATAAAAGTGGACGATGTAGCTCAGTTCAGAAAAAGCAATATGTTAATTACGGTTGGGTATGAAAAACGCCGCGGTTACCGTCGCCTGCAAGGGGTGTATGGTGCTGAAGTAGGTTTTGGACGAATATCTTCGGGTGAAACCTATACTTACGGCAATGCCTTCTCAGACGTTTATCCTGTTGAATACACCAGTAATTTTAACACACTGAGCACAGCCATTCAAACGCCCACCACCGCCACCCGTGTTGAACGCACATTAAGTTCAAAAAACGAAACCGGCTACCGTTATGGCCTCAGGGGCTTTATTGGAGTGGAATATTTTATTTTTACTAAAATTTCTATAGGCGTAGAATACGGCTGGGGCTTTGCCATCACCACACAACGCGACACTAATTTTGAACAGGAGGTTTATTTTAATGGACAAAATGGCCCTACTGTTATTACTGAAGAAATTAATCAAGGCGACGCGCAACGCCAAAGCGGATTTTCGGTAGACATCAACAACGGCAGCATCTTTTCAATGAACAATACGCTTGGCGGAAACACGCTACTGGCAGGTGGCGCAGGTGCCTTAACCTTACTTTTTCATTTTTAAACTTTACACGGATATGAAACCACTACTCTTACTATTTTCAACGGCACTCCTTGCATTTACGGCTTGCAAAAAAGAAGAACCCGAACCCTTCAAAGCTACCGACGTTACAGGCACTACCGTGGTGAAGGGCAACATTAGCAAAAACATCATTACACCCAATGGCAATGGTGGTTGGCTAAGCACAGGTCGTATTCCTGCACAATCGGTAAATGTATCGGTGAAAGTCAATAAAAACTCGCTTTACCCTAACTCCAGTGCACAAGGGGCAGATGTTTACAGCGCTGTAACAGACGATAAAGGCAATTTTAGCATCACCGTTAAAACCAATGCCTCTGGCGTTGCGGCTCAAGTAACGGTGGATGGTTTCACCGGCACATTAGACACGTTAATGAATGGGAATTTTAAAACAGGATTACAATCTACCTATTCGGGCACAAGTTTTAATACCACTTTGGTGATGGGGCAAAACTTTACTTACAATTATGCTTTCACCGCCTCTAATTCTCAATCGAATCCAAACAACATTGTTATCGGAAATGCTGTTATAACCGGTTCTGTGGGCTTGAGTTTAATTAAGGAAATACAAACCGGCACTTTGGTTTCTTTAACCACCGCTTTTGTACCCTTAACGAATTACAAAGTGTATTTGAGTTTGGACAAGGATCCTACAACCCAAACTACCCGGCAATATGAAGTTAACACCGATGGCAATGGCCGATTTAGTTTTAATCTGGAAACCGTGAAACAGGGCACAAATGGTTTTCCTCAAAATGTAACCCTTTGGGTAAACGATCTGGCTGCCACACGGGATACTGTGAAATTAGACAACAGCATTAAAGTGGGCAGACCGGGTGTGTTTGGCAAACAGAGCATTAATTTAAACGGAGCTTACAGCACTGAAATTTTGAACGGCAATTACCTTCAATACACTGCCTTCACACTGGATTGATGTTTGTAATTTTCTAAATGGTTTTGCTTAACTAAAGAAATTATTTCAAACTTAGTGTTCGTTTCAGTTAAAGGAGAAGTGAGGCTCAGCGATTTGTAATCCTCAAAACACTTGAACTTTTGAACAAATTGAACCTTTGAACTCTTCTTTAGTTATGAGAGACTAGTCAAGAGCTTCCAATATTTTGGGAAAAAAATGTTTTACTTTATCTGCAAATTTAAGAAGTTTGTTCCATTCAATTCGCCTTCCAGCCTATCGCCAATCTTCACCGGCCCAACCCCTTCGGGCGTACCTGTATAAATCAAATCGCCCACTTTTAAACTTACAAACTGCGATACATAAGCAATCACCTTATCAAAAGAAAATATAAGGTCGGCTGAGTTGCCTTGTTGTTTGTACACGCCATTAACTTTTAAGCCAAAACGGATGTTGCTGAGTTCGAGCTCTGACTTAGAAATAAAATTCCCAATAGGCGCACTGTTATCAAAGGCCTTGGCTTTCTCCCAGGGCAGGCCTTTTTTCTTGCAGTCTTCCTGAAGGTCGCGGGCGGTAAAGTCTATGCCAAGCCCAATTTCATCGTAGTACTTGTGAGCGAATTCTTCCTGAATGTGTTTACCGGCCTTGCAAATTTTCAGCACCAGTTCAATTTCGTGGTGCAACTCTTTGGTGAAGTCAGGATAATAAAATTCATTTTCCTTTAGCAAAGCTGTATCGGGTTTCATAAAAAACACCGGCTCTGTGGGGAGCTCGTTCCTTAGTTCTTTGGCATGGGCGGCATAGTTTCTACCGATACAGATAATCTTCATGGTTTGGCGCTGTTAGAGCGTAAATATAAAAGAAAATATTGCCTCAAATTGCTAACTTTAAGGCCTCAATTTGTATGGAAGAACAATTCGACATCATAATCATCGGTGGGGGCATTGTTGGCCTGGCCACAGCGTATAAACTCTGCACCCAACACCCCGGAAAACGAATTCTGGTGCTTGAAAAAGAAAAAGAAGTCGCACAACACCAAACCTCGCACAACAGTGGCGTTATTCACAGCGGCATTTATTACAAACCCGGTTCCTACAAAGCGAAAAATTGCGTGAGTGGAAGACGTGAATTGGTTGAATTTGCCAAAACACACAAGATTGCCCACGATATTTGCGGAAAACTTATTGTGGCCACAGAAGAAAGCGAATTGGCCCATATGAACAAGGTGTTCCAAAACGGCCTGGCCAATGGTGTTGAAGACATGGAGTTGATTGACAGCAAACGCATTAAAGAGATAGAACCCTATTGCGAAGGCATAGCCGGCATTCGCGTGGGCTGCACCGGTATTATTGACTACGGGGATGTGGCCCGCAAATACGCAGAGCTGATTCACGCAGCAGGCAGCAAAGTCTTAACCTCACAAGAAGTGAAAGGCTTCGAGCGGGGCGAAAACGGCAGCAAAGTGTTCACCACAAACGCTTCTTTCTTTGGGAAATACATCATTACTACGGCGGGCTTACAAGCCGACCGCATGGCCAAAAAAGAAGGTCAGAAAACCGATGCCGCCATCATTGGCTTCAGGGGCGATTATTACGACCTCACTGAACAAGGAATGAAAAAAGTAAAGCACCTCATCTATCCTGTGCCCAATCCTAAATTTCCTTTTCTTGGTGTGCACTTCACACGCATGATCAAAGGCGGCACCGAATGTGGCCCCAATGCTGTGTTTGTATTCGATCGTGAAGGCTACAGCAAAACCGCTTTTAGTTTAAAAGATACTTTGGAAGCTTTTGGTTTTGCAGGCACCTGGAAATTTTTTGGCAAACACTGGCGTTTTGGGTTGGATGAATACCGTGGTGCTTTTAGTAAAGCCTACTTTTTAAAACGTTTACAGAAGTTGATTCCCTCGCTGGAAATGGACGACATCGTCTCCAGCCGCTGCGGCATCAGAGCCATGGCTTTAGGGCCTGAAGGCGAAATGCTTGACGATTTTAAAATAGAAAAACACGGTAACGCCATGCACGTGATTAATAGCCCAAGTCCGGCCGCTACAGCCAGTTTGGCTTACGGTAATGAGATTGCTGTGTTGGCCACAGACTATTTTCAACTCAAATAACAAAACAAAACATTCTACTTTAGCACAACACCCATGAGCAACAAAAATTTAAGAGGTACCGGAGTCGCCATCGTTACGCCCTTCACAAAAAAAGGAGAAGTGGACAGCAAAGGCCTGAGTAACGTTGTAAAACATCTGCACAACGGAGGCGTAGAGTACATTGTGGTACTTGGTACCACCGGCGAAAGTGTAACCCTGAGTAAGGACGAAAAAAATCTGGTGATTGAAACCGTGATAAAAGCCAATGCCAACAAACTGCCTTTGGTTTTGGGCATCGGTGGCAACAATACGCAAGACGTTGTGGACACCATCAAACACACCGATTTAAAACCGTTTGAAGCCGTGCTTTCTGTAGCGCCTTATTACAACAAACCCAATCAGGAAGGCTATTTTCAGCATTACAAAGCGGTATCGGCCGCTACTAAAAAAGATATAATTCTTTACAATGTACCGGGCAGAACCGGAAGCAACGTAAGTTGGGAAACCCAAATTCGCATTGCCAAAGCCTGCAAAAACATTGTGGCCACCAAAGAAGCCAGCGGCAACATGGAACAAATTATGAAAATCATCAAACACAAACCAAAAGATTTTATGGTGATTAGTGGCGATGATAACCTCACGCTGCCCATCATTGCAGCCGGCGGCGATGGCGTAATTTCTGTGGTGGCCAATGCCTTTCCAAAAGAATACAGCGAGATGGTGCGTTTGAGTTTAAAACACAAATTTGACAAAGCTCAAAAACTGCATTATTCTCTGGTAGACATCACCGATCAATTGTTTGCCGATGGCAACCCCGGCGGTATTAAATACGCTCTTAGTGTATTGAAAAAATGCGAGGCCCATGTGCGTTTGCCTTTGTGCGAACCAAATGAAAAAGTAAAACAACAACTGGCCCTACTCATCAAAAACTACCGCTCATGAGCAAGGTAAAAATACTCAGCACCCGCCAAATTCAGCAAAAACTGAACCGTTTGGCTTATGAAGTGTACGAGAATAATTTCTCTGAAAAAGAATTGCTCATTGTGGGCATTGATGGCAATGGCTATAAAATCGCTCAAAATATCGTGGCGCTTTTGCAAAGCATTTCAACCATTAAAATAACGCTGGGTAAAATCAGCATAAATAAAGAGGAGCCCTGGAACGGGGAACCAACAACCGATTTTAAAGAAAAAGATTACGTTAAAAAATGCGTGGTGTTGGTGGATGATGTGCTGAACAGTGGCAAAACCATGATGTATGCCGTTAAATTATTTTTAGACAAACCCGTCAAAAAAATCAATACCCTGGTACTGGTTGACCGCAGCCATAGCCGCTTTCCGGTAAAAGCCGATTTTGTTGGCCTTAGTTTAAGCACCAGCTTGCAAGAGCATATAGAAGCTGATTTTTCAAAGAAAAACAAAGAAGTGGTATACCTCAGATAATTGTGACTACCGGCAGCAAGATAAACAAACGCAAACTGCAACAGGATTTAAAACTGAATGCATTGCTGGAGGTTACCAAAGCCATCAACAACAATTTTACTACCTCCCAATTACTCGACCTTTACCAGGACATTCTTGAAAACCGTTTGGGTGTTGGCAAGCTGGTGTTATTCAGTTATGATACCAGCTGGAACTGTATTTTAAAATACGGCATAGGCGAAGATTTTAACCATTTTAATTTTGAAGAAGAGCTTTTAGAAATTCATGAGATTAAAACCATAGGCTTTGACAAAGGCGAACTAAGCAAAAGTTTTGAAATTGTGATTCCTGTGTTTCACAAAGAAACACCCATGGCCTTTGTGTTGCTGGGCGATGTGAACCAGGAAAAACTGGAGTTGAGTGCAGCCATTAAACATTTGCCCTATGTGCAAACCCTCACCAACATCATTGTGGTGTCGATAGAAAACAAAAAACTTTACAAAGAAAACATACAACGCGCAAAAATTACCAAAGAGCTGGAGTTGGCTCAGGATATGCAGAAAATGCTGTTCCCGAAAGAACTGCCCGACAGCGACACACTTCAGGTTGCCGCCTTGTACCTTCCACACCAGCAAGTGGGCGGCGATTATTACGATTTTTTACGCATCAACAATCACGAGTATATTTTTTGCATTGCCGATGTGAGCGGCAAAGGGGTTGCTGCTGCCTTGTTGATGAGCAACATCCAGGCTACTTTGCACAGTCTTACCAACTACACTCATAATTTAAAAGACATCATTTTTGAACTCAACAAACGCGTAATAGCCAACACAAAAAACGAAAAGTTTGTTTCCATTTTTCTGGCCAAACTCAATACCAAAAGCCAGCAACTAAGCTACATCAATGCCGGGCACAACCCTCCCCTGCTCTACCATGAAAATAAATTTATGGAATTAACCAAGGGCAGCACCATCATTGGCATTAACGAAAACTTGAGGGATGTGGAAGTGGATATATTTAATTACACCTCTGAATTTACTTTGCTTTGCTACACCGACGGTCTCACCGACACGTCTAACCTAAACGACGAAAACGTGAGTCCTGCCATGTTAAAAGAAGTGATGGTGCAACACGCTGCGTCTAAACCCGAAGACTTAAACAGGGCTTTATTAAATTTTGCCATAGAGTTTAAGGGCGACATTGAGTTTCCGGATGACATTGCCATTTTTAGTTTGAAAGTGGCAGATTTGAATTTTTAAGTGGCCACACATTAAAATAAATTTGATTTTTTTATGGGCGCCCGAGCGCGCTTTCGCTACTCGCTGGGCGAGGAGAGAGGTTACGCTTTGCTTCACCCTCTCTCGCCCGAGCTCATACATGCCGCTCAATCGCTGGCGCAAATTCTAAAACTATAGCATCTAAATTCACACAAACATTTTAAAATTTATCTCAAAAGTCTGGGTGTCATCTTAAAAACAAGAATCCCGTTCATTTAAGAGAACCATAAATACATAAACTTAAGGTGTTGTGGATAGATTATTGATTTTTTCCCTTTTACGGTAATACAAATCAAAACACACCAGTCCAGCTAAAAAGGCCCAGAAGGGCAAGGACAGTTTATCGGTATCAAGAAAATTATTAAAAAATCCGTGGGTGATGTATGTCATCAAACCTAAAAATAAGCCAAGGCAAAGCAAACGGTCTTCCTTAGCAGCAAGGGAATAATACAAGCGGTAGCCCAATGAGCAGATGTACACAAATAAAATAACCACGATTATCAACCCCGGAACACCCTGCTCGGCTAAAGGGCCAAGGTACTCGCTGTGCGCATTACCGTTGGTGCCAAAATTGGTGCTGATAATGGTTAACTCGCGGCTTAACTGGTAAGGCGCGTATTTAAACATGTAGGTGCCGGGCCCCCAGCCCATCACAGGTTTATCTTCCCACATTCGTAACGCACAACTCCAGCGGTTGAGGCGTTCGAGATTAGACGCATCGGTTGAAATGTTGGACACGGAAGCAATGTTTTTTTCAAAACTACCTTCTGAATCCGTAGTATTTTGGCTTAAGGCCAACATAATTTCTGTTTGAAACAAGGCAAACACACTGCCACTGATAGCAAACACAATAAACAAGGTTCTAAAACGAACTTTCAGCAGCAGTGTAGCAAACACCATCATGGCCACGGCCAAACTTAACCAGCCGGCGCGTGCATAGGAAACAATGCTGGCAAAAATAAAAAGCAAAAAGAAGGCAAGGGCCGTGGCGCGCGTGGCTTTGCTCAGCGATTTGATAAAAACGATGGTAAGCAACACCGGAATAAACATGGCCAAAGCAGCACCATAGGCCGTGTGATCGTTGTAAAACGGAGACACCACCCAGTCGGCAGCTTTGTGATTAAAATTATAGGCTAAGTGCCTAACGCTGGTGTAAAACACAACAATGGCCATGGCTGAAGCATAGGCCATCACAAAACGAATAATGTTCTGACGATTTTGAAACAGATGGGGTATAATAATGTAACAACTGAAAATAAACCATAAGCGGGAGATTAGGTATTTTAAAGAAACCACCATATCGGTGCTGCTTAAGGTTGTGATCAACATCCACAGCAATTGCAGAAAAATAATCTGAGAGATGGGGTGCCGTAAAAAGTTTTTATCCGATACCCCTTTACTTACCTGTTTAATGAGGTACATGAGCATGATGCCGGCCATAACGGGTTCGGTAGGAATACTTAAATCGGGCCCTTGCGACAGTCCCATTTCTTTTAAACTAATGGCCAGAGGCGTGGCGAAGGCTAAAAAAAACACCAGATTTTGCAAGTGAAATACGGCAGCGTAAAGAATAAAAAAGGCCAGAGGCAAAATGTTATAGGGATAGAAATAATCCTTTTTGTACACCATAATGTACACGTTGCCCAATGCAAAAGTAAGGCCCATCAGCAAGGAAAAATTTGCCCAGCAGAGCTGCCGTATCTTCTGAAGTAGTTGCATAATCATAAACAGAACCTGAGTCTGTTTGGATGAAATTAAACCTTAAACCAGTTTTTCGGACTGTAACTTGTCTTTGATTAACAAAGCAAACAAAGTAAGTAAATTACAGGCCAAAAGGGAAATAAGCACAATGATGGCCCGTTTTGGTTTTGCTTTGTACTCGTTGGGTAATGCTTTTTCCACCACAAAGCGCGAAGGTAAAAATGTGTTGTAATTCACCAGGGCCTCGTCGTACTTCATTTTAATATCGGGGTATTTGGCCCCGTATTTATCCAAATTGTCTTTTATGTTTTGGTACGCGCCGCCGAATTTAGCAAGCGTGTCCATTTTGGCTCCCAAACGTTTCATGGCGCCGGCATCGTTTTTTTCTAAGGCTTTTGCGTAGCTTTTTGAAAAGGCTTTCACCTGTTCTTTGTAATGCAGTACACCTAAATTTCTGAGGGTTTGTAAACTATCCTCCAATTCTTTCATTCGTGAAAGTGTGTTGTCGTATTCGTCTTTCACAATACGCAGCACTTCGGCGGCCACGGCTTTGGTCATATCTCTGCGAATGGTATCGCAATAATCGCTGATGGCATTGGCTACCTGGGCCGCGCCGTTGGCGGTGTAATCGTGTACTTCTACTTTTACACTATTAAATTCGGTGCGTTTAATTTTTACCTGATCGTCCCATTTTAATCTCAGGTAATGGTAAGAAAAGGTGGTGTCTTTAATTTTCCAGCGTTTCCACAAATTAAGCCGATCAGCCACTTTTATCTTCAGGGCATCTGAGGTGAGCAATTGTATCAGCTTTTCACAATCGTCTTCATCGCCAATCTGCATGTAGTCTTCCTGATTGCCCGCATTGGCTTCAATAACCAATTTTGAAACAGAGAATTGACGGCTGGCGAATAATATGGCGGTAGATTTGTATTGTTTTGGCATTAGCAAAGTAACCGTAGCAGTTAACACAACACTTATCACCGATACCCACAGAAAAGTTTTTCTCCATTTCACAATCTTTCTGATGACTTCTGTTGCTGAAATATTTTCTACCATAGGGGTTATTTATACTTAATAAAACGAATTACTGATTTAGGACTCACCATGCCGGTAGCGAATGCCAAAACACCGCTAAAAATAAGCATTATAAGGAAATTAATCATCCAGCTGGCAGTTAAAGATAAGGTAAAATAATTCGCAAACACAAGCGTTAGAATAAACAGAAGAAGAGAAAACAACAAACGTTTGTTGAGCCTGAACTTAAACACTTTATATGAAATAAACACCTGAATTAAGGCGGTTACAAATTGCGTAATCACACTGGCTACAGCACTACCCATGGCCTGGTACTTTGGAATCAGAACAAAATTTAATATTAAGTTAACCAATATACCGCCAACAGCCATGTAGTTCAGGTGTTTCAGGTTACCGTTAGCGGTAAGCAAGGTGCCAAAAATGTAGGTGGTGGAAATGGCCGTGAAACAACACATCAATAAGGCCAGCACCAGGTGCCCTTCCGATTCTCCTTTGTAAATAAGTTCATAAAAATGATCAGAATAAAAGATGCTGCTGATAGAAATAATAAGCGCCGGCGTTAAGAGCAAGGTGAACGATAGTTTCACAATGTTTTCGATGTTCTCCTTGTGTTTTATCATTCGACTAAACAAGGGCAGGAGCTGAACAGAAAACAAATAGGCAATCATGTTGGCGGCATCCAGCAAACGAAAGGCTTTGGCGTAAATGCCCGTTTGTTCTTTGCCCTGATCGCCCGGCAGTATCCTTTCCAGCATAACGGAGTCTAAGCGGTTGTAAAAGGTCATCAGCAGCACCAAAATAGCAAAGGGGAAACTCTTTTTAAGTATCATCCGGTTAAAGGCCCAGTCCCAATTTAATTTAAATGTGTGGGTTTTGTTTAACACAATTACAAACCCAATTAAGGCCGTGAGCGCATAACCAAGGGTTTGGGCATACACAAAATTCATAATGTCTACTTCCATGCCGAACATATTCATGAGCATAGCCAGAACCACAATAATCATAATAACACGGTCGAGTACAGATAAAATACTGTCCACTCTGAACAAATGCAAAGCCAGGAGATTCGAGCGTAAAAAGAGAATAAAACTGAGGAAAAAATTATTAAAACAAAGGATGGTAAGCAGTTTCATGTACCTGAAATCATAACCCAAAACCAGAAATCCAACCAATAGCGTAAGAATGGCGTACACAAATGCCAGCACAAATTTTAAACTGAGCATCTTGCTGAAATGTTTACTCAACAGATGGTTGTGTTGGGCAATGTTTTTGTTGTTAAAATTGGTGAGTCCAAAATCCAGTAAAATATTCATCATCAGCGAGAAATTAAACAGGGCGGCAAACTCCCCGTAACTAATATCGCCTACTTTTAACTGCACCTGAGGCTCCACTCCCAATATCCAGAACGGTTTAATGAGCAAATTCAGGATGAGAAGAATGGCCAGATCGAATATGAACTTCTTTTTTTGCACGAAAGCGGTCAAAGATAGCTTTTTTATGGTTTTGGCCGAGTAAATTTATAGATTTGCCGGGTGCAAATCGTTGTAAATACAAGGCTTTTACTAAAGGATAAACTTGAAGGCATTGGCTGGTTCAGTTACCAAACGCTGAAACGCATCACAAAAAACCATCCCGATGTGCACTTTGTGTTTCTGTTCGACCGGGATTACCATGAGGAATTTGTGTTCTCGGATAATGTTACGCCCATGGTGCTTGGTCCCCAGGCGCGGCATCCGGTGCTTTACTATATTTGGTTTCAGTTTTCTGTAAAAAATTTACTAAAAAAAATGAAGCCCGATTTGTTTCTTTCTCCCGATGGGTTTCTTTCGCTTGGGGCCGGCTGCAAGCAATTGCCGGTGATACACGACATTAATTTTTTCCACCACCCGAAAGACTTAAAACGGCTCACCTCACGCTATTACAATTATTTTTTTCCGCGTTTCGCAAAAGAAGCCACCCGCATTGCCACTGTTTCTGAATTTAGCCGGCAGGAAATTGCCAAACATTACCACATCCCCGACCATAAAATAGACGTGGTTTACAATGGCATCAATTCTTTTTTTAAACCGGTGGATGACAGCACAAAAAAATCTACCCGTGAAAAATACAGTTCAGGAAAAAATTATTTTGTGAATGTAGGCTCCTTGCACCCCCGAAAAAACATTTGTAACCTCATCAGAGCCTTTGCCTTGTTTAAAAAAGAAAGCCAATCAGAGATGAAGTTGGTGTTGGCCGGACCCGAATTTTGGGGCATGAGTGAAATTGAAAACGCCCTGAGGGAAAGTGGGGTAAAAGACGACGTGGTGCTAACGGGGCGTTTAGCGAATGATGAGTTGTGTAAGGTGCTTGGCTCGGCCATGGCGCTTACCTTTATACCCTATTACGAAGGTTTTGGTATTCCTTTGGTAGAGGCCATGGAAGCAGAAATACCAATTATTACCAGCAATTTGAGCAGTTTGCCCGAGGTGGCAGGCAACGCCGCCTTAAAAGTAAACCCTTATGATTTAAACGAAATTAAAAATGCCATGTTGCGCATTTACAACAATGCCGCCGTGCGTGCCGACCTGGTGCAAAAAGGCCGTTTGCAAAAACAAAACTTTTCCTGGGACCGCAGTGCACAATTGCTTTGGGAATCTATGGTTAAAGCCATGAAGGCTTGAGGATGGCGTTTTTTATCGACCATCCATTACCTTGAATTACCATATTCTGTGGGCATTTTAGCAAAAATTAAACAACACGATACTGTATTATTCATTTTACACCTTTAAATGGCCGAATACGTTCGCCAAGTCAAAATACACCCATGCGCCCGCGATTAAGCGAAAAGCCCACGGCAAAAACTTTGCGTATTTGTTTGCTGGGCGAGGAGGCTTTGCTTTAATAGCAAAGACCCCGGAGACCGACAAACAAAGCAAAGTTTGCCGTGGCTTGAAGTGAAAGCCTGCCTGACCGGCAAGGCAGGCGCGATCCCGATAGCTATCGGGAGGCGCCCAAATTATTATTATTAACTTTTAGAGAGTAAATTCTTTAAGCAAATACCACGTCCATTACCTTTTGTGTAGAACCAGAACGGGCTTTAAAATACTGTTGTAATTGACTTTCAATCTCTTCTTTTTTCTCAGGAGAATCCAACACACTCTTTAGGGTGTGAGCCAGCTCGTTTGTTTGGGTAAGGGCGCTTGCTACACCCATTTCAACAAGTTCCAATGCTTCATTAAATTTGCTGTAATCGTCATGACCGCTAAACACAATAGGTTTTAAAAACACGGCCGGCTCTAAGAGATTATGAATGCCACCATTAAAGCCTCCGCCAACATAAGCCACATCAGCATAATGGTATACGCTCGACAACAAACCCATCACATCCAACACCAACACTTTTTCATCCTCAACCTTAGCCTTAACCTTATCCTTCACCCCTGAATATAAACTATAGGCCAGTCCCAGGTTTTTCAGTCGTGTTTGAGTTTCTGCTATGCTTTTTTTATCCACTTCATGTGGCACCAGTATCAGCTTCAAATTTTGTAAGTCAAGTTTCACGAAAGCCTCCAGTAAAAAAGTTTCATCGCCTTCCCAGGTACTGCCGGCCACAATAATTTTATGGTGCTGACAATAGGTTTCGAAAAACGGTATGGCTTTAAAAGCGGATTTAATTTGCAACACCCTGTCGAAACGTGTATCGCCGCTGAGCAGCACGTTGTTAATGCCTGCCTTTTGCAGCATGGTAAACGAAGCAGAATCCTGAACAAAAATGGTGTTAAAGGTAGACAGGGAGGCTTTAAAAAACCCGCCATACCAGCGAAAAAAAGGGTGATGCGCTTTAAATACTGCCGAAACCAGAAAGGTAGTGATGCCGCTGGATTTGAGTGCAGCAAGAAAATTCAACCAAAACTCGTATTTGATAAAAATAACCTTCGCGGGCTTTACTAAGGCAATAAAATCGCGGGCATTGCGAGCAGAGTCAAAAGGCAGGTAGCACACCACATCGGCTCCCGGCCAGGATTTAAAGGCCGTATAGCCACTAGGAGAAAAAAAACTTAGTACAATTTTGATTTGAGGGTGTTGTTTTCTTATGGCTTCCAGCAAGGGCCGCCCTTGTTCAAATTCACCGTAAGAGGCGCAATGCATCCAAATACGTTCTGAATCTCCCAAGATAGCAAGTTGGTTTTTTAATTTTTCTCTCCAGTTTTTTCTGCCCTCCACCCAGGCTTTGGCTTTGGACTTTTTGATTGCCGAAAGATGAATAAGTAAAGCATAACAACGAATGACCAGATTATATGCCCACATTTGTCTGCCGCTTAATAAATATAAAAATCGTCGGGCGCTTTTTTGTACAGGGGGAGTATCCAGCCAATTCTAAAACCTGCAAGCACATCCATACGTTGCTGTGTATCCGGCAAACCCATACTATAGTTTACTTTCCTGACACTTTGCGTAAAACCCTCATAAAATTCAAATCCGGCGTAAAAATTACTCATGCGTTTGCGGCCCAGGTGCATGTAGCCGATAAACTGAGTTAAGGTAAAACCTGAGGTTAAACGGTCATAGCCTTTTTCCAGATCGCCGCTGATGGCTGCTACCCTTTGCGAAGCATCGTATATGTTTACCTTATGCTGCAGATAGCCGCCGCCAAGGGTTAGCATGAGGCCGGAATTGGCGTTGCTGCCAAAAACCGGAATGATTTTACCAACAACCAAAGTTAAAATGAGCCCTCTTTGGGTAATTCTTAAATTGGCCGGATACCCTTCGTTGTCGGTAACAAATCCATCGGGGTTGGTCAATTGAACCAAAACATCTTCCTTAACGGTGCCCCCAAACAAATAAGAGGCTTCGGTGCCCAGCAACCAGTTTTTATTGGTTTTAAGGAGAAAACTTCCGCCGGCGGTAAAGCTGTTTCCAAAACGTTCGGATAAATTTCCAAACGGCAGTTGCGCGCTAAAATGTACGCCCAGCATGGGAATGGTAATGGCCGAATCGTTTTGGGCCCGACACAAGGTGCTGATAAGAAAGAGAGCGATGAAGAACCTCATTCGGCAAAATTAAAAATAATTGCTTCAGTGCCTAAGTTTACTCAAGGCGTATTCTGAACAGCGGCGCTGCGGAGTTTGTATGTGGTAATGTTGGGATTGGCCTGATCACTCTCCACTTTACCATCTTTTAGCCGTATAATCCGGTGGGCATGCAGGGCAATGTCTTCCTCGTGAGTAACCAAAACCACGGTGTTTCCGAGCTTATGAATCTCTTCAAACAAACCCATAATTTCTACAGAGGTTTTGCTGTCGAGATTGCCGGTGGGCTCGTCGGCCAGAATAATGGATGGGTGATTTACCAATGCCCTTGCTACGGCCACGCGTTGGCGCTGCCCACCACTAAGTTCGTTGGGTTTGTGTTTAACGCGGTTGCCCAAACCAACGCTTTCCAGTACCTCAAAGGCTCTTTTGTTACGGTCGGTTTTGCTAAAGCCTGCATACACCAAGGGTAAAGCCACGTTTTCGAGGGTTGTTGCCCTAGGCAAAAGGTTGAAGGTTTGAAACACAAAGCCTATTTCCTTATTTCTCACGGCGGCTAATGCATCATCGCTCATGTTGGCAACCGATTGTCCGTTTAAAATATATTCCCCTGAACTGGGAGTATCTAAACAACCAATGATGTTCATGAGTGTAGATTTGCCGCTACCCGATGGCCCCATTAGCGCAACGTACTCGTTTTTTGCAATGCTGAGTGACAGATCGTTAAGAGCGTGTATGGTTTCTTCGCCAATATGGTAGGTGCGGCTTATATTTTTCAGGGAAATGATTTCCTTCATCCCCACAAAATTAGGCTATCTCCCTCAGGCAAAAAAACCTTTGGTCACAATTGTCTTTGGTTTAGAAAGTTTTGAAATTTGAAAGTTGAACAAATTTAACTAACTTCTCACGACTAATTTCTAAGGACTATTCCAAAACAATTTTAAATTGTCCTTTAGATTCTTTCGTGCTCCACTCCAAAAGATAAATGCCTTTGGCTTCATGGCTGATATCAATTGTCGAAGCACCTGCAGTGATGGACGCGCGATACACCTCCTGCCCCAGACTGTTGTGAATTTTTATTTCGCAGGCTTCGGGTGTTTCAAAAGTAAATACACCGCTGTTGGGATTAGGGAAGAGTTTTAAACCTCCCGATAAAGTGTTTTCACTCAGGCCAACACAGGGCAATACAGTAAGTGTAACTGTTTTTAAACTGCTGCAACCGCTTGTGTTGTCTTTTGCTTTTATGGTATAGAGTGTGGTTATGGTAGGTTGCACCTGTGCAGTGGTTTGGGCAAGGGCCGTGGTATTTATGGTATAAGCACTTGCACCGGAAAAACTCAACACTGTGCTTTCGCCCTTACAAATGGTCGTTTTACCACTGACACTTATTTCTGGTAAACCTGTGATGTTAATCACTTGTTTTAAGGTATCGGTACCGCAGGGGTGATAGTTTAAAGCCAGTTTAACCGTGTAGGTGCCATTGGCTGAAAATTGATGAGGAGGATTGCTGATTGTGGAAGTGTTTGCGCCAGACAGCGCATCGTTAAAATTCCAGGAATAGGACACTACCGAGTACCCGGCCATGGCTGAAAGCACAGGCGCAGAAAATTGAACAGTACCGCAGACTATACTGGCCGTGATGGGTGGTAAAACGGGTTTTTGTTCGAACAAAGAAGACTCGAAATTTGGCAGATCGTAAACAACAGATGTGGGGTATTGACCAGGTGCTGTTGTGCCAACATATACCGATAGAGGAACAAATGAACAGGATGCTGCTGAAAGATGAGGGAAATTGATCACATCAAGATGCACTGCACTGGCGCCAATTGCATATATCTTACCGTTTGAGGCCAATTGCAATGGATAGGAATAATTTGCCGAAGCAGAAATAGAATCAACAGAAATTAGTGTTTTAGACGCTATAATTTGAGCCGGATTCATAGAAGACAAATCAAATTGCACAATTTTGATGTAGCTGCCAAGTTTAGCGCTTCTCGCATACAATTTTGTGCCATCCGCTGAAAATTCAACATACCTGTATGTTTCTTCAAGAAAAGATAACGTTGGACTTAATGCCGCACCGCTATCCAATTTAATTCTATTGCTCAACACACCCGTAGCAGGGTTGAAGTCATACAGTTCAAGGGTTTTATTAGGCATAGTGGCTGCTACCTTTCTGCCATTTGGTGAAAATTTGTGTATGCCCGAATAAAAAAGATGAGCAGGAATATAGGCCTGGGGTTGGTTTGAACCTATGGAACTCACTACCGCATTGGTTGCTACCCCTGCGCTTGTAACAAGGTAGGCATGATAGTTGGTGCTGCCAGGAAACCCCCCTTCGTGTGCAAGCAACCAGTAATCCTTTTTGTTGCAATGCCGTGTAACTGCCAACTTGCTTACCATTGCTAATCCTGCAGGGCTAATGGATTGATTAGAAACACTCACTGCACCTAAACCGGCAGATAAACTAAGATCAACTATGGCATATTTGGTCATTGGTGTGTTCTGCTGGTAGCCAAAATTGTTGTGCATAAAAACATAATACTGCTTGCCTGATTTTGGAACAATTATCCCCGATTGAGGCGTATAGGAACCTCCAATACTCAAGCCGTTGGCCATGGTATCGTTCTGATTGTTATAAACAATCTCCCCACCTTTCACATAAAACAACAAGTTGCCGGAAGAATCAGAAATGCTTGCTGAGGAATACCCGGCATTCATTATACTGCCGGATACAAAAACCGGTGTTCCATTTTGAAAATGCAAGCCACAACGGTTACCAAAGCGCCAATTATCCGTTACACCCTGGGCTAAAGACCTATCAAGTGGCACTAGAAACAAAAAACTAATAAGTAATGCTGTAAAAAAGGGCTTGAACATCTTTGAATCAATATTAAGATTAATGTACTAAAAAATAGTCCAAACTCCGTTAGGCCCCGGTGTTATGGAAGTATTCCAACCACCACTGCACTGGCCGGTAGAAGATTGCCCTGTTGTTCCTTGAGGGCCATGACAAGATCCATCGGAATTTGCATGGTTGTACCATGTGATTTTGGTTCCTCCAACTTCCGTTACAACAATACAAATATCCGAAAAATTACAGTTTGTCAACGTGACTGAACTTGTTGCTTGTAAGGTGATCGTGCCCCAAATACAGACGTTACACCCAATGTCCCACATTTCATAATTTACCTCCACAGCACAATTAAGCGTATTTGTTAAGACATACTGCGCTTTAACTTTGTTTGTACCTACTAATAGAAAAACTAAAATTACCAGTATTCCTTTAATTTTTTTTGCTGTTGTTTTCATGATGATAGCTTTTAGAGTATAGACAAATTTATACCCCCAGGCCCCAACTTCTCCAAATTTTTTGTGTTAAAATGAGTAAACTGATTGATTTAATGAGTGAATTGCAAACATCAATGAGTTTGTATTAAAAGCAGTTAAACATCTGCTGAATGGACCCTATCGATTATTCTTTGACTCCTCTGGAACTGCCTCAACCTTCTAGTCCCCCCACTTCGACTGCGCTCAGGGTACCACTTCGACTGCCCTTCGATTCCGCTATCGCTTCCACTTC
Organism: Bacteroidia bacterium; assembly: GCA_025455485.1. Lineage (GTDB taxonomy): Bacteria > Bacteroidota > Bacteroidia > B-17B0 > Aurantibacillaceae > Aurantibacillus. Next base: position 2,148 of record JALOMJ010000033.1, on the reverse strand, counting down.
GAATACCCTTCGACAAGCTCAGGGCGACGGCTCAGGGCATGGCTCAGCACAAGAGCTCAGCACAAGGGTTTAGAAAGTTCTAAACTGCCGAATTAAAAATTAGAAATCAAACATTACTTAAGTAAAACAATTTGACTATCAGTTGTTTAAATAATGTTTGCAATAATTTAACATTTTAATGTTATAACATTTAATGTTGTTACATATATTTGCAATATCAAACTTAAACTAAACTTATGAAAAAACTATTTATCAGCACTGCAGTTCTTCTTGCGGGATTATCTACTGCACAAACCAATTGGAAAGTTGACAACTCTCACTCCAAACTCGGATTTTCTGTTACACACGCTATGGTTAGCGAAGTAGAAGGAAAATTTCGCGTTTACAATGGTGAAGTTAGCTCAAAATCAGATTTGGATTTTACCGGCGCCAGCATTTCGTTCACCGCAGATGCCGCCTCAATCAACACAGAAGATGAAAAACGCGACGGGCATTTAAAGAGTCCCGATTTTTTTGATGTAGAAAAGTTCCCGAACATCACCTTTAAAAGCGTGAGCATGAAACCAAACGGCAAAGGCAAAACAGCCTATGAATTGGAAGGCGACCTTACCATGCACGGTGTAACCAAACGCGTAAAATTGTTGGCCATTGGCGCTGCTAAAACCATTAAGGATCCTTGGGGAAATACCAAGTATGGTTTTAAAGTAACAGGTGTTATTAATCGCAAAGATTTTGGTTTGAATTGGAATGCTGTGCTTGAAGCCGGTGGGGTTATTGTAAGCGAGGAAGTTACCCTAAACATAAACATTGAATTAAACAAAGCTTAAAAAAATTCTATCTTAGCCTCCGGATTAGCTCCGGAGGCTTTTTTTATGTCATTAGAAGACGATATTCAACAGCGGTCTTTTCGTTCGCCACAACAAAAGGCATCGATTAACCTCATGTACACCTTAAGCTGGTTAAACAGCCAATACGCGCCCTTTTTTAAAAATTCAGGCATCACCAGTCAACAATACAATGTGCTTAGAATTTTACGTGGCCAAAACAACCAGGCCTGTTCCCTTAAACTTATTAAAGAACGTATGCTCGACCGCATGAGCGATGCTTCACGCATTGTGGATAAACTGGTTGCCAAAGATCTTATAATCAGAAAACCAAGCGAAGAAGATCGCCGAAGCGTAAAACTGCTTATTTCGGAAAAAGGTTTGGAATTGCTAAAAAAACTCGATTATGTTGACGATGCCGCAATCACCATCTTCAGCAACTTAAGTGAATCGCAAATCAGCCACCTTAGCGAATTATTGGATGACCTGAGGGGCAGCAAAAGAAAAAATGCCTGAATTAAGGCCAATTTGAGCTGCTGAAATATTGCTATTTTTGCCACCTATGAGTAAGGTCCAAAGGACTCCTATGGAGAACAAAAAAGCACAGTCCACCACGTCAAACGCTTCCGCTGCACCATTTTTTAAATTTGAAAACTGGGCAAAAAAAAACGAGCAAAAAATCTTTTACACCTTTCTCGGTCTATGTCTTTTTCTTAGTCTCATTTCCTTTAACGCCCGCATCAGTGAGGCCCACGACGATGCCCTTTATCTCGAAGGCGGGTGGCGCTTTGTACATGAGTTTCCAAATTACTTCTATACCCAAAATGCCCCACTCTACCCACTTTTTTTGGGACTGCTAATAAAACTCATGGGTTTTAAACTCATTGTGTTTAAACTTTTTTCTTTGCTATTTAATGCGCTGGGCTTTGTTTTATTTTTTAAGGCTTTTAAAGGGCGTTTGCCCTACATGATTTTTTTACCGGTGGCGTTTTTCCATGCGGCCAATTACCTGATTTTGTATTACGCCAGCATGACCTTTACCGAGGCCTTTTACTTTTTCCTTCAGGGTTTGTTTTTTTTCACAGCCGCCAGAGTCATCGATTTGCTTGAAAAAAATAAGCCGGAATTAAAGTCCCAATACAAACTCTGGTTGTTGTTTGGTTTGAGTCTATTTTTGATAAGCACAGCCAAAAGCTCTGCCATTGTGGTGATTCCGGCAGTAGCCTTGTATTTTTTGCTTCAAAAAAACTGGAAAGCCCTGGGCTACTCATTGGGTGCCTACCTCGTTTTTAAACTCCTTTACGAACTCATTGTAAAAAGCATT
>JALOMJ010000107.1 GCA_025455485.1 Bacteroidia bacterium | reverse complement strand
AAGATCAGTTTAAGGACGGTTGAGTGGCACAGGCGAAACCTTAACCATAAATTGATTGAAGCTGGTATGGGTGAAATGATGAGTTGGTCGAAGCGAAACTTGAATTAGGCTAAAAGTTTTAGATTTTAACAAAACCCCGTAGTGCACTACGGGGTTTTTATTTGCAAAAGTGTTGTACACTTGGGGCGTTCTTTCGGTATACACTTCTGGTCTTAAAATAATTTTGTTCTGATTAAATCACTTTATAAAAGTTGAACAATGAAAAGCCCTATTCTAATTCTGATCGTAATCTGCGGATTTGTTTTGCCGGTTCGCAGCCAAACAATTACTAGCCAATACCGCGAACCCATAACCCCAGGAGGGTATTTCGATAAAGTGTTTGATAAAGATGGGAGAGAGTACTTTCTCGAAAACTTAGCGATCAGAGAAATCGGACAGGGAGACAATGGAATAAACTCAGTCATCAGCGCCACTTGCCAATCAGGTATTTTTGTTGCGCACTTTGCGAATGGAAGTGGCATGGCCTCACCAACAAATACTTTTGAAATAGCTTGCCGAAATACTGTTTGTCAGGTTTTGGAAAATGTATCCGGTTTACTCGGCTGGACAGGGACATGGCCAGCAGGAGGGTATGTACATATTCTAGTTGATGATGTTTCCAATTACGTGGCAAATACTTCTACCAGCGGTGTGCTGGGGCTTGCATCTTCTTACTATGCCTACCCAACCAATCCATTTAGTCCAAATCCCGGAATAATAAAAAACCAAATGGAAAAAACCATTCAGAGTAAAACGAATGCTTGGACTAATGTTGTATCACCTCTTAACGCCGGAGGTTTCAATTACTATCATGGCTTTATGGCCTTTAATTTTGCTAATACCTCCTTCACTTGGAATCCATTACACACAACTACTGCAACTGCGAATCAGTATGACCTCTATACTGTTATTTTGCATGAGGTAACCCATGCCCTTGGCTTTGCATCTCTCATTAATGGCAATGGACTTTCAAAATTTGGTGCTTTAAATAATTATTACTCGAGCTACGATAATTATCTATACACTGGTGGAGGAACAAAGCTCTTAACATCAAATGGTTGTTCATGGCAATATGGGCTAAGTTTTAATACAAACACTTTAGTGCTTCAACCTGCTTGCCCATGCCCGACTTGTTATACTTCTGATATTACAAATTGCAATGTGGCCTGTGAGTATAGCAGCAGTTTAGTGCCGAGCATGCCGATTTACAACCCCAATTGTTTTGAGCCACCTAGCAGTCTGAGTCACTTTGAAGATATGTGCTATCCCACCAATACGCCCAGTAATAATAACATGTATTTTACAATGAGCAATGCTAGTGCTACAGGCTCGAACAAACGCTTTTTAAAACAAGAAGAACGGAATGTTCTTTGTGATCTTGGCTACACCGTGATTACAAGCTACACAAGCTCAGCTTTAAGTGCCACAACAGCGTATACTGGTGGAACCTGCACAAGCAATGATATTTGGGGTATAAACGATGGTATAAGTGGCGCTGCCTATACTTATACGACGGCAACCAATGTTCTGACAGTTGCGATTACAGGAGGCGGGGGTATCTTGGCCAACGATGCATCCAGTGCATCCAGCGCAACATGCGTTGAGACTGTTTATAACAATGGAAGCGTTTCGGTATCTGGGAATATCATAAGTTTCACTGCTGCCACAGGATACGCAGGTTTTATTTTATTGAGGTATATTCCACTAGATGCATCAGGAAACCAAGGGAATATCACTTACATTTTTGGTTATATCTTTCCTGCACAGTGTAATCCTGTTTCACCCTGCGATATGGTGCAGAATGGTAATTTTGAACAAAACAATAATTGTGGAGCTCTTGGAAACTCTGTATCCATTAGTTGTTGGTCACGACATTCTCTGAGTGCTGATTTACTAGTTGAAAGTTGCACATTTACGGGGAGCGGAACACCATGTAATTTGGGTAGCAGTACCATGAATTCTTCGCCAACTTTCAGCAGCCATAACCAAACAAATAATCCTAACAATAATTCTGTAGTCGGCCTAGGAGGGTTTGCACAAATACCTTCAGGAAATCATCAATCTGAGAGTATAACAAATTATCTCGGCACACCTCTTATCAATGGACAGGTTTATCAGCTTAGTTTTTGGGCATATCAATATACTGGCACTAAAACTGACCCGTTGGTGCCTGCTGCACCATTTGCGCAAAATCAATTTAGCCTTCCACTTGTTATGTCATTTGGCACATCAACCGCGCCTATAGTACCACAGGCAACATTTCCTTCAACAGTCATAATTCCACTTATTACAACAACACTGAATAATGTTATGAATACTTGGCATTTTTATAATAATTACCAATTCACGTATACTGCAACAGGAAGCAATAATGGGATATTTTTACATGCCGGGCTCAATAGTCTGCTAAATCAATCACTTTATAATGGCTCTGGTAACCCATTGCCTGGTGACTCCTATTACAGGTATTATCTTCTATTAGATGAAGTTTCAATAAAGACAGTATCACAAACTCCGACATTTACTTTACCATTGGCCAACACTTGCGCTTCAAACGGGTATCTTGACCTCGCCCAATACGTGAACTTCCCTGGCGGTGTATTTACAGGTTCAGGAGTAACTACGACGACGGTCGGCAGCAATATTCAATACAATTTTAATTCACCCGCTACTTTACCAAACGGCCTCTACACGATAACTTATACATTCACTGACAATATTGGCTGTCAACAGGTCACGTACTATCAAGTAAATGTCACCAATATTGCGCCTGGCCCAACTATCGCTGTCTCTTTCAGTCCAAATGCACTATGCAGCAATAGCGGAACATTATCAATTGTATCGCCTTCGGCTGGACTTTCATATACATGGCAGCCTGGAGGTGTAAATTCAACAATTACAACAGTTACTGTCACGAGCATTACCACTTATTCTGCACTAGCTACATTAACAAATGGCTGTCTGGTCATGGGGACTATTACAGTACCTGCAAATATCCCTTCAATTAGTGTTTCACAAACACAATTCTGCGAGAACGGAACAGCGACCCTAGCCATTGCCGGCACCTATAGTAATGTTATCTGGGAACCAGGAAGTGTTACCGCTAATACTTACACTATAAGCGGTTCACCGATGGTCTATACCGTTACAGCAACGAATACACTTGGATGCACAAACACAACCACCTTTTTACCCACCGTTTCAACATTGCCATCACTTACAATTACAGCCTCACCCTCAACTGTTTGCCCTGGCCAAACCACTACATTGACCTCCACAGGGAACTTCATAAGTGTTTTTTACCTAGCTCCACTTGGTTATTCTAACAATCCAATAGTTATAACACCAACCACGACTTCAACATATTCAATTATAGCATTTGCTGCTAATGGTTGTCCTAATACCGGAACAGTTTCTGTTACGGTTAATCCAGGGCCAGGAGTTTTGTTGACAAGTTCTTACATGAGCGTTTGCCCAAATTACAGCAATACACTTACCGCTACTTTGTTTGGAGCAAATACAGTCACATGGTTGCCAAGTAATACTACGGTTAACCCAATTGTTGTGACTCCAACAACAAACACTACCTACACCGCTATCACGACGAATTCTTATGGCTGTTCCTCTCAGAACACAATTACAGTCAGCATGAACACCCTTTCAGTCAGTTTGAGTTCTAATTCACTCTGCCCATTTCAAACTGCCTCAATTACAGCTATTGGAAACTTTTCCTCTGTGGTATGGCAACCCGGCAGTGTGAGTGGTAGTGTTCTTACGGTACCTACCGGTACACCAAACACCTATACAGCAACGGCCACATACAGCAGCGGCTGTACGCTCACACAAACCATTACACCGCCCCCCTTGGATGCAAGTCCTTTTGATTTTTATTTTATTACAACCCCTACAGCTGGTATTTGCGCTGGTAGCCAGGCAACTGTTGATTTTGTAAACGCATCATTTGGTGTTACCGTTCAAGCTTGGAATCCAGGTGGGTACACTACTTCACCAATTGTGATTACACCAACTGCGCCAATACAATTTACCATTCAAGTACTGACCGCACCAAATTGTATTTATGATGTGATTGAAACCTTAAATGTTAAAACAGATTGCTGTACTTCTGGGACCGTTAGTCCAATAAGCTCGATAACACAATCTGTAACAAATCTCACGGGAACAAATATTATTAATTTTCCACTTAGTATAGCGTCAAGCAAAACACTTAATGTAACAGGTGAACTGCTAATTGCTTCGGGGGTTTCGATTACGGTTAATGGTTTGCTAAAACTTGATGGGGCACATTTGTATTCCTGCGGCACAGATATGTGGGAAGGTATAACACTTATGCCCGGAAGCACTTTCAGTTCTGAAGCTGCTTCTTATTCCAATCTTATTGAAGACGCCAAGACTGCCGTGACGGTTTTTGCACCACCGGGAAATGGTTTCGGGCAATGGTCCAATCCTAATTCTTTTCAGCCAGCCACCTGCCATATAAGCAACACCATTTTTAACAAGAATAATGTGGGAATACATATCGCAGAGTTTCCTCTGACAACCTCCACAAATTATAATTTTAAAATAAATTCTTCTGTTTTCACTTGCCGTAACTACACCTTCACTTCAACAACATGGGCTCAGGCTGGAGTTTCGAGCCCTGGATTACGATTTGCTACTACACAGGCTTCGACCGTACTTTCATCACCATATTTAATGAACGGAGTATCTGTAGCAACAAAAAAAGCGCCATACAATACAGCAAATTCACATACTGGCATCCGAATTGATAAGGTTGGCACAACTACTACCGTTTCGATACATGCGCTAACCATAGGTGACCCAGCCAATACTCTGAACAACTACAATATCTTCGATGCACATATGTTTGGGATTGATGGGTCGAATTGCCATCTTAACAGTTACAACAATGTGTTTCAGAACAACCCTCAATCCGTGTTCACAAAAGGAATGCTTGGAAACTCAGGAATACGACACATCAACACTTATTATTCAGCCAACCGAAACATTGTTTGGTTTACTAATGCAAAATTAGATCTGGTATCACCCGGTAATGCGGTAGCGTGTAATAACAGATTTTACAATTGTAATACAGGTGTTTTAATAGCCGGAACTGCAACAGTGAATATCAGACATGCCTTGTTCTCTAGCTCTCAAAGCACCACAAATCCTTCGGCACCCGGGACAAACGGTTTTCTGGGTATAAGTGTACAGAGCAACAAGTTTCATGATTATCAAATACACACCAATAAATTCCTGAACCTAAGTACAGGAATAAAAGCAGAGGTAAAATTTGATTATGTATCGCTAACACCGCCTACAACAACCTACGGAGAAAGCTGGGGCACATTCAGCTGTACTGCCAATTATTTCAGCGCTGCGAGTGCAACAGGAGCAGCAGTGGGCAGCGGTTACATGGCAAAGGGCATTTACATTGGAGTACCAGTAAATAGCCAAACAGGAACACCTATTAGCTTCTATTCAGCTGGTACAGTTAATGGAATTAGAATAGCATACAACAATTTTGACAGGGTAAGGACCGGTGTGGAAATGCTGGGGCTTGAATGTAAGGTATACCAGAAAACTCTAACATATAATGCTATAGTTCTAGCTGCTGAAACCAACACGAACAATGCGCAATACGGGATAAAATCAGCAGGTAATATAAAGAGTGTAGTAAACACTAATACCGTTGTTGGATTTGGTAAAAATCTGACTCTTAATGTGGCTGGCATACTTCATCAGGGCAATCTTCCAGGCTCAGATGTTCGTTGCAACCGTGTGAGTTTTGTAACTAGGGGTTTTGAATTCAAGGACCAAAATCCGTCATCAGTTTGGAGGTACAACACGCTTATTGACTGCGATCGAGGTATGCAAGCAAGTAATTGGGGTACAACCTCTATTCTGACTGGCATAGGGCAACAGGGAAGTAGCTCACAGAAAAGTGGCAATTCTTGGTTGAGTTTTTCAACTGGAGTTCAAACTTATGTTGATGGAAACACTGATGTGCAAAATGCTAAACTATGGGTTAATAACACTGGAAGTGAGGATTTAGTCCAGAGTTTGCAAAGCTATTCACCTGGAGTCCCGCAAGGAAAAACATATTGGAATCCAAACAATAGACCAACAACCAGTTCTGGGTCAAACCCTTGTCCAAATCCAATTGGCGGAGGCTGCACCTATTGCAGTGGTGGAGGGGAGGAAGAGGAATACGATGTGGACAGTGAAATTTATAATTTGCTATTATTTATTTCAACCAACCTTGATAGTCTCATTGCTCAAAATAATGACACACTAATACAATGGTATGAAGATTTGGAGGAAGAGGTAGGTACATTATTCGAAATTGAGGATGAACTTGCAGAGGGTGACTTTGAAACTGCACAGGACTTGATAAATGGTTTTAGTCCGGAAACCAATGTGCAGACAAACTACAGGGATTATTTTCAGATTTACCACAATTTCGCCATTGACGACACCATGAGTACAGGTGATAGCACTGATCTCTTTATCCTAGCTAGTCAATGCCCAGGCAGGGACGGTCCAGCAGTACATAAAGCTCGAGCACTTTATAATTTGATCTACAATACAATATTGGCTTTTAACGATGATACGTGTGAAACAATTGGATACTCCGAACGACAGATGGAACACGGACAAGTAAGACCTAATTCGGAATTGAGCCAGCTATTAACTCATGAATCTGATCAAATAAAAGGAAAATTCAAGATAAAGCGGAATCTACTTATTTATCCAAATCCTGCACAAGAAATTTTGTATATTAGAGGAGGGAAAAAGGACGAGAGGGTTAATGTTCGCATATACGACACTTGGGGAAGAACACTGACTGAAGAAAATTATACATTGGGTAATGACACTTCGATCAAACTGAATCTCATAAATGGAATCTATTTTGTGTACATCACAAATACTAATGGTGATCAGACGATCAGGAAGCTTATCATTAGCAAATAAATTTTGTTACACTATACTGCTTTGGCCTTTCCTGACTTTAAGCTTGAAAGCCCAAATAGCAAATTTTGTAGCCAATGGTGGGTTCGAGAAATACGTGACTTGTTCTCCCACTAACAGTTCGCTAGGTTATATTGTAACTGCTCTAAATTGGGATGGAATGGATATAAACAGTGCCGCAAAATGGAATCACTACTGCTATAACGCGGTACCCTTCAATTCTTTCTTTTATAACTATCCAAGAACTGATAGCGCTTATGTTTCGTATGATATCTTTTGTTTAAGTTGCCCTCCAAACGATAGTAGAGCAAATATCAGAAACACTTTAAAAGCACCTTTGGTTGGCGGAAGAACCATACTGAGGACCTTTTCTTGGACCAGATATAATGTCTACTTTATGACCCTGATCTTGAAGAACTTTAAATAAACCTTGAATAGTAGAATTATCAAATAATAAGTTTCCAATACAATCATTAATAATCCTTCACCTGCATCACAACAGTGGTCCTTCTGTACAGTGGCTGTTGATGACGTTTCCTGCATTGATATTGACTTAGCTGCTTATGCTGGGCCAGACACCTATGTTGTTTCGGGCGGAAGCGTATATATTGGTCGACCTGGAGATGTGGGTATTGATGATGCTTGCATCTGGTATAAGCTGCCCAATACAACTAACTCCATTGATACCGCGGCAGGCATTTGGGTCAGCCCAACAGCAACTTCAACCTACATGGTAGTTCAGGATATTTGCGGGAATATTAAAAGAGACACAGTTGTAGTGAGTTTGAGTGGGGTGGGAATTTCCGAATTGGAAGCTATCCAAAATGATATAAGTTTGTTTCCAAACCCGGCTGCGGATCAGATACAGTTGCAGTTTTCTTTGGATATCTCTAATCCTTTCACTAGCCTTTCCATCTTCAATAATTTTGGACAGTTAATTCGTGAAGATGAAATTGCGTTCAAACACAAAAAAGCAAGCGTCAGAATAGATGAGCTAGACAATGGCGTATATTTTTTCGAGTTAAAAAACTCCTCCGGACAAACCGTGAAAAAACGGTTTGTGGTTGCGAGATAATTACTGCGCAAAAATCCTTCTTGATAAAGCTTTTGCACTCAATGAAGCATATAATGCCTAATGAATTGATGTTTATATATTTTGTGTGGTGATGAAAAATGTTCTGCTTAGTCTGGTATTCATGTGTTTTTTTAATGCACTTGGTGCACAAACTATAACCTCATCATGTAGTTTAAGCGATACAATTGCCTTTAGATACAAAAAGGACGCTGACAGATTGGCTTTACGAAGAACTTTTTATGTAAATTCTTCTTTTACTGATAGCGTAAAAGTAAATAAATTACTAAGTGATCAATACTTAAAAGCATTGATTGCGGTCTATAATGCCACAGCAATGCCAGCTAGAGATACGGTAATAAAAATTTGTAATATTCATACTGTTGCAGATCCTGACATGAACGAATTTTATATCTCTGCAGATTCAAATCTTGCATGGATGCAAAATTTAAGGAATAATGTTAGCCCAATTAGCAATACGTTACTGGATAATTTGATAAATAAGTATGCTCTTCAAAAAAAGCAATATACAGCTTGGAACTTTACTCCCTATCATACTATAGTTTTTAAAACAGACTCAAATTTAAACATGCTTGCCTTATCCGATTTAACATCTACTGTACAAGGAGTATATGCCGTTGGTCCAAACGCTATCCCTTGGGACGGACCTGATATCAGAGATTCTTTAAATCCTAATTTTACCCAGTTAGTTTACTCTTATGGTTGGGGTGATTGTCCGGTAGGTTGTATTTATAGAAAATACTGGGAATTTAAGGTTTAAAATAACTGCTCAGTTGAGTATTTGGGTACATATGGAGACGCATTGCCTCCAGGGGTTAGCGTGAAAGAGAACTTTAATGATTTGAAAACCTTTAAAATTTATCCAAATCCAGTTGTTATAAAATTGTATTTTGAATTTGGTAGTGCTTTGGCAAGAGATTTAAATTTAACTATCTGTAACACCTTAGGACAAATTGTTTATACAAAAAAGATGGATGATTTGAATGAGGGAATGGATGTGAGTTTTTTGATGGCTGGTATATATTTTTTAAAGGTTGAAAGGCAAGGAGGCCAAAAGGTATTTAGGTTGGTAAAAGAGTAAAACCTTGAATTAGAAAACGAAGTAATTATTATTGGATGGGTTTACACTACATGGTTATGTGGTTTCAATAAGAATATATGGAATCAACGTTTTTTCCCACCTTTTGCCATATAGACGTTTGGCTTGATCTTTGGCTAAAGAAATAAAGCTTTCAAATTGTGTTGGGTATACAGTCTGACAGCCTAGACTGGAAGTTGAATTATATGAGCCTTTATGGATATTGAGGCCAAAGTAGCCCGTTTCTTCGTATTCAGGATCACCGTCACGAATAACTGTGACTTCCGCCATGCGCTGCACCAGAGCCAGGTATTTGCCCTGATGCAAGCCGAAACAGTAGGAGAAATATACGCCGGGTTTTAGGCGAGCGACTCCCTTGGTTTTTTTGCCTTGTGCCTTCCTGAAAATGGATGGGTCGGTATTGCCGTTGTAGGAGGCTGACACATTTGGGGTGTCGATGAATAAGGCATCGTCGTAAATGTTTCGGTCGTTAGCAAAGGGGTCACCTAAAGTTCTGAGGTAATATCCCCGGATTCCGACGATTATAAGGGGGTATTTATCCCTATCAAGGTCATAGGGGGCGATTAATTCACGCAGTTCGGCGGAAG
>JALOMJ010000106.1 GCA_025455485.1 Bacteroidia bacterium | reverse complement strand
AAAGTACTTCCCGAACCCGCCTCATCAGCCGCCGGAAGCCGCATGCTGCAAGTCATTGATGTGTTTCGCGAAGGCGGCTGGAATATTGAGATGGCTTCGGTTGCAAAACCCAGCACCTATTCAGTAGATTTAAAAACACTTGGCATTCCTTTTCATGCTATTGAACTCAATGAGCCCAGCTTTGATGCATTTATTGCTGAAGCCAAACCGGACGCCGTGTTGTTTGATCGTTTTATGACCGAAGAACAATTTGGCTGGAGGGTGGCCGAGCACTGTCCAAAGGCTTTACGTATCCTCGACACGGAAGACCTGCATGGTTTAAGGGCCGCAAGAGAAGCTGCAGTAAAAGAAAACAGAAAATTTGTTCCGCCTGATCTTTTTAACCCTACCGCTTTTCGCGAAATCGCCAGTATACTGCGCTCCGATGTAAGCCTCATCATTTCTGAATTTGAAATGAAACTGCTACAGGATTTTTTTAATGTTCGAACCTCACAGCTTTTTTACCTTCCATTTTTGCTTGACCCTTCTGAACTCAAGCCATTAGAACAATCCCCTTCTTTTCACGAACGTCAACATTTTATCAGCATCGGCAATTTTTTACACGAGCCCAATCTCGACGCGGTAAAATACCTTCACAAAACCATTTGGCCAGGTATCAGAAAACTATTACCTCATGTTGAACTTCACGTGTATGGGGCCTACGTTCCGGAATCAATTACACAACTGCATTCTGAAGCGAATGGATTTATTATAAAAGGCAGAGCGCATGAGGCGCGTGAAGTGATACTCAGTGCACGTGTGTTATTGGCTCCCTTGCGCTTTGGTGCCGGTCTAAAAGGAAAACTGTTGGAAGCCATGCTTTGCGCCACGCCAAGCATGAGCAGCAGCATTGGAGCCGAAGGCATGAAAGGAGAAGGCGCCTGGCCCGGAAGCATTGCGGATGGCGAGCATATTTTTATTCGTGAGGCCGTAGAACTTTATCAGAATGAAAAAAAATGGATGCAGGCTTCAGAACAATGCGGACCAACGCTTTTACAATTTAAACGCGAAAATTTTTCAGGTGCTTTTCTTTCGCTTCTCGAAGCGTGTATCAATAATTTAACGGAACACCGATCCGAAAACTTTACCGGTGCTTTGCTTCAGCAGCAGCAATTCAACAGCAGCAAATACATGAGTTTGTGGATAGAGGCAAAAAAAAAGCTTTCCTGAAATAAATTTTAAAACAAAGAAAAGTGCCTTTTTAGAAAGTCACTGAACGAATTCTTCTGTTTCGGCTCTTGTTGTATTTGGCTTTAAATGTGTAGCCGTAAGTCACATTCAGTGTAATGAAAGAATCCTTGTCATTGGGATCTCCGCGTGGGGCCTTGTTTAAGTTTCCACCGGCTCCATCGTCGTGCCAACCATAATTGCCTGAAAAACCATCAGGTTGCTGACTTCCCAATTCAGGGTTACGATTGGCCAGGGCTGCTGCAAGATTCGATTGGGTAGCCGGGTTCTCCCAGCTATCTTTAGAAATATCATCCAAATGATCACTTCCGGTATACCGCCAGTTCACTTCCAGTCCTATGCGGTGCGCTCTTCTGCTTTGGTTGATGGTCACATAAAAACCTAAACCGGTTGGAATAGAATACATAAACTTACCGTAATCGGTATTTTCAGTTTTTAGGGAGCGCAAATCAACCCATTCATCCTGATAAAGCGCTTTTGGATTATGCATAAAACCACCGATTCCGGCAAAAACATAAGCCGTAACGTAAACTTTCGAACGACGGTAGATTCCAGTTGGACGGGTTGGATTATAAAACAACCAATGCACTGTGCCGGCCAATTCAAAAATATCATTTCTAAAACTTAAGTTACGGTATTGGCGTCCGGGATTGGTTGAAAGGGCATCTTCGCCCGCGATTCTCAGGTAATTAAACGAACCGCGTACAGCAAACATAGGATGAAACTGGTACTTCACAAAAAGGCCCGGATTCCAGCGGGTTTTGGCCATTTTCATGTCATAGATAAATGGTTTGGCCTCTTCAGCTTTTCCGCCAATTTCACCAAGGTAGTTGGACATGCCAATCGTACCGCCATATTCCATCTTGTAACCTCTTTGAGAAAAAGTGAAAAACGACGAAAACAGAATTACTGCGATAATACCGAAGGCTTTTATAGTGGACTTATTTGGCAAAATATTCACAAGGTTCAAATATAATTAAATTATTTGTACAACAAGACCCTGTTTTATGGATTATTGTCTTGAAATGAGCCCTAGTTTGACCTCATATCCATGAAGATTGGTTTAATTTGCAAAGGTATTACCCTTAAATTTTGATTATCTATGAGTTCTATTTACACCTTGGCCATTCACGGAGGTGCCGGCACCATCAGCAGAGGTTCTATGAGTGCCGAAGCCCAAAAAGACTATGAAGCGGCGCTTACCCAAGCTTTGGAAACCGGGGAAGCCTGGCTGAAAACCGGTGGAGATGCCTTAACGGCAGTAGAAAAAGCAGTGGTTGTTCTAGAAAACAACCCCTTATTTAACGCTGGCAAAGGTGCTGTGTTTACCCATGAAGGCCAACACGAAATGGATGCTTCCATAATGGATGGTAAATTCTTATTTGCAGGCGCTGTTTCAGGACTGAAACACATTAAAAACCCAGTGTTGCTGGCGCGAAAGGTCATGGAAGAAGGCACCCATTTGTATTTAAGTGGTTCGGGCGCTGAGTTATTCGGCAAAAAAAACGGTCTTGCTTTTGAAACCGATGAGTATTTTTATGTGCCCTTGCGTTACCAGCAATTGCAAGATGCCTTAAAATCAGATTCAATAGTCCTCGACCATACGGTAACTAAACCCGATAAGTTTGGCACCGTGGGGGCCGTTGCGCTGGACATGCACGGCAACCTTGCGGCAGCCACCAGTACCGGGGGCATGACCAACAAAAAACATGGCCGGGTTGGCGATACACCGATTATTGGTGCAGGAACTTATGCCAACAACACCACTTGCGCCATTTCCTGCACCGGACATGGGGAGTTTTTTATGCGTGCCGTGGTAGCTTACGACATTTCGTGTTTAATGGAATACAAAGGCCTGAGTTTAAAAGAGGCCTGCCGCATTGTAGTGTATGAAAAATTGGTGAAACTGGGTGGAGAGGGCGGATTGATTGCGGTTGACAACAAAGGGAACATTGAACTTCCCTTTAACTCCGAAGGCATGTACAGGGGCTCGGTTCGCATGGGTGAGGAGAAATTTATTGCGATTTATAAATAGTGAGTATACGGAGTGTATATTCTTGATGTGGATGCCCCCCGACGAAAAAGTGCAAAACGTTATACAAAAATTGGATACGGCAAACATCCGGCGCTTCATACCATCCGGCCCATCCAGATAGTTTGGAAATGTACGACTTGTTTATACTGAGAAGGCTTGTGTGTTGGACGAACAAAATTTGCGTGAGGGACGGCAAACTTCCGGTGGATGTTTGATCGAGCCTGCGTGAGGGATAGAGCGGTTGCAAAAAAAGCGAGCCGCGAAAGCCCGACCCCGACAAAAAAACTTCCAGTATGAACTTGGTTTTTTTCGTCGGGGGCACGCCCAAAAAATTAAACCTTTGCCTGTTTCTCAGGTAATGGTTTTAAAATAAAATGTTTGGTGTTTAAGTCGAATTTATCACCTAGAGACATGACGTGAACGGTCATGTTTTCTAAAGAAACCGGATGGCCCATGTCCACATCGGTAATGTTGGTACTGCGCATGTGTGTGCCTTCTACCAAAATTACCAATCCCGACCCAATGGCTTCCATAAAATGCCCTTTTGTAATCAGTAAGCCGGTGTCTTCACCTAAGCCTATGCCCATGTTTACAGGGTTGCTTGCGCAAGCATAAAGTAAGCGCCCTATCCTTCCGCGCTGCACAAAGTGTGTATCAATAATCACGTTATTAATAAATCCCAATCCACCGGTAATTTTCACTTCGCCTTTTAACAAAGCTCCGTTGCTGCTGCCCTGATAAATCATATTGTTAGAGCTGGCTGCAGCTCCTGCAGAAGTTCCGGAAATAATAAATTCTTCCTGCTCGTATCGGAGAAGCAACATTTTGTGAAATTCAGTACCTCCAAAAATGGACGTTAATCGCAACTGGTCGCCTCCGGTAAACATCACCACATCGGCTTGTTTTAACCTTTCAAGATGAATTGGATCATTCGCTTCAGCCCGGGTGCGGATATCAAGTATGCCGGTATTTTGCATTTCAAGTTGCTTAAACGCCTCCACATATTCATTACCAACCTCCTGAGGAATGCTGCTGGCGGTGGTAATAATTTCAACGCGCGACAAGTTTTTTTTTGCCGCTTCCATGCTGATGCGTTTTAGAATGCCTTGTTCAAAAAATTTAAGGTTGTTGGGCTGGTCCTCAGGGTTTTTAAAAAATGAGCCCTTGTCTACAGATCCTCCAATGATAATTAGCTTTCCCTTAGGTTCGGTCATAGTTCTTTAAGTCTTGCACAAAACTAAATTTATTCTCCTATCACACAAGTAACGCTGCCTTTCAATTATTACCGTGTTTTAAACAGATTTTTGCAAAAGTTAAAAACAAGTCCTACATTTCTTAAAAATCCCCGAGCTATGATGAAGATTGTTGAAACCAAAGTGTTGCGTGGTCCGAACTACTGGTCGAATTTTCGCAAAAAACTAATCGTAATGAAACTCGATATTGGTGCGCTCGAAGAGCAACCCACCAATAAAATTCCGGGATTTCCCGAACGTTTAAAAGCCATGTTTCCCAGCATGAAAACCCACCGTTGTTCCAAAACACACGAAGGAGGTTTTTTCGAACGCGTGGACGAAGGCACTTGGATGGGGCACGTGATTGAACACATTGCGCTTGAAATACAAACCCTGGCGGGCATGGATGTGGGCTTTGGAAGAACCCGTGGCACGGGACATAAGGGAATTTACAACGTGGTGTTCTCCTACATGGAAGAAAAAGTGGGTTTGTTCGCAGCAAAAGCTTCAGTGGCCATTGCCGAAGCCTTGGTGGCGGGAACTGACTACGATTTGGCCTCCGACATTTCCCGCATGCGTGAAATACGCGAGAGTGTGAGGTTTGGTCCCAGCACCGGATCTTTGGTGGACGAAGCTATCGCGCGCGACATTCCTTACATCCGTTTAAACAAAGAATCGCTGGTACAATTGGGTTATGGTAAAAACCAGGTACGTTTCAGGGCTACCATGACCGATAGAACCAGTTCCATAGCGGTGGATTTAGCGAGCAACAAAGAAGAAACCAAACGCATGCTGGAAGAAGCTGCCATACCGGTGGCCAAGGGCATGTGTATTGTTTCTGAAGAAGAAATTAAGGAGGTGATTGACACTGTAAAATTTCCATTGGTGTTTAAACCTTTGGATGGCAACCACGGCAAAGGCGCTTCCATTAATGTAAAAACCGAAGAAGAAGCCATTCGTGCTTTTCACCATGCCAAAAAATATTCACGAAAAATTATTGTAGAACGTTTTATCACGGGTTATGATTTTCGTGTGTTGGTGATCAATCACAAATTTATTGCCGCCGCTTTGCGCGAACCGGCGCACGTTACCGGGGATGGCCTTTCCAGCATTGGGAAATTGATTGAAGAAGAAAACATGGACCCAAGGAGAGGCTACGGGCATGAAAATGTGTTGACCGAGATCAGCATCGATAAAGAAACGCATGATCAACTGGCCAAACATAATTATACTTTAGAAACCATATTGCCCAAAGGCGAAAAGTGTTATTTAAAAGGCACGGCCAATCTCAGTACCGGTGGAACTTCCACCGATGTAACGGATATTGTACACCCCCACAACATTTTTATTTGTGAACGCATTTCGCGGGTGATTGGTTTAGACATTTGCGGCATCGACATCATGGCTCAAAACCTCAGCGAACCTCTGGAACAAACCGGAGGTGTGGTGTTGGAAGTAAACGCCGCTCCTGGATTCAGAATGCATCTGGCACCCGCTAACGGTTTGCCAAGAAACGTTGCCGCTCCTGTACTCGACATGTTGTATCCTCCGGGAAAAAACTGCCGTATTCCCATCATCGCCATCACCGGCACCAATGGTAAAACCACCACCACACGTTTGATTGCTCACATTGTAAAAAATACCGGTCACCGTGTTGGTTATACCACTTCCGATGGCATTTATGTACAAAACAGCATGCTCACCAAAGGCGATACCACCGGCCCTTTGAGTGCTGAATTTATTTTGAAAGACCCAACCGTTGAGTTTGCAGTGTTAGAAACAGCGAGAGGTGGCATTCTGCGTTCGGGACTTGGTTTTGGGCGTTGCGATGTAGCGGTGATTACGAACATTCAGGAAGATCACATGGGGCTTTCGGACATTAACACACTCAAAGACATGACCAATGTAAAAGCGGTGGTGGCCAAAAGTGTAAAGCGGGATGGCACTGTGGTGCTTAACGCCGATAATGAGTATTGCGCGAGCATAGCAAAAATGGTAGAATGCAACGTAGCCTATTTCAGTATGAATGAAAATAATCCCATCATTCAGCAGCATTGTAAAAAAGGGGGATTAGCAGCCATTTATGAAAACGGTTTTATCACTATCAAAAAAGGGGAATGGAAATTCAGGGTGGAAAAAGCGCACAACATTCCACTCACCTTTGGAGGACGGGTTTCGTTTATGATTGCCAACGTGCTGGCGGCTACATTAGCAAGTTATGCTTACGGCTTTACTATTGATGATATTAAATCCAACCTCGAAACTTTTATTCCTTCTGCAGCGCAAACTCCGGGGCGCATGAATATTTTTGAATTTAAGGAACACAAGGTGCTGATTGATTTTGCGCACAACCCGGATGGTTTCAAAGGCATCAAAGAATTTTTGAGCACCATTGAATCGCCTTATAAAATTGGCATCATTACCGGTACGGGCGATCGCAGAGACAGTGACATAAGGGAAATGGGAAGAATTTCGGCGGAAATGTTTGATCACATCATCATCCGCCAGGATAAATTTTTGAGAGGCCGAAATGCCGAAGACATTGTGCGTTTGCTGGTGGAAGGTATTATGGAGTACGATAAAAATAAATCGTACGAATACATTCCAAAAGAAGTTGAAGCTTTAAAACACGCGCTTTCTCTGGCCAAACCGGGTGCTTTTATTACGGCTCTGAGTGATGTGATTGATAATGCCATTCAGGTGGTGCAATCCTATCAGGAAAAAGAAAGAGCTCTCACTGTTTGATTCATTGTTTCTTTTCTCTGGCAATAAAAATATAAACGGGGAAATGATCGCTGTAACCCCCCAGGTATTTAGCCCCGGCAAAGGTTCGGAAGGGGTAGCCTTTCTCTGAAGGCAAATCACTGCTTAAAAATGAAGTGTTAAATACGCGTACGCCGTAAAATTGCCAGCTGCTAAAATTACCCTGGACTAATTTCTGATTCATAATGATCTGATCAAACAAATTCCAGCTGTCTTGCCAGGCCAAACTGCCTATGCCCTGTTTGTATAATTTTTCCATGGGATTATAATACTTGCCATTCACCGCCAATTCGGCGCGAACCACGGTCCCGATTTTTAGTCTCACGCTTTCGTTCACAGGGTCATCGTTAAAATCGCCCAACATGATCACTTTGGCGGTTGAGTCCCTGCTTGTAATACTATCAGCAATATGGCGCAAGAGTTCTCCTGCTCTGTTTCGGTTGGGGCGGCTGCTCAGTTCTCCCCCCCGCCGAGAGGGCCAATGGTTCACCAAAACGCTGAGGGGTTCTCCCAAAAATAATCCACTCACCACCAAAATATCTCTGGTTTTATGAGCAGAGTCTGTAATCAAAGTGACGTGATAACTAAGCGACTTCGTGAGCTTAAAATACTTTGGATTATAAATAAAAGAAGGATCTACTCCTCTGGCATCCGGACCTTCAATGTGTACAATTTTGTAATTGCGGTTTTTTAATTCGGGGGTATTGACCAGATCTTCCACCACCATTCGGTTTTCCACTTCACAAAGGCCCAGCAGGGCGAGTCCATCCCCGGTTTGTTCTTTTCCCATTTGGGCAATGGCGTACGACAAATTTTGGAGCTTGGTTCTGTAACGCTCCCCATTCCAGGCATACATGCCCACCGGAGTAAAATCCTCGTCGTTTTTCCATTGGTCGTTGAGGGTATCGTAAAGGTTTTCCAGATTCCAGAAACCAATGGCCGCAATGTAATACGATTTGCCCTTTGTGGCTTTTTGAGCAGAAAGTACAAAACTCAAAACACAGAAACATAATAAACCACATACTCTTAGTCCACACATGTTTCAAAATTAGAAAATCCATTTGCCTGTTTATTCTAAGTCAGAACGCATTTTACGCCGTAAAATTTACTTTACGCCTTTCTGCTCAAGGTCTATACCCGAAAGTAAATTTGCTTTAGACAATTGAGTTAGCTTATGGTGTACCATGCAAAAAAGGATACTTTTTAATGTGTGATGAATTCGCAACAACGGCGTAATATTATAGTGTTATGTTCACTCTTTTCTATCGCGAACTACTTTTCACAGGTGGATGGTTCTGAAAACCATTCTTCTGATAGTTTAAATTACAATGCCATTCCTTTTATCAGCATAGGAGAAGAAGAAACAGACAACAAAACCCAAGTTCAGGATGTTTCATCCCTTCTTCAATCCACCAGAGATGTGTTTGTTTCATTTTCCGTGTTTCAATTTGCCGCAGGCCGATTCCGGATGCGGGGCTACCCCTCCAAACACCAAGGTGTTTTATTTAATGGCATCAATGTAAGCAATCTCGAAACAGGGTATACGGTTTGGAACCAATGGGGAGGCTTAAACGACATCAGCCGTTACGCCGAAAATCAATTTGGAGTGGTGAGCAGTCGTTATACTTTTTCGGGTGCCGGCGGTTATGTTCACATCGATTCCAAAGCCTCTTCCTTCAGAAAAGGCACACGACTCAGCTATTCTTTTGGCAACCGTTTGTTTCAGCAAAGGATCATGCTCACGCACTCCACGGGTATGATGCAAAATGGATGGGCCTTTACTGCCTCCGCCTCCTGGCGCTACGGCGACGAAGTGTACATTCCGGGAACCTATTACAATTCCAAAGCGTTTTTTATTTCGGTGGATAAACGCATAAATGCCAAACAGCTTTTGAATTTTACCGCCTTGAGTGCCAACACCGAACAAGGACGGGCGAGTGCGGAACAAAGGGAAGTGTTTGCATTGAGTGGAAACAACTACTACAACTCCAATTGGGGTTTACAAGACGGAAAAATCAGGAACGCATCCGTTTCGAAGGGAAACAAACCAATGTTTATACTCAATCATCAATTTCAGCTCAATAAAACTTCCCGGTTGAACAGCATGCTCCTTTACACCTTTGGCAAATCAGGCAGCAGCGCCCTGAACTGGAACGATGCGCCAAATCCTCGTCCCAATTATTACCGCTACCTGCCCAGTTATTTTTATTCTCAGGGCGATACGGCTTCGGGTGATGAAATAAAAGCACTTTGGGCCGATGATATCAACACCAGCCAAATCAATTGGGACAAAATGATTCAAATGAACCAACAAAATGTTTATGCTTTGCCGGGAGAAGGTGTGGTGAGCAATCAAACCCGGGCGCGTTACATATTAGAAAATCGAATTGAAAATTTAAAGAACCTTGGGTTGAATACCTTTTACAACGAGCGCTTCGATAAATTGTTTATCAGTGCAGGCTGCAATGCCAACCTTTACAGAAACAGAAAATACAAGGAGATGGAGGATTTGCTGGGCGCCAGCTATTGGCTGGATTACGATCAGTTTGCCGATAACCTGGGCGTGAGCAATGACTTTCAACAAAACGACCTAGAACATCCCGATAAAAAAATTTACAAGGGCGATCGCTTCGGTTACGATTACAGCATTAACATGAACCGGGCGGAAATCTGGTTTCAGAACGAATACAGCTTTCGTCAACTAGAGCTGTACAGCGGCATCAGCTTTTCGGGTCAGCAAGTTTGGCGCGAAGGTTTTGTGGCCAATGGCAAATTCCCCAACAGCAGCAAAGGAACAAGTGAAACAGCCGGCTTTTTTAATTATGGTTTTAAAGCGGGCATCACTTATAAAATCAGCGGGAGGCATTTTGTATCAGCCAATGCTTTGGTTCAAACACGAGCTCCTGAGGTCAACAGTGTATTTATTTCACCAAGAACCAGAAACGATTTGGTGAGTCATTTGGAAAACGAGCAGCTAATGTCGGTCGATATGAGTTACCGGATACGCTATCCCGGTTTAAACATAAGGCTTAGCGGGTATTACACATCCATAAAAAACCAAACCTGGCTGAGAACGTATTGGCATGATGAATACAACAACACCGTGAACCTGATCATGAAAGGACTCGATCAAACGTTTTCAGGGCTTGAATTGGGCCTTGAAAAAACCCTGTTCACCCAACACCAGTTGCAGCTGGCATTTGCTTATGGGCAATTTTTGTACGCCAACCGCCCCATGCTTGAAGCCTTGCAGGACAATAACAATGTTCAATTATACAGCAATCGAACCAGCTATCTTGAAAACTACCGAGTTGGCGGAACGCCCCAAACGGTGCTGGGTTTGGGTTACCGATACACTTCAATACAACACTGGTATGCGAGCCTATATTTCAATGGTTTTTACAGAATTTACACCGATCTTAATCCCGAACGAAGAACCGCCGAAGCGGTGGACAAATACCTGAGTTCGGAAGAAGAGTATTACCAAACCATACTTGAGCAGGAGCAGCTCCCCTCCTATTTTATTTTGAATGCCAATGCCGGCAAATCCTTTCGGGTTCAGCGCAAACACTACCTTAATATTACTGCGGTGGTTTATAATCTGTTGAACAACAAAAACAACATCAGCACCGGCTTTGAGCAATTGCGCTGGGACAAGAACGACGTTTCGCGTTTCGCCAATAAATATTATTACATGCAAGGCACCACTTTTATGCTCAATGTGTCCTTCACTTTTAATTGATTCAACATGAAAAACACATTCTATCTTTTGATACCTTTTGTTTTAATCGCCTTTGCGTTTTGCAAAAAGGAATTCGACACCCCGCCCCTGAAGCA
>JALOMJ010000005.1 GCA_025455485.1 Bacteroidia bacterium | reverse complement strand
ATTGTTGACAACATACAGGTGTATGAAAAGAAAAATGAAAATGCCGATAACAGTAATGAAACGCTGAAAATTCTTAACCTAAAACTAAAAGAAGATTCCAAAAAAGGATTTTTCGGAAAAACTTCTGCAGCAAGCGATTTTGAGCAGTTTTATGAGGGCGACCTGTTATTTAACCGATTCAAAGGTTCACAAAAAATTTCAGTTTTTGGTTTACTCAGTAATACACCAAAAAACGGTTTTGATTGGAGTGATAACGATAAATATGGTTTAACCAATGAAAACAAATACTCTTATGACCCCGAAACCAATAGCTGGAACAGCAATGGAGATGACAGAGCAGGCATTCCACGTACCGCTAAAACCGGATTTTATTTTAATGATAAGTTAAGTAAAAAAACAAAACTTAATATCGATTACAGCTACCGCAACAACAGTCTCGAAACTGGCAGCGAAACCAACACCCAATATTTTTTTACCGACACCAGTTTTTTTAATACCCAAAAACTGGATAATCGGTTCAACAATCAGAGCCATAGGTTTAATTTGAATCTGGTGCAAAAAATAGATTCGATGACAGAATTAACAATACGCCCAAAACTCAATTACAGCAGTGGCAGCCGCAACAGAATTCAGTACGATGGCTTTTTAAGCTCCGAGAGTCTGCTTACGCGCGAAACCAACATCAGTAACGACAACACCAATGAATCAACCGATGGCAACCTGTTTGTTCGTTTGAGCAGAAATTTCAAAAAGAAAGACCGCAACCTTAGTTTCAACTACCAGCCTTCCTTTGTTCAATCCATTAACAGAACAAACCTGAATAGCTACTATACTTTTGTTGGCGGAACCATTCCCGATTCTTCCCTCTTGCAAAAAAGAACCCAAAGTACAGATCGTTTTGATCAAATGGCCGGGATAAATTACACCGAGCCACTAAGTAAAAAATTTAAACTGGAATTGAGGTACACCTTCAATAGAAATAAAAATAACTCTGCCCTCAATACCTTCAATTTTGATGGCACAGAATATTCAGTATACGATTCTCTGCAATCGAACAACTTTGAGAACATAACTTACATTCACAATGGCGGTGCCAAATTAATTTACGATGTAAAAAAATACAGGATAAGCATTGGTGGGAATTACAGAAGCATCGAACAACAAAATCTTAACCTGGATAACAACAAAAACCTCAGCAACACAGTAGGCAATTTTTTGCCCAACGCCGGATTTGTATGGCGAATCAGCCAGGGCTCCAACTTAAACATCAATTACAACAGTAGTTTTCGCCAACCTTCCCTGGATCAGCTCCAGCCGGTGGTAGACAACAGCGACCCCAACCGATTAAGTACAGGTAATCCTGACCTGAAGCCCCAATTCGATAACAGCATCAATCTGAATTACTATTTCTATAAAGGCATCAGCGACGTAAACCTTTATGCAGGAGCATATTTTAAGCATGTAAACAACGAGATCAACGAAACCACGTATTTCGATTCTATTGGTCGCTCAATCACAGCGCCATTGAATATACAAGGAAATTATAATGGCAGCGCTTATGTAGGTGGCGGATTTCCGCTCTTTAAACGCTTTTTAAAACTGTATTACAACCTGAACGGGAGTTATAACAACAACGTGTCTTTCTTAAATCAACAGGAAAACATTACTACACATTTCGTTTTGGCGCCCGGCCTAAATCTTGAAAGAGAAAATGACAAATTAACATTTGGTATTGGTGGAAACTACCAGTACAATGTACCCAAACAAACCATCAATCCTGAATCGGTAAAACCATTTTACAGTTATGAGTTAACTGCCCGCCTGCGCATAAAACTGCCAAAACAATTTTTACTGCAATCGGATGCCGTTTACACCAACAACGGCAACCGCTCCCCGGGTTTTAACCTTAACTACGTTATCTGGAACGCCTCCTTCAGTAAATCGTTTTTCAAAACAGAAAGTTTAAGTCTTTCACTTGAGTTAAACGATATACTCAGTCAAAACATCAGTAACCAAAGGAACATTGAGGCCAACAAAATCAGCGACATAAAAACCACCATCATTCAACGGTATTTTTTATTAAGGTTATTATATAAATTCACTAATCAGAAAGCAAGAGCAAACGATGAAGAAAGTTAAGGCATACCTACTTGTATGTTGTATTTTTTGGTTCGCTGAAACCCGGTCTCAAATTCATTCAGCCAAAATTACGTTTGAGCGGAAAACCAATTTGTACAAAAAATTTAAAGACCAGGGCACACAGCGTTGGATAAAGGAGGAAGACCGCATTAAAATTGATTATTTTGAATTGCTGGTAAATGACAGTATGGCCTTATTTAAACCTCAGGAGAGCGAACTGAGAGAATCCTACGCCTGGGCTACCTCTAAAAATACGGTACTTCAAAATAACAAAACCCAAAGCCGTTATATGATTAAAACCATTTGGGGTGAGGAGTTGCACTTAACCGATTCCTTATTTAAACGCGAATGGAAAATCACTGAAAGCAGTCGCAAAATTGCCGGGTACTCTTGCAGAAAAGCATTTTGGCAAGCTAACGACAGCACCCGCATTTATGCCTGGTTCAGTTATGATATCGTGCCATCTTTTGGTCCTGAAAGTTTTAACGGATTACCGGGCACCATATTGGGATTGGCTACAGAAGACGGGGGCGTGGTGTATTTCGCAAAAAATGTTACTGTTACAAAAACCGAACCTGCTCTATTTAATTTACCGAAGAAGAAAAAAGTTTACACGGTGAACGAATTAAAAACCATGCTTACCAAACAGTACGGCTCAGAGAAATGGTTTGCTCAGATGATCAACTCTCAATTCGGGATTTGGTAATTTTTTTACGCCGTAAATTTTTTACCATCTTGATTATCAAGTAAAAAGCAACATAAGCAAAGCTTATTTTACGCCGTAATTTAGTTAGAGAATAAATTTTGATTAACAGCAAATCAAATTACTTTTGACATCAATAAGGTTCTGAAAATCATTTTAAACTGTTTAACGTTTTAAAAAACTTACCATGAAAAAAATCTTAGCGTTATTATTTCTTGCACAACTTGGTTTAGCCCAGGAACAGAGTGAAAAAGCCCATCGTTATTTGGGTATTGGCTACAAGTTGGGCGTTTTTCAAACCAGCGATTTTTATTCCAATTTCTCGCCGGTTAATCGTTTGGTGGTGAATGTAGATCCCATCAAATACCTGAGGATTGATGTTCAGTATGGCTTCTCAAATTCCTCAAACGAACAGTACATGAACACAGGCACAGGTACACAACAAAAACTTACCCTCGAATCCAAAAATTCTGTGCTGCAATTTGGAGCCTATGGCACCTATGAATTTGATGATATGCTAATGTATTTAGGTGTGCGTTACGGTTTTGGCAATGCATCGAGTGATCAAATCAGTTTCTCCGGTACCATGTTCATTACAGAAACAAACACAGAAAAATCAAGCATTCTCTCACCTGTATTGGGGGCTGAGTATCGCTTTGGCAACCGTTTTAGCGTTGGGGCTGAAATCAGCTATTTGATTGTTAACAGTGAATTCGATCCCGCCTCCATAAATTCCCAAAACACAAATTCCAGCCTGAAATTACTTGAATCATCAGCCTTTTTCAGATTCTTCCCATTTTAAGTTCACGCTGACATGAAAAAGATAATTTTTCTGGTTTTACTAACGCACTGCCTGTTTGCTCAGGAAGGAAAAATAAAACAACAACGCTACCTCGGCATTGGCTTTAATTTAAATTCCCTGCAAGCAACAGAGTTTGTGTTGAATGTGGACCCAATAAAGCACCTAAGGGCGGAAATCCGTTACGGTCAACAAAATGCTTCCCGTGAGGTGATTTATATGGATGTAAATGGTCAACAGCAATTTTCCGATCTTTCTGAATCATCACGAACCTTAAGGTTTGGCATATTTGGTCTCTTGTCTCTGGAAGATTTGAGTTTGTTTGGCGGATTTCGATATAGTTGGGGTAAAACCAATAATGAAAACTTGTCATTCGAACCCTTCCTCCCTAGTCAATATATCTACGAAAGCACCAACCTCATTAATCAATTCGAAACTGTAATAGGTTCTGAGTACCGCTTTTTTAACCGATTGGCTTTAGGTGCTGAACTTGCTTTTGTGATTGGAAAAACCGACTATTCAAGCACCCAATTGAATTCCTCACGCGGAACAAATAAAGAAAACTTTTTTAGAACCACAGCCTTCATCCGATTTTTCCCATTTTAAACTTTTCTGTGCCATTTTTGTTTTATTACTGAAAATACATTAAGTTTTGGAATATACGTTCCGCTTATTATATTTGTTGTAATATTAAACACTATGCCAAAAGTTAAACAATTTAATCGGGGTCATGTGCTTCAAGAAGCTGCACATATTTTTAGACAAAAAGGGTACAACGGCACCTCCATTGATGATATTTTGAAGGCCACCGGACTGAGCCGAAGCAGTTTATACGATTCCTTTCAGGACAAACACAATCTGTACCTTCAGGCCCTAGAAATGTACAAAAAGCAGGAGAACCAGGCGTATCAGGAAGTACACCAAAAACAACTCAATGGTTTGGAAAAAATTGAATTGGTGTTCAGTGAAGTTGTTAAACACCTCATCGAAAATCCGCACGATAACGGCTGCCTGATGGTAAATGCTGCCGCTGAAATGAGTAAACAATGCGAAAAAACGTCTCAGGTAGTTTGCAACAACAAAGATGAGGTGCAAAACCTGTTTGATGCCTGGATAAAAGACGCGCAAAAAAATAACCTGGTGAAACTAAATAAACCGGTTGAGTTTTATGGCCAATTCTTGTACAATACCCTCTGTGGTTTGAAGGTGCTAAGCCAGAGCGGGGCAGCCAAAACCGAGCTTGATAATGTGGTAAAAGTCACTCTGGCCGCACTCAATTAAATGCAGTTTATTGACACCCACACCCACCTTTACGCAAAGGAGTTTCAAGCTGACCGTAGTGCTCTAATCAACAAAGCCATTCACAACCAAATTCATCAGTTTTATCTTCCGAACATCGATTCGGACTCAATAGAGCCCATGCTGGCACTGGAAAAAGAGTTTCCCGAACAGTGTTTCGCCTTAATGGGCCTTCACCCTTGCTCAGTTAATCTGAATGTAAACGAAGAACTTAAAATTGTTCGCAAATGGCTTGAGAAAAGACCTTTTGCGGGAATCGGAGAAATTGGTTTGGACATGTATTGGGATAAAACCTATGCAAAAGAACAAACACAGGCTTTCAAAACTCAAATAGAATGGGCCCTAGAATTCAATTATCCCATTGTTATCCATGTAAGAAATGCCTTTAAAGAAATCCTGGCGGTTCTGAAAACATTTAGTAACCTCCCGAAAGGCATATTTCATTGCTTTAGCGGTAATTTAGAAGAAGCTAATGAAATTTTAGCCCTCGGACACTTTAAATTAGGCCTTGGAGGGGTGCTGACTTTTAAAAATTCCGGACTCGATAAAGTGGTACAATCTATTGATATTAAACATCTTGTGTTAGAAACTGATGCGCCCTATTTGGCCCCTGCTCCTCACAGAGGCAAACGCAATGAGCCGTCTTATCTTTTGGAAGTTGCGAAAAAACTGGCTGAGCTCAAAAACCTTGGCATCGACACCGTTGCAGAAATAACTTCCTCTAACGCTTCAGAAATCTTTAAAAAACCGTAATTTGTTGATAAACTGAGCATTTTTTTCGTAAATGTTTGGCACGGTTAAAAAAACTTCTTACATTTGCAGCCCCTTATTTGGGGAAAGACTTTAAAATCAATAAAAGTGGACGCATTAAGTTATAAAACAACATTCGCCAACAAAGCCAATTCTGAGAAAGAATGGTTGCTGGTAGACGCTGAAAATGAAGTAGTTGGACGTTTGGCTTCAAAGGTTGCCATTCTGCTTCGCGGCAAACACAAAACCAATTTTACCCCACACAGCGACATGGGTAGCAATGTAATTATTGTGAACGCCGACAAGGTACGTTTCACCGGTAAAAAATTGACCGACAAAGAATACATTCGTTACACCGGATATCAGAGTGGTCAGCGTTTTACAACCCCAAAGGATTTAATGGCGAAAAATCCCACCGAAATTCTTACACACGCTATTCATGGCATGCTTCCTAAAGGACGCCTTGGCCGTGTGTTGAACACTAATTTGCGTGTGTATGCAGGTGCAGAGCACGGGCAAGAAGCACAACAACCTAAAAAAGTAGACTTAACTAAAATCAGATAATTAGCAAACCATGGAAGTTACCAAAACATCCGGTCGTAGAAAAACTTCAGTAGCCCGTGCTTACGTTACAGCAGGTACAGGAAACATTGAAGTTAACGGAAAAGATTATAAGCAGTATTTCACCACACCAACGCTTCATTACTACGTTACACAATCTTTAATGATTGCAAACGCACGTGAGAGTTTTGATGTAAAAGTAACCGTAAACGGAGGTGGAATCACCGGACAAGCTCAGGCCATCCGCCTGGCAGTAGCGAAAGCGCTTGTGGAAGTAAATCCAGAACTTAAGAAGGATTTACGTGCGGCCGGTTTGGTTACACGCGATCCGCGCATGGTGGAAAGAAAAAAATTCGGACAGAAGAAAGCCCGTGCACGCTTCCAGTTCAGCAAACGTTAATCCAGACTCATTAAAGCAAGAGAGAAACAAATGTCATCAAGAACAACATTTAACGAATTACTCGAATCAGGTGCTCACTTCGGTCACCTCAAAAGCAAGTGGAACCCGGCAATGGCGCCTTATATTTATGCCGAAAAAAACGGAATCCACATCATCGACCTTAACAAGAGCATTGTAAAGATTGACGAAGCTGCAAACGGTTTAAAACAAATTGCACGTTCAGGACGTAAAATCCTTTTCGTTGCAACTAAAAAACAAGCAAAAGATATCGTTTCTGAAAAAGTAAAAACAGTTAATATGCCTTATGTTACCGAGCGTTGGCCGGGCGGTATGTTAACCAATTTTGCCACCATACGCAAATCAGTGCGTCGCATGACCCAGATTGACAAGATGTTTGCTGATGGCACTTTCAGTAACATTTCAAAGCGCGAACGTCTTCAGTTTTCCCGCGAGCGTGCTAAATTGGAAACCCAATTTGGTTCAGTAGCTGATCTTACCCGTCTTCCTGCCGCCTTGTTTATTGTTGATATAACCAAAGAACACATCGCTATTGCAGAAGCAAAACGTTTAAACATCCCAACCTTTGCGATTGTTGACACCAATTCCAATCCAAATGAAGTTGACTTTGCAATTCCGGCTAACGATGATGCTTCTACTTCCATAGCTTACATTGTTGACCTGATGGTGAATGCAGTGAAAGAAGGTTTATCTGAGCGCAAAATGGACAAAGAAAATAACCCTGAAGAAGGGGAAGGAAAAGAAGGTGCTTCTGACGAATTTAACGAAGGTGCATTTGAAACTTCTGAAGAAGAAACAGAAGAAAAAGGTGGTGTAAAAAAACGCCGCAGAGTAGCCGCAAAAAAATAAACATGTAAGGAGTATTCCAGGCGGTCATTCTGGCAACAGACTGGCCGTTTTTTTTGGAAGCACAGCCCAAATTAATTAATAACTAAAAAATAACCAAAGAAAATGGCAATTACAGCAGCAGATGTAAACAAATTACGCCAGCAAACCGGTGCCGGTATGATGGACTGCAAAAAAGCATTAGAAGAAAGTAACGGCGATTTTGAAGCCGCAGTAGATTATCTCCGTAAAAAAGGAGCAAAAGTGGCCGCTAATCGTCAGGATCGCGACGCAAAAGAAGGCGTGGTATTAGCGAAAACCTCAGCCGATAAAACATTTGCCATTGTGGTGAGTGTAAACTGTGAAACCGATTTCGTGGCCAAAAACGCCGACTTTATCACTTTCGCTGAAACCGTAGCAAACATTGCACTCGATAAAAAACCAAACAGCATCGAGGAATTAAAAGCATTACCTTATAACAGCGAAATTACCGTTGCTGATAAGTTTATGGAGCAAGTAGGTAAAATCGGCGAGAAAATCGATATTGGTTTTTACAACATTGTAAAAGCTGAACAAGTGGTTGGCTACATCCATCCGGGCAACCGTTTGGCAGTAGCCGTTGGCTTCAACAAAAAAGTAAGCGATGAGGTAGCCAAAAATATTGCGATGCAATCGGCTGCTATGGCACCTGTAGCAATTGATAAGGATGACGTAGATCAAACCACCATCAATCGCGAATTGGAAATCGCAAAAGAAACCACCCGCGCCGAAGGTAAACCGGAAGATATGGTAGAAAAAATTGCCTTGGGTAAATTGAACAAATTCTATAAAGATTCTACCTTGTTGAATCAGGAGTATTTTATTGATAATAAAGTGACTGTTCGTCAATACCTTCAAGGGGTTGAAAAGGACCTTACCGTAACAGCACTCAAACGCTACGCTTTATCCTAATCTTTAAATCCCGGCTTTTAGTCGGGATTTTTTTTGGAATACCGTATCTTCGTCTACACTTAAGTTCATTTATAAAAGGCATTCTACATGAAATACACGCGCATACTTCTTAAACTAAGCGGAGAAGCCCTGATGGGCAACAAGGGTTTTGGCATCGATCAGGAACGCTTGATGGAATACGCCCGCGAAATCAAATCGATTTACGACATGGGCTGCCAGGTAGCCATTGTGATTGGGGGTGGCAATATTTTCAGGGGCATTCAGGCTGAAAAAGGCGGCATGGACCGTGTGCACGGCGATTACATGGGTATGCTCGCAACAGTAATCAATAGCATGGCTATTCAAAGCGCTTTGGAAGGATTGGGTGTACAAACGCGTTTACAAAGCGCCATTAAAATGGAACAAATCTGTGAACCTTTCATCCGTCGTAAAGCCGTTCGCCACCTCGAAAAAGGCCGTGTGGTGATTTTTGGTGCAGGCACCGGAAACCCTTATTTTACTACAGATACAGCAGCCACCTTAAGGGCTATAGAAATTGAAGCCAAAGTAATTTTAAAAGGTACGCGTGTTGATGGCATTTACACTGCCGACCCGGAGAAAGACAAGAACGCGAAAAAATACGAAACCATTTCTTTTGAAGAGGTATATGAAAAAGGTCTAGAAGTAATGGACATGACTGCGTTTACGTTGTGTAAGGAAAACAAACTGCCCATCATTGTGTTTGACATGAACAAAAAAGGAAATCTTAAAAACCTCATCGAAGGCAAAAAGATCGGGACACTGGTTGAAGTTTAAAGTATAGAAAGTCTGAAGGTTTTAAAAGTTCTATTCTTCTCAATCAGAAATTAGAAATCAGAAATTATTTCACAACCGTTCTTCCAAGATGCTTGTTCAGCCTGCTTTTCACTTTTTTCAGGTCGTCCAATTCCCTCAATAAATCCCAAATCTCCGGTTCTTCTGTGGTTTTGAGTAACTTCTGTTTCTCCTGAATATAGGCCCGGAGCTTTTTTTCTTTGTAGCTGAAAAGTACATGTTCAATGCCACGTTTTAAATTATTCACTTCTTCCGGAACTTCCACTCCAAAATGCTTCCACTTCAAACTAACTTCGCGAGAATTCAAAACGTGCTTCAAAACAAACTGATTCACTATCGGATTAGTGGAATTTAAAAACTGTTGTGCTGTTGGAAAATGGGAGTTTTTGTATTCATGTATGTATTCATCCAACACCGCTGTATGCATAGGATTTTCAAAGGTCATTTCATCTCTATACAATTCGAATAAAATATAATCTGAAGCCGGTATGTCAATTTTATGGCTTTCAGAAGTTTCCTCATCTTCCCCCTCAATTTCAATGTATACATTTCCAAATTGCATCATGATGCGAAGAAGCTCAATTTCTTCGTGGTCATAATCAGGCACTAATTCCTCTGTATTCTGCTTTTCAAAAGATTCAATAGCTTCGGCACTTTCTTCTTCGGAGGATGGCTTGCTTTCATCCACGTCTCCTGACCTCAACTTTATCTTAGATGCCAGATTCCTCCTAAGCTTATTTACCTCATTTTGAAGGATCTGCTCCTCCATTTCCATAATTATGGCACACTGGCGAATGTAAACGCTTCGAATGATATTGTCAGGTATCAATGCAATATTCTCCACAAGTTCCCTTATCAAACCTGCCCGTTTTATGGGATCACCAGAGGAAATGGTTTTTAATCGTTCGGCCCTGAAAAACAAAAAATCCTGACTGTTTTCTCTGAGGTAATTCTGAAATTCTTCCGCTCCAACTTTTCTGCTGAAGGAATCCGGATCATCGTTATCAGGAAACATCAGCAAACGCACATTCATACCTTCTTCCAAAAGCATAGGAATGGCGCGCATGCTTGCTTTTTGACCGGCCTCATCCCCATCGTACAACACCACTATGTTTTTGGTAAAGCGATGAATGGACTTAATTTGCTCGATGGTTAAGGAGGTGCCGCTTGAAGCCACTACGTTTTCAACCCCGGCCTGATGCATAGCAATAACATCCATGTATCCTTCCACCAAATAACAGGTGTCGGCATTTTGTATGGCACGTTTGGCGTACCAGAGCCCATAGAGCACCCGGCTCTTGTGGTAAATGTCTGTTTCCGGACTGTTGATGTATTTGGCTGTTTTTTTATCACTGCTCAGCGTACGGCCCCCAAAGGCCACTACCCTGCCCGCTTCATCCAGCACCGGAAACATCACGCGGCCCGCAAAACGATCAAAGAGATCACCTTCGGCAAGTTCCTTTTTTTCGTCCGTACCATTGCGAACAATACTCATGCCACTGGCTGAAAGGTATTTGGGCTGATAACCAGCCTTAACCGCGGCTTTAGTAAAGGCGTTGCGGCTTTCGGGGCTATAACCCAATTGAAATTTTTCTATGATGGCAGGCTGCAAACCCCGCTCCTGAAAATACCCCAAACCAATGGATTTGCCTTCATCGGTTGTGAGCATTTGTTCGGTAAAATAGCGTTGAGCGTATTGCATGACAATAAACAAACTCTCGCGTTCGGTTTGTTTTTCGAGGTCCTCAGGCGTAATTTCTTTTTCTACAATGTCAATGTTGTATTTTTTTGCCAGCCAGCGGAGCGCCTCAGGATACGTAAGTTTGAGGTGCTCCATGACAAAATTCACCGAACTGCCCGCCTTACCACAACCAAAGCACTTAAATATACCTTTGGTGGGCGATACGGTAAACGAGGGTGTTTTTTCCCCGTGAAAAGGGCAAAGTCCAAGCAAATTCGTACCTCGTTTTTTTAAAGTAACAAACTCCCCTACCACTTCCTCAACGTGCGCAGCATCAATTATTCGGTCAACGGTATCTCTTGGAATCATTGTAAAATTGTAAGATTAAAGATAAAGAATTTGGGTGTAAAGCGAATAAATATTTTCAACCGAGGCCGCAATAAAAAGTAAAGCGCCTTCATTCCAGGGCATTATTTTGTATCAAACCCCGGAGGCTAGCGCAGTGTGGTGAAAAATCCACCCAAAGTCGACTCCAAGCTAATGAGTAATGACGTTGAACTGAAAAAAACTTTGTTTGAAATTACCAAAAAAGTTTTGCACGGAATCATTTACCTGTTAAAAATCAGCAGTAATAGAAGAAGTAAACTGATTTGCACTGCAAAAATAATCAAGCCAAATATCAAGCCCTTTTTACCCGATTGAAACAGTTTCTTAAAACTCACGCGTAAACCTATTGCTGCCATGGAAATGGTGAGTATCATTTTTCCGGAAGATTCCATAACTTCTAAAAAATAAGCCGGAAAATCAATAAATGAACTTAACACCGTTATAGCAATAAAACTCCAGAGGTACCAGGGTAAGATAAAATAGTCGGTCCAGCGTTTTGATGTATTTCGGTTCACCAAAAAACTAAAAAAAATCAAGGCCGGTGATAGCAGGGCTACTCTGGCCAGCTTTACCGTGATGGCCACTTCACCCACTTCGTTGCTGATAGCGTATGCAGAACCGGCCACATTGCCCACTGAATGAAGGGTTCCGCCCAATAACATGCCCATGTAATTGGTATTCAAATTAAACTTTATCAGTAAAACAGGCATAATGACCATTCCTAAACTGCCGAACAAATTTACTACAGCCATGGCAATGCCAACATCTTCTTTATTTTTACTTATTCCGGGTGCTAAGGCCGCTATAGCCGATGAGCCACAGATGCTTGTGCCAAAACCAATTAACCACCCTGTAGACCCGGGGCATTTAACCTTAATAGAAAGATAATAGGTAATGAAAAGCATGAGTAACACCAGCACAACGATGATTGAAAAACTCGTGGTTCCAATCTCCGCAATGTGATTGTAATTGATACTAAACGCCAAAAACAGAATGGAAAACTCAAGCAACTTACTGCTGGTTAAGGCAATACCGGCCTGATAGGTTTCAGGAATTTTAATACTGTTTCCTACAAACATACCAAGCAGCAAAGCAAACAAAATACTATTCAAAGTGGATGGTAATATGGCCGAAGAAAAATAGGCTGTGATGCCAATAGAAACTGACAGAATGATGCCTTTGTATTCTTTAAAATAGTTTTTCATTAATAATTTACTTAAACATCCGCAACCATTCATTTATCAAGGCCTCTCAAAACTTCCAGAGTTTTGTTTAGCATGGTATCGGTGAAATCCAAATGAGTCACCATTCGGATGGTGTCTTTTCCAAAGGCAGAAACGCGAATTCCTTTTTCTTTTAATTTGAATTCAAAAACATCGCCGCTTACTCTCTCTTTTTTCAAATGAAAGATAATGATGTTGGTGTACACCGGAAGCACCTGCTCAACAAAGGAAACCAATTTTAATTCCTCGCTAATTAGTTTTGCTTTCTGATGATCTTCTTTCAAACGACTCACGTTGTTATTGAGTGCATAAAGTCCAGCTGCTGCCAAAACCCCGGCCTGGCGCATACCACCACCAAACACCTTGCGTACCCTTCTGGCTTTACGAATAAACTCTTTATCGCCCAGTAAAAGGGAACCTACAGGTGCACCCAAACCTTTGGATAAACAAATGGAAATAGAATCAAAACTTTTTCCGATTTCGAATGTACTCTCGCCGGTCTCAGCCAAGGCGTTAAAAATTCTGGCCCCATCCAAATGAAGTGCTAAGTGTTTTTCTCTGCATAACTTTTGAATGGCCTGAGTTTGGGCCAATGTATAAAACGATCCCCCCGCCCTGTTTACAGTATTTTCAAGACTCACCAAGGAGGTTTTCGTTAACCAATCATAGGTGCCGTTTATGTTGTTTTCAATAAGTTCGGGACTAAGTTTTCCCTCATTGCCATGAAGTAATCTGGCCTGTACACCCGAATTAAATGAAATACCCCCACCCTCGTAATTGTAGATATGAGAGTTGACATCACATAGCAATTCATCGCCCGGCTGTGTATGCACTTTAATAGCAATTTGATTGGTCATGGTGCCACTGGGACAAAACAGAGCGGCTTCTTTAGAAAATAATTTTGCTGCATGGGCTTCCAAGGCGTTTACGCTTGGGTCTTCACCAAAAACATCATCGCCTACAGGTGCAGTTAACATGACGTCCAACATAGCCTTTGACGGTTTGGTAACCGTATCGCTTCGCAAATCAATCCACTCCATCCTAATACGCCCTTAATTTTAACACCTTTTCTTTAAACCGTTGCTTTGGCAGGAAATTGTTTTCCAAGTCCACGTTCATGGGTACCGGTGTATCCAAACTGCCTTCGCGCATCACAGGAGCATCCAGGTATTCAAAACAATGTTCGGTAATCAGCGCCGCTATTTCTCCAGCAATCCCGCCCGTTAAGGTATCTTCGTGCATCACAATTACCCTGCCAGTTTTTTTCACAGAGGCATAAATACTTTCTGTATCTAAAGGCGCAAGGGTTCTCAAATCGATCAAGTCCGCATGTATTTCCGGATGTTCATCCAGAAGCTCGAGCGCCCAGTGCACACCTAACCCATACGTTACAATACTAAGTTCATTTCCTTCCCGAATCAGATTGGCTTTACCAAATGGAATGGTATAATACGGTTCAGGCACCTCTTGCGTGATGCTTCTGTACAAGGCTTTGTGTTCAAAAAACATCACCGGATTTGGGTCCTCAAAAGCTGTCAACAACAAACCTTTTGCGTCAGCAGGAAAAGCTGGATAAGCAATTTTTAAACCCGGTGTTTTAAAAAACCAGGCTTCGTTGCTTTGACTGTGAAATGGCCCTGCTGCTACTGCTGCACCCGTGGGCATGCGCACCACCACATCGGCATGTTGCCCCCAGCGGTAATGGCTTTTAGCCAAATTATTGATGATTTGTGTCATGCCCTCACTCACAAAGTCAGCAAATTGCATTTCTACCATGGCTTTGAAACCATTGATCGACAAACCAAAGCCAGCACCAAGAATGGCGCTTTCGCACAAGGGCGTGTTGCGCACCCTGTGTTTTCCAAACTGCTCAACAAAACCTTCTGTAATCTTGAACACACCTCCATACTCTGCAATATCCTGCCCCATCAATACAAGTTCCGGATGTTTTTCCATGGCCTGTCTGAGTGCCTGACTAATGGCATCAATAAACCGTATGGAAGGTGCTGACTCGCCCGAATTATAAGTATCAGCCGCTTCAAATTCTTTGAACAATTCCTTTAATTCCATTTCGGTGTTTGGTTCAGGATTTTTTTCAGCAAAAGTAATTTCCAATCCGCGCTCAATCTCCAGTTTTATTTCTGCTTTAATCTCCTCAATGTGTTTTTCATCTATGACCCCTTCTTTCAGAAGATATGTTTCATAATTCTGCACCGGGTCTTTTTTGGACCAGGTGTCCATTAGATCTTTTGGCACATACTTAGTACCGCTGGCTTCCTCGTGTCCGCGCATTCTGAATGTGACACACTCGAGCAAAACAGGCCGAGGGTTTTCACGCAATTCTTCGGCAAGTTGTTTCACTGTATCGTAAACCTTCAAAATATTGTTCCCATCAATGCTTAAGGCTTCAATACCATAGCCTATGCCTTTATCGGCAAAAGATTTGCAACGAAACTGCTCATTGGATGGTGTACTCAAACCATAACCGTTGCTTTCAACAATAAAAATCACCGGTAAATTCCATACCGCCGCGGTATTAATGCTTTCGTGAAAATCGCCTTCACTGGCTCCACCATCACCACTAAAAACCGCGGTTATCTTGTTATTTCTTTTTAAAAGGTTTCCAAGTGCAATCCCATCGGCAACCCCCATTTGAGGTCCAAGGTGGGAAATCATGCCCACAATTTTGTATTCCTGAGAACCAAAATGAAAAGAGCGGTCTCTTCCTTTTGTAAATCCACCCGGCTTGCCTTGAAACTGTGAAAATAAGCGGTTCAAAGGAATTTGGCGAGTTGTAAACACCCCAAGGTTGCGGTGCATGGGCAAAATATATTCTTCCGGACTCAAAGCCGAGGCCACCCCAACCGAAATTGCTTCCTGACCAATGCCACTGAACCACTTTGCAATTTTACCCTGACGCAACAACAACAGCATTTTCTCTTCGATCATGCGCGGCTTAAGCAAACGTAAGTAAAGCTCAAGCAAATGCTGGTCTTTCAACTTTTTTCGTTCGAATTTAATTGGTGTTTCGGCAAGGATCATTTTCTTTGATTTTATTTTTTTCTATGGAGCAAGGCGTTAAAATTAAATCCAAAATTGAGCCAACTCATGACATAATTATTGGATTCTGAAGAAATTTGTTCAAATTGATTAAAGCGCGGGGCTTTGGGGTCGAACTTACTGAACAAGGTAGTATAGCTCAGCACCACACCAAAACTAATGGTTTTATCAACGATAAAATTTATGGCCAACTCAGGCTGCACGTAAGGCGCATTAAATTTCTGGGCGCCATAAGGCTGGTTGGCCGCACTGGTATCTGCATTCACATTTTTATACTGGCACATCAGATACCCTGCCTGCAATGCATAGGATATGAATCCAATATCATTAAAAAATCGTACATGGCTAAAACGTGCAAACACCCCATTTCCCATAAGTCGCGTGTTGTATGGTATGCTGGCATTAAAATAGGTGTATTGCAAACTTTCATCGTTTTGAAACAATACGTTTTGATACCCAAGTCCGGCATATAAATTACCCCCGAACGCCTTATTCGCCGAAAAATTCATTTCATAAATACCATCGAAGGAAGCGCGGTACATGTCGCTGCTTAAAATAGCTGGTATGGAGAAATTTCCGGTAATTAAAAAATCAGCCAAATCTTTTTGTTTCTTTTGAGCTGTTAATAAAAACGGAAATAAAATAGCTATGAAATGAATGGCACGCACAAGGCCTTAAAGTTAAGTGATTTTAATATGGTATTTCTAAATAGAGACACTTTTGGATATAAAAAAGGCCGCCTTTGGGCGGCCTTAACCGGGGCTTAGTGCTGCACCACCCGTTTATCCTTGTGTTTTTTAATCTGATTTCTCAATGCCTCACAAACCAAATCTGTGGCCTCTTCAAAGGTTTCACATTGCCTTTTTGCAAAAAATTCATGTCCCCTGCAGAGTAATTTAATTTCAGAAATTTTGTTTTCGCTGGTACTGCTTTTATCCAGTTTTAGGGTCACCTCAGAATTAATGATGCCATCATAAAAGGTATTCAGTTTTTCAACTTTTTCATTCACAAAGTTCAGCAACTTTTTGTCGGCTGTGAAGTGTACGGATTGGATGTTGATTGTCATGATTTGTTTCCTCCTTTTGGTTTAGGTTATTAATTAATTACCAGACCGGGGATGGGCCTGGTAATACGACTTTTTTAATTTTTCGATGCTGTTGTGGGTATACACCTGGGTTGTGAATAAATTTGTATGCCCCAACAATTCTTTCACGGCATTAATGTCGGCCCCATTATTGAGCAAATGGGTGGCAAAACTGTGCCTTAAAACATGAGGACTTTTCTTAGATGCCGTGGTCACCTGGGACAAAACATCCTTTACAATTTTTGTGAGTGCCACCGCGCTCAAAGCCTTGTCTTTCGTGCTTACAAGAAGCACATCGTTTTTATATCCAACCGCAGATTTTAATTCAAGGTAGTGTTTGATGCTATTTTTAAGGTTTAAGTTAAACGGAAGAAGTCTTTCCTTATTTCTTTTCCCCAAAACTTTTAACTGCAAAGCATACAGGTCGATATCCGACACCTTAAGTTGAAGCAGTTCTGCACGGCGCATCCCAGTTTGGTAAAGCAAGTCAATAATTAACCGGTTTCTTTGTCCGGTAAAATCCTCGGCAAAAGTAAGTTCAGAAAACACCTTTTGCATCTGTCCTTCATCAACAAAAGTTGGCAACGTTTTTTTCGTTTTTGGTCCTACAACTTTTTGTGCCGGATTAAGTGGTAATACGCCGGTGCGGCATAAAAATTTGAAATACGATTTAAGCGTGCTTAGTTTTCGGTTGACCGAACGTGCCGACAGGCCTTTTTCAAAGAGTGCGGCTAAATAATCGCGAATGTGATGATGACTGAGGCCTGATAATCCACTTCCTGAATACTCTTGTTGCAGGTAAGTTGTAAACTGGCTTAGGTCGTTGCTGTAACTTTGCAGGCTCAAAGGGCTGAATCGCTTCTGATATTGAAGGTAGTTAAGAAAATCCTTTGTTGCAGCCTCAACCATATAAAATAAAAAACCCTAACCGAAATTAATCAATTCAGGTTAGGATTGCAATAAATAAGTAGAAAAAAGTAAGGCTTTTAGGCTAACTACTTTTCAATCAGTCCGTTTTGTAATTTTTGACGGTACGCAGCTTTAATAACAGTTTCGCGGCGACGGATAGATGGTTTGGTAAACTTTGTGCGGTTACGCAACTCCTTAACTACCCCGGTTTTTTCAAACTTCTTTTTGTACTTTTTTAAGGCTTTTTCAATGTTATCACCTTCTTTTATCTGAACAATCAGCATGGTATTCCTTCGTTTTGGTTAAAATTAAGAGGCGCAAATATAAGGAAAAGATTCGTTTCAATAGCATAATTTTCATTAAAATTTATGATTTTAAGGCCTTTTAAAGCTAAATTTACGGTTCCAGCCCCAAATGATGAGAGATTCTTTTGCAAAATTCGCCCAATTACTGAAAAAAACAAAGAACATTGTGATTGTTACCCATTGGAACCCGGATGGAGATGCTATTGGCAGTAGCCTGGCCTTGTATCATTTTTTGAAAAAAACCGGTAAAAACGTGCAGTGCATTGTGCCCAATTCTTTCCCTGAATTCCTCCATTGGATGCCGGGAACATTCAGGATGGTGAACTTCGACACGCAGGCATCTCAAGCGATGAAGCTACTGGATAAGGCTGAATTGATTTTCACTTTAGATTTTAACTCCTTTAAACGGCTTGAAAAACTAGGAGACCTTTTGGCAAAAACCCCCGGTAAAAAAGTACTTATCGACCACCATCGAGAACCGGAAAACTATGCTGATTATTCCTTTCACGACATTCACGCCAGTAGCACCTGTGAATTGGTTTATGAGTTTATTGTTGGTTTAAAAGGCAAGGCTCTCATCGATAAAAAAATTGCCGCCTGCCTTTATACCGGTTTAATGACCGATACCGGTTCATTTAAATTTTCCAGTGTAAACTC
This sequence comes from Bacteroidia bacterium, assembly GCA_025455485.1. Taxonomy (GTDB): domain Bacteria; phylum Bacteroidota; class Bacteroidia; order B-17B0; family Aurantibacillaceae; genus Aurantibacillus. The sequence goes on along the minus strand of JALOMJ010000005.1, from coordinate 42,956 downwards.
AAAAACCCATCAGATTTTGGCTGAATTGCTTACTACCGGCATTCAACCTCATATTATACACAGCGCCGTTTATGACAATTACAGCGCTCACCGATTAAGACTTTTCGGATATGCTTTAAGCGAAAAACTGCGGTTACTGAACAACTGCCCCGTAGCCTACTTTTGTTTAACCGCGGAGGAATTAAAGCGTTTTGATTTTCAAAAAGGCGACACCGAAGGTTTGGTAAATTATCCTTTTATGATTAAGGGAATTACCGTGTGTGCGTTGTTTGCCGAATCTGAAGGTTCAATTAAAATATCTTTCCGAAGCAAAGGAAAAATAGATGTAAACACTTATGCCCGAAAGTTTTTCGAGGGAGGTGGTCATTTGAATGCAGCCGGCGGAAAAATTAAAGATAGCTTAGACGCCACTGAACAAAAATTTCTGAACACAATTAAAACGTTGTTTTAATGTTAAAAACAGTAGCAGAACACACCGTAAGAAAGTTGGCTCAGCAGACATCCGCCCGCTTACAAAAAAAATTTCTGAACTGGGAAAACATCAACACCATTGCCTTGGTTGTTGAAGATAGCGAAAAAATATCAAAACACCAACTTGATGCTCTGTGTGAACAATTTAATAAACACTGCGATGTTTTTTATTTAGAACTTGCTTCGAAAAAACCCAGTTACAGTGATTGGTTTTGCTTTACCAAAAAAGACAAAAATGTGCTTGGTTTACCAAAAAAGAAAACCATTCTGCCTTTAAAAGCAAAAAGATACGATGTCCTCATCAACACGTCTAATCAGTCCATTCTTTTTTCAGCGGCACTCAGCGCTTCCATCCACAGCACCTGCGTATGCAGCAGCACTGAAAAATTCGGTCACAGCAACCTGATTGTTACAAGAGCGAAAAATCAAACCCTCGGCGCCTACTTGCAGGACGTGCAACGCTATTTAAAAATGATTAATCCAAATTAACAGCAATACTATTTAATTCAATTTATACGCGTATGGATATAGAACGGAACAAAAATGAAGACGTAATGAAAATGCTTCTGAGTCAGTTGGATCAGCGTCTGAAAAAAGTTTACCTGGGCGGAGGAAAAGAACGTATAGCAAAACAACACGAGCAGGGCAAACTTACCGCCCGCGAACGCATCGACCTTTTGCTGGATCAAAATGCCCCCAGCTTTGAAGTGGGCGCATTTGCCGGTTATGAAATGTACCCCGAACACGGTGGATGCCCCGGTGGTGGTGTGATTGTTATTATTGGTTACATACACGGCAAACAATGCATTGTGGTGGCCAATGATGCTACAGTGAAAGCCGGCGCCTGGTTCCCGATTACAGGCAAAAAAAACCTTAGAGCACAGGAAATAGCCATGGAAAACCGTTTGCCCATTATTTACCTGGTAGACAGTGCGGGGGTGTACCTGCCGATGCAGGACGAAATTTTTCCTGATAAAGAGCATTTTGGGCGCATCTTTCGTAACAACGCCGTGATGAGCAGCATGGGCATTCTGCAAATTGCCGCAGTCATGGGAAGTTGTGTGGCCGGTGGCGCCTACCTCCCCATCATGAGCGATGAGGCCATGATTGTAGACAAAACAGGCTCCATTTTTTTAGCGGGCAGTTATCTGGTAAAAGCAGCCATTGGTGAAAACATCGACAATGAAACCCTTGGCGGTGCCACTACACACTGTGAAATCAGTGGTGTTACGGATTACAAGTGTTTGAATGATAAAGACTGCCTGAACCGCATTCGCAACATCATGTCAAAAGTTGGCGAATCCCCAAAAGCCGGATTCAGCAGAACAGAAGCAAAATTACCCACCAAAGATGCCCGGGAGATTTTAGGCATCATCCCGGATTCAAGGGATAAACAATATAACATGTATGAAGTGATAGAGCGTCTGGTAGATGGCAGCGAACACGAAGAGTACAAAGCACATTACGGCAAAAGCATCATTTGCACCTACGCGCGGATTAACGGATGGGCCGTTGGTATTGTGGCTAACCAACGTATGGTGGTAAAGGCAAAAAAATCAGGTGGAGGAACAGAAATGCAGTTTGGCGGCGTAATTTACAGCGACAGTGCAGATAAGGCAGCCCGGTTTATCATGAATTGCAACCAGAAAAAAATTCCTCTGGTATTTTTGCAGGACGCAACCGGCTTTATGGTGGGCTCCCGAAGCGAACATGGGGGCATTATTAAGGACGGGGCAAAAATGGTAAATGCCATGGCCAACAGCGTTGTGCCTAAATTTACTATTGTTATCGGCAATAGCTATGGCGCTGCCAACTACGCCATGTGCGGTAAAGCCTACGACCCCCGTTTAATTGTTGGATGGCCTACAGCAAACATTGCCGTTATGGGCGGGGCGCAGGCTGCCAAAGTGCTGGTACAAATTGAAATAGCCGGCCTGAAAGCCAAAGGTGAAGAAATAACTCCAGAAAAAGAGAATGCTCTTTATCTGAAAATAAAAGAGCGTTACGACGCCCAATCCTCACCATATTATGCAGCGTCGCGATTGTGGATAGATGCTATTGTTGATCCTCTCGAAACCCGAAAAATCATCAGCATGGGCATTGAAATGGCTAACCACGCTCCAATGACGAAAGATTACAAGGTGGGCGTTATCCAAACCTAAGCCGGGGTAATTAAAGTTGCAACATTTAATTTGTGAGGCTTAAACTCTTTGGTTTGTTTTTTTGCGAATTAATCTTATTTTTAGTGTTCGCAAAGTTCATGCTGTGCAGCCTTAGTCCGATTAAATCATATGATGAGAAATAATCAACTGAAGAACCGGTACCCGAGTGTTTCGGTTTTGTTTTTTATTCTCAGCACTCCCCTGTCGGCTAATCCGGCAATTCAAAACACTTCCATGCTGGCAAATGAAGCCAATGCCATATCAGCCAAACTTTTTTTATTGGCTGCTGTGGTGATGTTAATGCTTATGGTGTTTTTTTCTTTTTATAGAGGATACACGTCTGCGCTATACAAATCTCTGGAGTACGACGTGCGTGCAGAAAGGTCTGAACTTGAAATCCGATGGCTTTTTTTAGCCCTTGGCTGTTTATTTAGTTTTGTCGACCTCATTTTTACTCTTTTTATTAAAGGCTCAGTTAGTTTTACCATAACCAGCATCCTCATGTCCGGGATGTGTTTACTTTTCTTTGGAAACACAAACGCCCGCAAATTAATTGAGAAAAGGAGTACGTTGGTTTTGGGCGTTTCTCATTTTCTCCTTACCTCGCTTTTGCTTATCAGATCAGGCGACTTTTCCGGCGAACTTATCCCCTTCGGTTTATTTTGCCTGCTCGTGTTCTACAGTTACTTTATTTTCAATACCATCGCCCATTTCTGGTCGTATGGTTTAGCACTCTCTTTTCTCTTGGCAACTTTGTGGAGTAATGGCATCTTTCCTGAACAAGAAACAGCCATTTATTTTACTTCGCTTTTTATTTTGGGAATTTTCAATTTTGGCATTCTTCTTATTAAACGAAACACAGATAAGTACCTTTTATTTACCAACAAAATTGTGAATCAGGGCACCTCGCTAATTGTGGGTACAAATGCCAAAGAAGAATTAATTTTTGTTAGTGATAACATTAAAGACATCCTTGGATACGACAAAAAAAACCTGCACAGCGGCAATTGGTTTAAAGAAACTTTGGCGCCGGATGATACAGAAGAAGCTATTCTTGAAAAGGTACGCTCGGCTAAACTTACCGGAAAAATTTATTCCCGAAAAATGAAAACAGCCTGGGGCACCTACAAATGGGTGCAGTGGCAATATAAAAAGTTTGGAAACGATTTGGTTATAGGGATAGGACAAGAAGTAACCGATTACATTAAAAAACAAGAACAATATCAAAACTTTATTTTCTCTGCCTCTGACATCATTCATAAAACAGATAAAGACGGGAATTTTGTGTTTGTTAATCCCCACATTGAGAACCTTTTGGGTTACGAAGCTCAGGAATTACTCGGACAACCCTACACCAACCTGGTTAGGAAGGATCACATCAAACGTCTGCAAACGTTTTACGAGCGCGCCGCGGTTGACCAGAGTTCTGAAACCATTGAGTTTCCTGCATTAAAAAAATCGGGCGAAGAAGTTTGGTTATCGCAAAACATGACTGTTGAAAGAGATATAAACGGTGAGGTTTTATCTTACAATTCCATCTTGCGCGACATTACGGTTCCCAAACAAATTGAACAGGAAAACCTGAACAAACAGCTTAAAATTGAGCTGCATTCAAAGTTGTTACGGGAACTCACGTTCATTTCAACTTCAAAAGATCTTGAATTTGAATCCATCATCCAGAACATTATTGAAAAAGCTGCTGCAGGTATTAAGTCCGACCGTATCAGTATTTGGTATTGCGTAAATGAACATATCAGAAGCGACTGTTTTTATGAAAGAAGCACCAAAAAATACTGGAGGGAAGAGCTGTTTATAGCCAAAGACAAACACCCACTTTATTTTGGTATTCTGAAAAAGGGAGAGATTATTGCTACAGATGATGTTCTTGCAAACGAGGCAACAAAGGAATTGTTTGAGGATTATTTCAGCGAGCACCAAACACAGTCTTTACTCGACGTGCCTATTTTTTTAGAAGGTAAGCTGGAAGGCATACTTTGCAACGAATCGAAACAACAAAAAAGAGAGTGGGACACCGAAGACATTAATTTTGCGCGTTCAGTAGCCGGTTTAATTACCCTGGCCATTGAAGCAAACAAACGGAAACAGGCCGAAGCTCAGCTGGAAGAAAGAAGTAAAATTCTGGCCGCAGTTGGAACCATAACGGAGCGCCTGTTGGTTAGTAAAAATGCCTTGGCTACCCTGGGCGAAAACCTGCACCATTTCGGCGAAGCCCTTAAGTGCGGCAGAGTTTACCTTTACGAAAACAAACTGAATGAAGAATCGCTTGAACTTAAACAAGCCTGGTACAGCAGCCCAAACTCCATTCCGTGCGTGCCATTCTGGCGTTCCGACTTTTTTGTAAATAGCGTAAATTCCTTCTTTATTGAACATTCACGTAATGTACACTTCAGTTTTCAAACCCCGCAGCTGGAACCCGGTGATTTTAAAACGCTGCTTGAATCGCACAATGTCATGTCTATGCTTGTATTGCCCATACATTCGGGGAAGGACTTTTTGGGATTTCTTGGCATAGATTATTCTGAAACCAGCAAAACATGGACAAGAGACATCATCACCCTCATTCACTCCCTCATTACAAATGTGGTGCACACCATAGAACGGTTGAACAACGAACGCACCATACTTGAAAGCGAAAACAATTTCAGGCAAATTAACGAAACCATTAAAGATGTGTTTTGGTTATATGACAGCGTAAAAAAATGCTATTTATATATCAGTCCCTCGTGCAAAGAAGTGCTTGGCATGAGTCAGGAGGAATTTTATGCCGGCAAAAATTTTGGAGAAAGTTTTGTGCTGGAAGAAGATCTTTTAAGTTATGTAAATGCCCTGAATTCTTTAAAAACCCAGTCATCTTACGAAATAGAATACAGAATCAAAACCAATGAAGGCAAGATAAAATGGATTAGCGAAAAATCTTCGGCCATCAGAAATGAAAACGGCGTTCTTATCAGAAATTCTGGCATTTGCTCTGATATAAGTGAGAAAAAAGACATACAAAACCAAATACGGCAACTCTCTCTGGTTGCTGAAAAAACAAACAATGGCGTGGTAATTCTCGACAGGAACGGGTTTGTGTTGTGGGCTAATCAAAGTTATCTGAATATCCTGGAAACCTCAATCGACCAGCTTTTGCACAAACGTCCTGGCGACATCTTTACCTATAAAAACAAAGCGCAAAACAAGGATGCTGATGCCATCAACGGCAGCAACTATAACATTGTTTTTGAGGTTGAAACCCCGTTAGGAAACAAAAAATGGATTGAAGTAAACAACACTATTATTGAAAACGATGAAGGAAATACGGTTCAACAGATTCAGATTGTGACCGATATTACACAAAAACGGGTAAAAGATCTTGAATTATCGCAGCACCGGGCCATGTTGCGTAAGTATTCGTCTTTCCTTGAATATCAAAATGAATTAAAAGAATTGCTGATGCGTGCCTCGTCCATTGAAGAAATCAGCAGAGTGGCACTTAAATTTGTAAGACAAAACATCAAAAACTGTATCCACATTTCTTTACTGTTGCTGGATGATAAAAAACAAAACCTGAGTGGGTATTACATCCTGGGCGATAAAATTGAGCGGGAGCGCCACAGCGTAAAAAGTTTTAAAAGTTACGAAACCGTTAAAACGGGCGAGTTGTTTATAGAAGCTGATTTGGATGCCAATGCCGAAAAATCAAGCAGCGATATCATTCTAATTGAATATGGCGCCAAATCGTATGTTGTACTTCCTTTAATTGATTTGCAGGACATTATAGGCCTGCTTACCATCACCTTTGATATTCCATTCAATACCAACGATTCTGAAAAGGAAAACCTGAGAAATCTTTCCATTAATTTATCTACCACAATACAAAAACTCAACCTTCAAAATTCGCTTCAGGAAAAAAACAACGACATTCGTGATAGTTTAATCTACGCCAGAAACATTCAAAAAGCCATGCTTCCGGATTTAAGATCCGAAATTCCCTCTTTGCACAAGGTGGTGCTTTTGTTTAAACCAAAAGACATAGTAAGTGGTGATTTTTACTGGGCCAAAGAAAATGAAAAATACATTTATCTGGCTTTGGGCGACTGCACCGGACATGGTGTGCCGGGTGCATTTCTGACCATCATCGGCTCACGCATACTCGAACAAATCATCCGGGATGAAAAGGTAAACGAGCCTGAACAAATTCTTTCAGAGCTCGATAAACAAATATTCTATTCCCTGAATGCAACTAACAAAGGCATGATCAGAGATGGCATGGAAATAGCCCTATGCGTTATTGATAAAACGAGCAAACAATTGCACTTTTCAGGAGTGGGCATGGGATTAGTCTATCATTTGGAACATGAAGAAATTTACCTGAAAGGCAACCGGGGATCGATAGGAGATTATCAGTTCAACGAGGGAAGTTTTGAAAAAAACACTATCCAACTTACCGGCAAAGAACGTTTCTACATGGCCAGTGATGGCTATCAGGATCAATTGGGCGGACGCAATTACAAGCGTTATTCCAAGCGGAAATTACTGGATGAATTACAAGCCATGCAAGACCTCCCTCCTCTTGAGCAAGAAAAAATTCTAAAAGATAACCTAAAACACCACATGAAGGAACACTTTCAAACTGATGATATATCACTACTAGGATTTCAGCTTAACCTGTAACACATATGAATAATCTACGCATTGCCCCAAGTCAGGAATCGCCAACCATCACATTTAACACTGATGGGCACTTCAAAATTGAAGGAATTTCACTGGTTCCAAACGTACACAGCTTTTACAAACCCGTTTTTGACTGGCTGGAGGAGTTTGAAAAAAACTTACCACCCAAAATAGTGCTTGAGCTGGAGTTTGAATACCTTAATACGGCAAGCATCCATACTGTCGTCACCATTGTGAAAAAACTGGTGGCCTACACACAAAAAAACGTTGAACTCAAAGTGATATGGTGCTATGCGGAAGAAGACGATGACCTTTTGGAAAACGGTCAAAATTTTATGAATTATGTAAATTACCCTTTTGAGTTCCGGGCCCGCTAAAACTCGCTGAACAACTTGTGTAAACTCTTATGGCAAGTAGTTGTACAAAATGAGATTATTAATTATATTCAATGCCTGAACCCATCCATGATTGAGAAGCCCAAAATTGAAGAAATTCTGGACGTTATTGTCAAAAAAGAACAGATCAGCGATTATTTGCTGGTTGTTTACGGACCTTTAAACCAGGATGTACTTGTTTCTACCATTCGCCTGGCCGAATCCAAATTAAGGCTGCAGCAGTTCCCTCAGGGGCTTATTTCCAAAACAAAAGCCATTTGTGCTGAAATACTTCAGAACATTAATAAACACCAGTTTAAACACGATACCTACCAGCCCTACCTTGTTATTGGCTCAAAAGACCATACCTTATTTATTTATGCCGGCAATATTATTTCTGAAAAATCCAAAGCAATAATCACCGAAAAACTGGAAAATTACCTGAGCATAAAAGAAGAAAATTTTAAAAGTTTTTATACAAACGCTTTTAAAAATGCCGTTTTAACTGAAGATGGCAATGCGGGTTTGGGATTGCTTGAAATGTTTTACCGTTCTAACCGTAATTTTAAATATAACATCAATAAGTTATCTGAGAACCTCTTTTCGTTTAATCTTAACATCGAGTTATCTCAGCAACTCGTACCGCAAAGTTGAATCGCATGGCCCGACTTGAAATAGAAGCTACGACAAGCACGCCTGAAATTATTCTGGACCCTGGAGCAAAAACTCTGCAGATAAAAGGTATTTGCACCCCTGAAAACCCACGGCTGTTTTTTGACCCACTCTTTGAAGCCATGGAACTCTTTCAAAAAAATAACGACCGCATTCTCATTGAAATTTGTCTTGATTATTTTAATACCGGCTCATCCAAATGCCTTCTGAATTTGTTTTACATGATTAGCAATAACCAGCAAATGAAACAGAATTCAGAAGTAAACTGGGTTATTGAAGATTCCGATCCCGACATCAAAGAATCGGGGTTACTCTTTGAAGAAATAACGGGCTTGAAATTTAATTATCCCAACAACAAAAGCTTGTTATAGAAGCAACAACCTACTTAAAACAACTTAAGTTTTTTTGTTGCTTTCGCTTCTTCCAGTAAATTTTGCTTAAAACTGTTCAACAAAAGCGTTTTTCTGTTTAATAGAATGTACTTTTTGATGTTGTTTCTCTCAAAATTCAGCGGAGAGAGCCCGTTTTTTATTTTTATGTCCTTTATTTTCAGATAATAAAGGTAATTTTCATCCTCAAACACCACCGTTTTGCCTGTAAACAAACTAAAATCGGGCTCGTCGGTAAGTTTAGGAATTTCCTTACGGACATCAGAAGTATACAGCCAGGTACTATCGTTCAGAAAAAAATTCTCTGCATTTTTCGAACACAACTCAACCAGTAAAGGTTTGTCTTTTGAATTTTGGGATTTAAGCAGCTTTTTAATCTTTTCAAGATCAGGGGCCTGCATTGGAACTTTAATGTAATCCACCTTTACGATGTTATCTTTTAAAATAAAATTATCACTGTGTACCGTGTAGTACTCTACAATTTCATCTTCAGAAATTGCTGTATCCAAATTTTCCTCGATAATTTTGCTGAAATAAAGGTGGTTCATTAGGTTTTTTCGGTAATCTTCTACCTGCTTTGTTATGCTTTGTTGTGCCTCCCCCAGATTTTGGGTGGCATCTAAAAAAACAAGGGTTTCGCCGGCCCAAGCATCAATAATGCGTTTCGCAATGGTCACGCTGTCTTTACCCGCATATACACTTTTAAAAAGCTGATAGAACTCGGCCTTACTCAGTGTTTCTGTGTCGATTTTTGCAATCAACGTGCTTTCATCCACCTTGTCTTTTTCAATGGGTGCATGGCATGCCACTGCCAGGCCGAGTAAACCAGTAAAAAGGAGGTGTAGGAAGAAAGATTTCATAGTTCTAAAGCTAACCTTATATTTTAAGTTCTCAAACAGAGGGTAATTAAAAAGCAAAAAAAACCGGTCAACCTGGGTTGCCGGTTTTCTGAAATGTATTATACGATTAGTTAATGGTGCTTAACACATCTTCATTAACTTTCACAACGTACTTTTTCTTGAGGTAATCTAACCATTCGGTTTCGAGGTAGCTTTGAAAATCTGCCGTTGCGCTGCCCCTGCACTCTGCGAGCGTTTTCGGTGTTTTTTGAAGTATGGTGTTTACCGCATACACAATCACTTTATTTTCTTTCTCGTCCTTAAAATTTTTAGGATTTAATCCTTTCATCCATGCAGCGTCTACATCCTTGTTTTCGCCTTTTAAAAACATGATGTTTTCAACGCTAAGGTTCAATTGAGACGTTTTATTTAACGCTGCGGTAATGTCTTTCTCTGATTTTCCTGCCTGGTATTGCTTTCTGAGTTCTTTGGCGATTTTTTCATTCAGGCATTTGTAAATGGTTACATCGGCCCTCTCTTCCCAGAGATAATTGGTTTTATTGGCTTCATAGTACTGGCGTAAACCAGCAGTATCTTTTACAGCCCTGCTCCATACTTTTTGATCGGTTAAATCAAATAGCAGAATTCCGTCGCGGTATTCTCTGTACAAATTAGCAAATTCAATATACTTGATTTCCAGTTGAGCATCTTCAAAGGCCACTACCATGTCGTTCACCCAATTGGTGTAAATATTTTTTACAATTTCAAACACGTCGGTTGGCGACCTAAAGGTCATTTGGCTTTCAAGGTACTTCGCAAAATCGTTTTGTTTGTAGGATTTTCCTCCAAGATTAAACATTTCTTTGTTACCCAATTTATTGGCTCGTTCTGCTTTCCAGGTGGCCTTCAAATACGTGCTGTCCATCACCTTTTTAAAAGCGTCCAAAGCAGGCGTATTGTTTTTAAAATTATTTTCCTTCTTCACTCTCGCAATCAGGGCTGAACGCCCCATTTGCGAGCGGCTATCGCGATTCACGCGTGATTTTAATTCATTTTTTATTTCGTCGAACGGAGGAACGGTTTTTAAGTTCAAACGCTTAATAATGTGCCAACCGTATTGTGTTAACACCGGTTCGCTGTAATCGTTGTTGTTTTTAAGTGCGAAGGCCGCATCCTCAAAGGCTTTTGGCAAACGCCCGGCCTTAAAGGGTTGTAGCTGGCCACCGCGTTCATTGCTTTGTTTATCGTCGCTGAACTGACGGGCTAATTCTGCAAAATCGCCTCCTGCTTTTAACTTGTAATACAACTCGTCTATTTTGGTTTTGCTGTTTTGTTTGTCTTGATCTGTAGCATCTTTAGGTAATTTTACCATGATGTGTGCCACGGTAATTTCACCCTTTGTTTCTCTGCGGTCAGTTATTTTTAGGATGTGGTATCCGAATTTTGTGCGCACAATTGGACTTAATTCTCCAACTGGCGTCGTGTAAGCGGCGGTTTCGAACGGATACACCATATCCAAAACACTAAAGTAATTCAGGTCGCCTTTATTATCCACCACAGAAGGATCATCGCTTGTTTTTGGGGCTATCGCTTCAAATTTATTATCCCCAAGTTTATAGTATTCAGAGAGGTTTTTTATGGATTTGATTTTTACTTTGTATACCGTGCTATCTTTTCCCTTGAGCTGGTTCTCGATGTGCTGAGAGTTCTTTAGTAATTTTTCATAATTAGTGATGTCTGCCGCTGTTGGAAACTTGCCCATGATGGCATTACGGATGAGGTTGGCCCTCGTCCAGGCCTCCAGGGTATCCTTAGGCAGAGCGGTTTCGTCCATCCTAATTAAGATATGACTGGCTCGAACCTCCAGCTTCATGCGCTCATAAGCTTCTGTTAGCAGCGATTCATTGGTGTTTTTATCTGTAAGATAAGGTGCTGCCAATTGCCGGCGGTAACCGGCCAGCTCGTTTCTAAAGGAGCTAAGCGTATCCAAACCAAGGCTCTCGGCCTCAAATACCTTACTTTTAAACAGAGAAAAAAGATCAACGTATTCTCTCACCGAGCGATTGCTGGCTTTTGCTTCTTTACCGCTGTTTTTGCGATAAACAGCTTCAAATTCTGATTTTTTAACCGGGCGATCGTTAATCGTCATGACCACCGGATCCTGGGCGTTCAGATAAAAAAACGGGCTCAAAAAAGTGCATGCAATTACTAGTGCTTTATTCATCATAACTCAAAAATTTCGGCAAATTTAGTGTATTTCGGATTACTTGAGGACCTCAGCGAGTTTTTCATCCAAAGCGGCACCCCTCAAATCTTTGGCAATAATTTTTCCTTCTTTGTCAATTAAATAATTGGCCGGTATTCCGGTAACGCCGTAAATTTTTCCAACTTCATTTCCCCAGCCTTTTAAATCACTCAACTGTGTCCAGTTGAGCATGTCTTGTTGAACGGCGGCCAGCCAGGCTTCACGGTTAGAATCCATAGAAACGCCAAGTACTGTAAACCCTTTCGACTTGTATTTATTAAAAGCCGCCACCACGTTGGGGTTTTCCATGCGGCAGGGTCGGCACCAACTGGCCCAGAAATCCACCAGAACGTATTTTCCTCTGAAATCCGACAATTGTACCATTTTCCCACTAGGGTCGGCCTGAGCGAAGTTGGTGGCTTTATAGCCCACCATGGTTCCCCGTTTATCATCAATACGTTTTTGAGCGGCTTTTACGTTGGAATTGTCCTTCATAGAAGGATCTATATAACTTAGGGCCTCTTCCACTTCTGCCAAAGGGATGTTGGCATTGTTAAAATCGTTGTTAAGGATGTGGGCACTCATGGCCGATTTTGGATGGGTTTTAATAAAATTTTTCAGACCAAATAAATACTGTGCATTCAGGTTTTCAAATTCGTTTCTGATGGCCGTCTGAGCATTCACATCACCTCTCTGAGCGGCTTCTGTAAAGTCGTTTTGCATACGCTGCTGAAGGCTTACAAAATTATTTATCATTACTTTGTATTCCATGTAATCGTTTTGTGCAGTACCCGCGGTAACTGTAGAATACATGAGCGAATCGCCAGCAAGAAGTTTAATTTTTACCGGGGCCTCATCCACAAAAAACACTACATTGTTTTGTTGTGTAGCCTCTTTCACAAACGTGATCCAAAACATACGGGGTTCGCTAAGTTTGGATTGGAATTTAAAAAATCCCTTATTAACCGGTATTGAATCACTGAATACAGTCTCACCTTCCTGATGGTGAAGGTAAATTACCTTTTGGAAGCTGTTCCTAAGTTCCCCTTCAATTTTTACAGGAAACGTTTTGATATTGGATTTTTGTGCGTAAACAGATTGAAGGGAGGCGAGTAAAATAAAAAGTAGTAAACGATTCATCATGGCTTGAAATTAAGTGCTCAAACAAATATAACCATGCCTTAGAAAGTGACAGAAAGGTTTTACATAATTTAACCTTTAATGGCTTCAAATAAGAAATAAAAAAACCTCTTCTTTTGGAAGAGGTTTTTTGAAGTTTAAAACTGCCAGAGATCGTGCTCGTAGCGGAAAATATCACCTTTGATGCGATCTGATTCTAACAAAGCATCAATGCCTTTAGAATAGCGTTCAATATCCCTATCGTAAACATTAGATTCTCTTTTTATAGTACTGGCAAATTGACGTTTCCAGAACACATCTTCAAATGTTCTTCTTTCACTATCATTTTTTGGATTGAACACCTCGTGTTTTGCAAAATACGGTCTGCAGGCAGGGAAATACACATAAAACTGATTAATAGGACCAAGATCTTCCTTTCCCTTTCTATACGCATTAAATCCTAAACTTAGGATGCGTACTTCCAAAACCGATTTTTGTTTATCAAAAAACCAATCCTCTTTAATTTCCAACTCTGCAAAGTTTTCATATAACCACAGGGAATCTACGGCACCGGCCACCTTTTGGTTGTATGCTGTGCCATCTTCAAGAAACAATTCCTGATCAACCGAGTCACCCACAATTACCATTTTCTCGCGAATTTCTGCCTTTTCAATAGGCACTAAAAATTCATCATCCTTAAAAGCTATGATTTGACCTGAAAGTACATACTTGGAAATAAGTTGCATTAAAGAGATTCGGCTAACAATCGGAGTTGTTGGATAGTAAAGCACTTGATTTACTTTTTCTCTCATGTCCACCACTCTCCAAACCCTTTTTTCCCAATTCACATCGCCTTCGCGCAAATGGGTGTAAGGAATAACACGGCGGTTAACAGAATTTTCCTTATCGTATACACCGTCTTTGTAATCTCCGGGCTGAAACACTCCGGGCTGGGCGTACACTGCTCCTGTAAGAAGCAGGAGAAAAAGAGCAGGAAGAAATTTCTTAAGTTTTAACATGGTTATTGTTTTTATTATCTGATCACTTTAATACCACAGGTGGTGTTGTGAATTTTTCCATCAGGACCTTTCACTTTGGCATCAATGTACATTTTAGTACCAACGTCAATACTCGAGAACAGGGTTTTTGCATTGCCGTCGAGGTTACTTCCCTTTCCGTTCACTACCATAATTTTTCCCTTTACCTTACCAATGGCCTCGTATTCCAACACCACGTAATTGGCTTGAAAGTCAAATCCAGCAGCTCCTGCACCAATTGAACCAGCCGTAGAAAGTTCACCTTTTTTCATTTCAGAAGGTGCAAATTTTCCTGCAACCTTCAGTTCAGGTTTAGGAAGTGGTTTCACCTTAAATTTAAACGGAGCACCCTGAGGGCGAACCCCATCTTTTGTTTTAGCTAACACCGTCACTAAACACTCTCCGGTTCCGGAAAATGAGAGTTCGTACTTTCCCGGAGCCTTCTGAACAGAACGTACACCCGCTCCATTTGGAGAAATACTAACATCGGCAGGCGCAATACCGGCCGCTGAAGCTGAAACCGGGTTTGGTACACCTGCATAAAAAACATTCATATAATCTGCAGATACAACCCCGGCCGGAGGAGCCACTTTATATTCTTGTTTAAAAGGAAAATACTCATATGTACCGTCTGGCTTTTTAAACTTAATAACGCCTTTGTAGGTTTGATCACCAATTCCTCCAGTTGTTACCTTGTATTTGCCACGGCCTTCTACTATAGGCAATGCTGTACCCTTAACACCATTTCTTGCCTGAAGCGAATCAATGCCCATCATCACTTCCATATCCCCTTCACCCAATTTAGAGAAGGCTGCGGATAAAAAGATGTCAGCCTCATAGGTTTGACCGGCCTGAATATATGAGGAAGGTGCAATGATGCCGGCAATTAAACGATCGGGCTTAATGGACAATTTACCACTTGCGGCAGAAAACACTTGTAAAATCTCAGATTCGGCATTTTTAACCTCTACCTGCATTTTACTGAGGTTGGCAATTACCGCTGCCATGGGCAAATGGTAAATGTTTTCAAGTTCCCAGGTCATTTTAATGCCATCTTCCACCTCACCACTGCTGTGAGGCTTAAGATCGTTTAATTTACGTTTGAGGTTTTCGTAATCTGCAGGAAACAAACGTTGACCATCTGTTTTTTGCATTTTTTCAATCATGGCAATTAAATCGTTTGACAGCTTTTCCAAATTGGCCTTTAACTCGGTAGCGGTTAATGAACCGGAAATTGGCGATGTAGGCTCAGAGCCCAACAAGGCATAACCCGGATCGTCGTAATTATCATAATTTTGTGTGTATTTTAATTGCATGGTGTCTACAGACGCCGGGTTCTCGGGCTTTTCGGTAGCGAGCAATACTTTTTTCTTTACGTCATCAATGTATTTAATGGTGGCATCAAACAGTTTTTGAGCCTCAAGAGACTTTTCATAGTAAGGACGCGCACCATTATTGCCTTCAAGAGAAAGTTTAAAAGCTTCAGAAATGCGTTTGTTATTTTCCGCCAGGTTATCCCTCGAACGCTCCATGCTCTCGTTTACTTTGATGTAACCCTTGAGCACCGATTTGGAAATATTTAATGCCAAAAGCGCCGTCAGTACGAGGTACATCATACCTATCATCTTCTGCCTTGGGGTTTCTTTACCGCCTCCCATATTTTCTTAATTAGTGGTTGTTAGTGCTTAATTGATTAATCGGCATTATTGGCGTACGTTCATGGCACTTAACATATTGCCATACACGTTATTGAGTGCAGTGAGGTTATTTGACAAGGTTGCCATTTCTTCACGGTATTTTTTAGTGTCGTCAATTGAATCATTAAGGTTTCTCATGAGCTCACCCAATCCGTCATAGAACTTGGTTGTGGCTTCTAAATTTGTTCTGCTGCTTTGTAATTGCAATTCATAGGTGGCGTTGAGGGCTGAGAGATTTTTTGACACCATGTTCATGGATTCTCCGATGGAAACACCGGCGTCGTTTGCCTGAGCCAAAGATGAAATGGATTCAGCGGCTTTACTGTATGTATCAGACAAATGCGCTACGTTGTTTGAGGCTTTTTTTACACTGTCAACGTATTCGTTAGTGGCTGCGGTTGCGTTGCTGATGTCGGCAATTTTGTTTGCACTTTCACCCAAATTGCGCATGCCACTACTCAAGCTTTCTATCAGTTCCGGTCCAATTTTGGCGTCGGCCAATAAATTATCCAATTGTGCTGTTATCGGCAGATTGCTGTCTGTATCGTGCTCGCGAATTTCTTCGTGCCCCATGCCTGCTAGTTCAGGGTAAGCGAGTGTCCAATCAACATCTTCATGGGGTATATCCAAACCAAAGAGTATAAACAAAAGAGCCTCTGTACCTAGTCCGGCTATCAAGGCAACCGAAGCACCGGGCCAGTGCATGATTTTAAATAAAGCGCCAACGATTACAATTGAGGCGCCAAAACAAGAGGCCAGGTGTAAATACCTTTTAAAACCTGTTACTTTTCCTAATTTACTCATAGTGTGTTCTTCGTTTGTTTTTTGTTAGTTAGTTAGCTTGATATTGGTTGGTTGTGGTAGTGTTGTTGCGTTTAGAAATTATCGTATTTAGAACGTCCGAGATAGGTCATAACATTTCGGAAGCCAAGATAACATTTTGCAGTGTCCTGATATTCATAAGTTCTGGCGCTGGTTTGGAGGTACATGCCCACGTCTTTCCAGCTTCCACCGCGAATTACCTTACGCTTCAGCACATTGGCGTCTTTCTCCTGAGCCTCATACAAATAATCAGGGTTAAGATCGTGTGCAAAATCATACGCCGATTCATCAAACGCATTGCTGGTCCATTCAGATACATTACCCGCCATACAATACAAACCGTAATCATTAGGGTTGTAAGAGTAAGCATATAGAGTATGGAAACCACCATCGTCAATGTATGAGCCTCTCATTGGCTTGAAATTGCCAAGGAAACAACCTTTCGAGTTACGAATGTAAGGACCACCCCATGGGTATGGAGATTTTTGAAGACCGCCTCGGGCTGCGTATTCCCATTCGCTTTCGGTTGGTAAACGAAAATCGTTAACAATAGACTGTCCGGTTCCGATTAAAAAATTATTGAGCAAGTGCGACCTCCAGATGCTAAAGGCTCTGGCCTGTTTCCAGGTAATACCAACCACCGGATAATCGTCAAAAGACGGGTGCCAGAAATACATATTAGTTAAAGGCTCATTGAACGAATAGGTGAAATCATGCACCCAGGCCAAAGTGTCAGGGTACACGTTAATAATGTCCTTTACAATAAATACCGAGCGGTTTTCACCTTTGCGTTCGCGTGGGGTATAAAGACCCTGCCCTACTGACATCTGATCTTTTACATTGTAGGTGCCCAATACTTTACCGTCCTTAATTGGATCACCAACCGGGGAGGCGGGAGAACCTGCAGCACCATTTTGCCCATCGTTTAGCGTAACACCGTTGATGTAATCAATTTTTTTCAACTGATCAGGTGATTTACTGGGAACAAAGCGGTTGGATTTGCTGGCTGCCAGGCGAATGTCGATTCTGTAATATTCGTAATTGAGTTTACGGGTATCAATTTCTTTTCTGTTGTAAAAACGCTCGTTTTCAGGCAGATACATTGGGTTTAGAATGCCGCGGATATCTTCATCCGGGCTGTCCCAATCGATGGTTGGCTCCCAGTTTACATAAGGCTCTTGCAGGTTATTGTCTCCAGTATAAACAGGCCATTGGGAAAGAAAATCTTCCTGCGTGATACCATAATCTTCCTCTTGACCACCGGCTATAAGCAAACGTCGGGCGATGGAGTCTTTTACCCAGTAAACAAACTGTCTGTATTCGTTATTGGTGATTTCGGAATCATCAATATAAAACGCTTGAACCGAAACCATTTTAGATTTTGTGGTGTGCGCCATTGCAGCTTCTTCATCATCGGGGCCCATATGGTAGCTGCCCATAGGAATGAACAGGGTACCGAAAGGATCAGGCTGATACCATTTTTCGCGGCCTATAACACCCACTAACTCGCCCGTTCGTTGGTTACAACCGGCGACTACAGCGATAAAAGAGGCCAAAATCAATAGTTTTTTCATGTTACTTGTTTAGGTTTATAACCACAACTTTAATTAAGGTTACAAAGGTATAAAAGTTTTGAACATTAATTAAAGTGGTAAATGGCTTAAACGTCGTTTACAATTTAAGGTTACGGTTTAATTTGATTAATCTAAATAACGCTCGTTACCATAAGAAGTTTCCTTCTTAATAGTAGGGGTATAACACACACCAAGAAGAATTTCATAGGTTGGACCAAAATATTTATTGGTGGCCGATGTGTTTAAATCGTAAGAAAATCCAATTTTATAGCCTATCGTGTTGGCATAGCCTGCCTTGCCCTGGAAGCCTGCTAAAATGGCCGGTACATTGGCGCCGGTGCGATAAGTTCCACCCACCCAAATCATGTCGCTCCAAAGGTAAGTGAGGTTTATGTCAACATTGGTTGCAGCAATATCCGAACGCATCATGAATTGTGGTGTAAGTTTACTCCATGGGTTCAATTTGAAGGTATACCCACTCATCAGGTAAAAATGGCGGCTCATTTTGTATTCCAAATCGCCTTCTTTAATGCTTTGTGCCGGAAGGTGTGTGCTTGAAAGCCCAACGTAGAACTCTCCAGGGATTTGGTAAAACGCACCAAAACCTAAGTCAAAAGTAGCTTTGTTTAAATCTGGGTTATCAAAATTTGGTCCTGAGCCCGGAATGCTAGGGTCGTTTTTCAAAGGCTCCGGCACAATCCAGTCGGAGGTGATGCTTTTTTGAATCATGCCAACATCCAAACCCAAACCTAATTTGCCGGCCCCGATTTTAATGTGGTAAGAGCCTGCAGCACGAAGGAACAAGGTGCTCATGGGCCCAATTTGATCGGTTATCAGGTTGATACCTACACCCAAGGGTAATGTTTTTAGCGCCATATCGCCGCTCAGAGCAATGGATTGTGGAGCGCCTTCAAAGCTGGCCCATTGTTGTCTGTACTGCAATGCGCCACAAATTCCACCTGAAGTACCGGCATACCCGGAGTTGAAGCTGAGTTTGTTGTACATGAACTGTGTGAACTGAGGGTCCTGTTGGGCCAACACTGTTCCTGTAGCGGCAGCCATGGTTAAGGCAATGGTAGTGAGCAGTTTTTTCATACTTTTTGTATAAAGAATAATTAAAGCACCTTGCTAAATGTGCTTGGGGTGCTAAATTAGTTAAAGATAATTAAAAAACAAATAATCGTTAAAAGTATTTGCTTACAATGATATTATGTACTTGTATATCAACTATTTAATGCCAAATACCAGGTTCGGATTTTTTACTAAATACTGAGGTGGTTTAAGGCATTTGCGGTTATGAAATTAGATGGTTTTTTATGGCCGCTTTAACGCATACTTTCAGCAGAAAACTCCACAAGCCGCTACTCTTGGCGCTTACTTCCGAAAATGGCTACCAGGATCTTAACACGCTATCGATTTTTGACTTGGGATTTTGGCTAAGGGCAGCTGTTTAACATTTGCTAAAACTTTAAAATTTTCGAATGCCTGAAGCTGAAAACTTTTCAAGGTAGTTGATTTGCCATTCAAGAACTTAGTTGTATATTTGCAGCCCGATTATAAAATTACAAGACCATGAAAAAAGATATTCATCCAGAAAACTACAGATTGTGTGTATTTAAAGACATGAGCAACGGGTATGCCTTTCTTACCCGTTCTTGTGCTGAAACAAAAGAAACAGCAAAGTGGGAAGACGGTAACGATTACCCGTTGGTTAAACTTGATATTTCAATGACCTCACATCCTTTTTATACCGGCAAACAGGTGTTGGTAGACACAGCAGGCCGTGTAGACAAATTCCGTTCGCGGTATTCAAAGAAAAAATAAATCATAATTGCCCTCATTAAAAACCCGTCTTGATTCTTATCTCGACGGGTTTTTTTTATCGACTTGCCTGCTAATTAGTCTTTTTGCAACAGCAGCCATTGTATTGCGGCGGTTTCATCAGTAAATAGTCTGGTTTTAACCCTGGGTTGTGTAACCTTGATAAAAAAATTTGCCACAATGCGCAAAGCAAGCGATTTTACAAGAAAAGCATCTGCTATCCTGAAAGTATTGATATAATCAGAAGCAGCATAAACCGCCCGGGCCTCGGTGGTAGACATCACGTTGCTTCCAAAATCAACCACACAGTAGTGGCGCTTTTCGCCCATCACTTCTTTGGCATAAGCAATCATGTCTTGTATTTCTTTCACATCGACTTCAATTTCCTGCTTTACTCTGAAAAAAAGAACATTCTTTTCCTCATCCTATTCCAGCATGGCCAAAGGATATGAAAATGTGGTAATCGGCATTCGACACAAATATAAGCAGGACAACTGTTTTTTTGAAGTACAGTATTAATTTATACCTCTTTGCTTTTTGATGTTTTCGTAAGCTTCCTGGATTTTTTGAAACTTTTCTTTGGCCCCTTTCTGATATTCTTCGCCCATATGAGCCACCTTATCCGGATGGTACCTCACCGCCATTTGACGGTAGGCTTTTTTAATGTCGTCGTCACTTGCATTCGGTTCAATCTCCAAAACTTTATAATCCGAATTCACATCCCTGAAAAACATGTTTTTCACACTTTCAAAATCTCTGTCAGGAATGTCCATCAGGGCGGCCATGTTTTTAATCACCCCAATTTCTGAAGCCTCTATTTTCCCGTCGGCTCCGGCCAGGCCGAATAAATAATATAAAAGTTGGATGCGCACCTCAACTTGTGTGCGCGAACGAATGTCGTTGCAGATCTGCGATAAGGGAATTTCGGCCCCATCGAGAAAATGTTTGAGAACCTGAAGGTGCTCTCGATTAAACCTGGGACCAAACTGTTGCGAGAAAAAATTCTTAACAAAATCAAGTTCTACTTTAAGTATTTTGCCATCGGCCTTCATGACTGCGGCTGAGAGCACCATGAGCATGGTGGCAAAATCATTGCGGGGTCCGGCAGAATGGCGACGGTAATATTCAAATTCACTGTTACCCTCTGATTTACTGCTTCCTGAAGCCAGATAATTATCAATGGCCGAGCCTGCTATAAAGCCAAGCACTCCACCAAAAAAACCCCTAAATAAAAAATAGCCGAGCGCGGCACCTATGAATTTGAACAAACTACCCGTTTTAAAATACCCGGCAAAGATACAGTTTACACGCTTTCCTCAAAGCGATACGGTTAGTTTGCACCACGTATTCCGGCAAATCGAAACCCAATGGGATTAATCAAACCCCTAAGGCCTGTTTTAATTTATGCATGGCATCAGCAAGGTTTTTCTTTTGTTTTTCCAATTCCTCTTTTGTTTCTGCTTTGCCCAAAGCCAACTGCACTTCGAGCTGCTGTATTTTCGCCAGCACATCCTCAGCTTTTTCCTTACCTTTTTCGGCCAAAGCCTTTGCATCTGCCTTCACTCTGTTGATGTGAGCCAGGGTGTCTTTTTTAACCTCTTCCAGTCTGTCGCCAAGCTCAGCCTTTCCCAAGGCAGCCTGTACTTGTAAGGCTTCCAATTTGTCGGCCGACTTTCTTAAAAAATCAGCGAATTTGTTTTCTGTTTCCATGGTTTTTTGGGCCAAGGTACGGTAACCTAACACCGGTGTCAATGATAAAGGTCAGTTTCGCTTTCTTCTAACAATTATTATATTCGTTGTTAGTAAACTTATGTCTCAGAGTAAAGAAGATACCGAAGAGTTGTACCTGATTGCTAAACAAATGACGGAACGCGACCCGGATTTTGTTTTCATCAGAACCTGTCTTTTTGAAAAATGCGGAGACTGGGAATTGGTTCATGAAATTGTTGACCAGGTGCGTATGGTGTATTATGCAAAAAAAAGGAAACAAGGCCTCTCTAAAATGGGCATAGCTTGTGTTTTGCTGGTGCTTGGATTTGGTTTAACGGTTGTAAATTATTATGCGAATGAATCGTTTACCATTGTGATGTACGGTTTTACCTCGGCCGGTTTGCTCCTTCTTTTTTGGGGGCTTTACGACATGTTCGGATAAACACACAACGCGCTTTGCTGATTCTTGTCAGTTTTTGAGGCGCTATTTATCATTTTATTTTCAGGGTATTGTTGACTTCTTTGTAAAAACAATACACCATGCCTATTTATCAAAAACAAGGAAAAATTCCTGCAAAACGCCACGTGGTTTTTCGCCAAAAGAACGGGCAACTCTATCACGAAGAATTGTTCGGAACCGAAGGGTTTTCGAGTACCTCTTCTTTACTCTATCATCTTAACGCCCCCACCATGGTAAAAGAAATTGGCGAGGCGTTTTCTCTTCGTCCGCAAGTTGCATTAGAGGATAATCTGAAGGCGCTTAGTTTTATGGGGTACGACGTTGAGCCGGATGAAGATTATATCGACAGTAGAAAAGTATTTTTTTTTAACGACGACATGCAAATTGGTATAGCGTGTCCAAGTCAAAGCATGGAGGCGTACTTTTTTAAGAATGCCGATTCAGATGAATTGCTTTTTATACACAAAGGCAGTGGCCGCTGCAAAACCATGTATGGCACAGTTGATTTTGAATATGGTGATTACGTGGTTATACCACGAGGCACAGTGTATCAGCTGGAGTTTGATTCGAGCGATAACAAAATTCTTTTTGTAGAATCTCACAGTCCGATTCAAACACCAAAGCGTTACCGTAATGAATATGGTCAACTACTAGAACATTCGCCTTTTTGTGAACGAGATTTTAAATTGCCACACAGTTTTGAAACACATGATGAGCGCGGTGATTTTAAAATCATGATTAAAAAACGTGGTTTGCTTTATCCCTACCTTTACGACACCCATCCCTTTGATTTAGTTGGGTGGGACGGCTACAATTATCCTTACGCCTTTTCAATTTTCAATTTTGAGCCCATTACAGGGCGCATCCATATGCCTCCACCCATACACCAGCAGTTTGAAGGCAAGAATTTTGTGATTTGTTCCTTTGTTCCTCGTTTGTACGATTACCATCCGGATGCTGTACCGGCCCCTTATCACCACAGCAACATTGATGCGGATGAAATATTGTATTATGTGGATGGTGATTTTATGAGCCGCAACAACATCAAAAAGGGTCAGTTCACGCTTCATCCCGCCGGTGTGCCGCATGGTCCACACCCGGGAGCCATTGAACGCAGCATTGGTAAAAAGGAAACCAAAGAACTGGCGGTAATGATTGATCCTTTTAATCCCCTTAAGATTACCAAAGAAGCCCTTAAATATGAAGTGAAGGACTATTACAAATCATGGATGACACAGGAATTACTAACCCATTAAACCAATACACAATGGCAACAGCAGATTTAACAGCAGTAAAAAATTACGATTACAGTGGAGAAAAAGTATTTGAAAAAGCCAAGGACTTTTTACCCATTAACGGAACCGACTATGTGGAGCTTTATGTAGGCAACGCCAAACAGGCCGCTCACTTCTACAAAACCGCTTTTGGGTTTCAGGAGCTGGCTTATGCCGGATTGGAGACCGGTTTACGCGACAGAGTATCGTATGTTTTAGTGCAGGATAAAATTCGGTTGGTACTCACCTCGCCTTTTGATCCTGAAAGTCAACTATCAGATCACCTTCGCCGTCACGGAGATGGTGTAAAGGTGATTGCGTTATGGGTGGATGATGCCCGCAAGGCCTATGAGGAAACCACAAAACGTGGAGCCAAATCCTATCTTGAACCAACCGTTAGCAAAGATGAACACGGTGAGATTGTGCGCTCGGGTATACATACTTACGGCGAAACCGTGCATGTTTTTGTTGAGCGTAAAAATTACAAAGGCGTATTTATGCCCGGCTTTGTAAAATGGGAGACCGAATACCGTCCTTCGGCAACCGGATTAAAATACATCGATCACATGGTGGGCAATGTGGAATTGGGTGCTATGAACAAATGGTCGAAATTTTATGAGGAAGTGATGGGCTTTGCTAATCTGGTGACTTTCGACGACAAGGATATCTCAACAGAATACACGGCACTTATGAGCAAAGTGATGACCAACGGTAACGGACGGATTAAATTTCCGATTAACGAGCCAGCAAAAGGCAAAAAAAAGTCGCAGGTAGAAGAGTATCTGGATTTTTATCACGGTCCGGGTTGCCAACACATTGCAGTAGCAACCGATGATATTGTGTTTACCATTTCTGAAATGCGTAAGCGAGGGGTGGAATTTTTGTATGTGCCCGGCACCTATTACGATACCGTGAAGGATCGCGTTGGCATCATCGAAGAAGATTTGGAGGAATTAAAAAAATGGGGCATAATGGTTGACCGAGATGAAGACGGGTACCTCTTACAAATATTTACCAAACCGGTGGAAGACCGCCCTACTCTGTTCTTTGAGATAATACAACGCAAAGGCGCTAAAAGTTTTGGTAAAGGCAATTTCCAGGCCTTGTTTGAATCTATTGAGGCTGAGCAGGCCCGACGAGGAACCTTATAGAAAAGAGGGAGGAACAAAAATTTCCTCCCTTTTTTATTTCTGGAGAAATTTATTCAAAAAAGCCAATAATATTGTTGGAATTGTAATTTTACCCCTATGAAGGAGAGCACAGAATTATTACACAAACGCATTGAAGAAAAATTCAAAGCCATGGATCAAAATCCGGAGGTACACCTCGAAGGATTGATTTGGGCGCAACCCATCACCTATTGGGATTATATTTTACCGGATGCGTTGCTGAGTTTACAAATACAACGCACCACCCAGCCCGATGAAATGGTATTTATCATGTACCATCAGATCAACGAATTGTTGTTCAAAATGATACTCTGGGAAATTGATCAGGTGAGTCGTTTAAAAGAAGTCAGTGCTGATTTTTTTACAGAAAAATTGAGTCGCATCAGCCGGTATTTTGACATGTTGTCTTCTTCTTTCAGTATTATGGGCGACGGCATGGAAAAAGAACAGTACATGAAGTTCAGAAACACCCTAACGCCGGCCAGTGGGTTTCAAAGCGCTCAGTACCGCATGATTGAATTTTCATCTACGGAATTAATCAATCTGATTGATAACCGTTTCCGTGCTACCATCGACAGAAACACGCCATACGAACATGCCTTTGAACATTTGTATTGGCAGGCAGCCGGCAAAGACCATGCCACGGGAAAAAAGAACGCTTTGTTGACCAACTTTGAAAAACGTTATAAGCAGGAGTTTCTCGACAAAATGGAATATTACAATCAAACCAATCTTTGGACACGGTTTAAGCAATTGCCTGAAGCGGTTAGAAAAAACCCGGAACTCATCAAAGCCATGCGGCATTACGATTACACGGTAAACGTTACCTGGGTGATGGCCCATTACCATGCAGCGGGAAAATACCTAGGCAATGCAGAAGCTACAGGCGGCAGTGATTGGAGAAAATACATGTTGCCAAAATATCAGAGGAGAATTTTTTTCCCTGATTTGTGGAGTAAAGAAGAATTAGAAAACTGGGGGAATGATGTTTAATAGTCTAGTTACCCAACATCTTCTTTTTTAATCCCTCATCGGCCGGCTCGCTGCAGAGCCAGATGCCAAACAGGGCCTTTTTGAAATCCAGGCCGGGAATGGACGTCAGTAA
Source organism: Bacteroidia bacterium (assembly GCA_025455485.1). GTDB lineage: Bacteria > Bacteroidota > Bacteroidia > B-17B0 > Aurantibacillaceae > Aurantibacillus. Next base: position 17,339 of record JALOMJ010000005.1, on the reverse strand, counting down.
TTTTGAATTTTTATAAATCAAAGTGCCCTTGCTTTTATCGTAAACCAGGTCGTACACATCACCTTTATTAATTTTTTCAGCAAACACTGCCTTAAATTGAGTGATTTTTGATTGCAGGGGTGCTGTGTTACCCTTGGTAGATTTCTGAAAACCTTCATCCACGGCTGTTGTCATTTTTTCGCTGGTAATCATGCCGGAAACGATATGCAGTTTCACGCACATGCTTTCGTCCGCATCTATAATCTTTTGATCCTCTTTGGATTTGGCTTTGAGGTACAAGGCCCCTACATAGAGGTCCATAAAATACTTTTCCCGTATGCCCGCGCCATTTAAAATCAGGGCGCTTTCATCGCTTTTAAACACCAGCGGCACATTTACTCCGGCTACTTCTAACTGGGCTTTGCCCTGGAAACCTAACAAAAGAGCAATTACAAAACAGAGTGTTTTCATAGGAGGGAAATTAAAATTTACTCAGCACAATGTAACGATTTTTGAATTACAACCAAACCTCAGGCTTGCAAGAGCTCGCTAAGCCGGATTTGGGAATGCGTTTGAGAAAATACACACTTGCCGTCTTTTATAATTAGCGCTTGTGGCGATTCATGGTGTATTCCGTATGTTTTTGAAATTAGATCAGACAAATCGCGGTATTGAATCAAATCCAGATAGTAGCAACTCAACTGGTTTAGGTTTTCATCCTTCCAATTTCTTTCTAAACGACCAAGCGCTGCATCGCTAATGGAACATCGGGTGCTGTGTTTAAAAATCAGGACGTTTTGTTGTTTCGATTCCTCATTAATTTGAGTGATGTGACCGGGGTTGGTGATGTGTTTCCAATTCATTCTGCAAATATCCGAATTTCAACAGCGTGTAATTTGTGTTTGTGGATAAACATTCGGTAATTTATCCTAAAGAACATATTGATTACACAATTGTATGGAGCAAAAAAACAATCCCTTACACGGCAAAACACTAAAAGATATCCTGGAACATCTGGTGCATCATTACCGCTGGGATGGCCTGGCCTACCATATCAACATCAATTGTTTCAAATCCAATCCAAGCATCAATTCCAGTTTAACCTTTTTAAGAAAAACACCCTGGGCAAGGAAAAAAGTGGAGGAGCTGTACCTTTCCATACTGGATAAAAAATAGAGGCTATACGGTTGAAAGTTCAAGGTTCAAGGGTTCAAAAGTTCAAAGGATGCAGGGTTAAAAAATTAAGGCTTTCATATTGTAAGCGAAGAATTAAAAAACGCCTTAATTTAAAACACAACAATTTGGGTTAAGCAATATCACTCGAAATAAGTGGCAGATTATTTCATTCTTAACGCGATTTTCTATACCATTGAACTGTATTTTTGGGTTTTTGAATGGAAGTGTTTCTTCAAATTGTAAAGTTACTTGCCGGGGTGGGGCTTTTTTTATTTGCCATGCAGCAAATGGAAACCTCTTTAAAATTTCTGGTTGGTCGAAAAGCCAAACTCTTTTTACAAAAGGTGACCAAAACCACTTTGGGTGCAATTGCTGGAGGTGCCGGTGTTACCGCTGTATTGCAAAGCAGCTCAATGGTTTCGTTGATGGTGTTGGCCTTTGTTGGTGCCGGTGTATTTAGTTTAAAAAATGCTTTGGCCATTATTTTGGGCGCGAATATTGGCACCCTGGTGTCGGGTTGGATGTTAGCCACACTGGGCTTTAACACCAACATTGAATTGTTGGCACATCCGGCTGTATTTATGGGTGGCTTTATGCTCATCCTATTCAATCATCGCGAACAAATAAAACAAACAGGGCATTTTCTGTTAGGTTTCGGGTTGTTATTTATTGGTTTGTCTTTTATGAAAACGGCCATGGAATCACAGGTTCAGCAGTTTGATTTTTCGAAATATGAGGCGATGCCGCTTTATGTGTTTTTAGGCATTGGGTTTATCATTACTCTACTAGTTCAATCCAGCTCAGTAACAACCGCATTAACGCTTTCTGCGCTTCATGTTGGTGCGGTAAGCTTTCCTGCAGCGGTCGCCTTGGTTCTAGGTTCAGAAACCGGTACAACTATAAAAATTGTATTGAGCAGCATTGGCGGGAGCGTAGTAAAAAAACAGATTGCCATTGGGAATTTGGTGTTTAACCTAATTTTAACACTAATTGCTTTTGTGTTGATAAGTCCTTTGCTCAATTTAATTCTTCATATTTTGAACATCCAAGATCCATTAATTGCGCTGATAACCTTTTCAACTGTTGTTAATTTATCCGGTGTTCTGTTTTTTATTCCTCTTTTACATCCTTACGTAAAGTTTTTAAAACTTGTGTTTAAGGGTGCTGAAAAATCGGCTGCATCTTACATACAGCATGCTGATCTTAAGGACCCTCAAACCGCCTTAGAACTTTTTAAACTTGAAACTGCTTATTTTTTGCACAATTGCATGGTATACAGTCTGGGTGTGTTTGAAGTAAAATGTGATTGGCTAAACAACGTTGCTGAATACAACAGATTAAACGAGATAAAAAAATTTGAGGAAAAAACTGACTCGGAAAAATACGATTTGCTAAAATTAATTCAGGGAGAATTGCAAGCATTTTATTTGGCATTAAAGGACAAGCTCAATGGTAAAGACCTTCAGAAATTAGATCAAATGGTATCATCTGCCCGGAGCAGTATGCACGCAACGAAGAGCATGAAAGATATTAAAAACGATATCATGAACCTGAGTCAATCCTCCAAAAACCTTAAATACGCGTTGTTTATCAAAAGCAAAGAAGAAACTGTTGAATTGTACCGTTACCTTAGCCTGATGTTGGAAAACAATCAGGAAGTGGATTATCAGGAACTCAAGCGTGTATTCAATAAAGTGGAATCCAATTTTATGAAAGCCTTAACTGAATTTTACGCTGAGGCAAAACAAGCGCAGCTCAATGAATTGGATTTAACCACCTTTATCAATTTTAACAGGGAGTTGTTTACAGCCAACAAAGCCATGATAATGGCAGTAAAAGAACAGGTGTTAAATACCGAACAAGCCATCACGTTCAATGAAGTGCCTGTATACAAAACGTAATCAGTAAAACATCCTGAACATTTTCACTTGCAAACTTTATAGAGGATGTTTATTTTTATCATGAGGTATGTTTCGATTCTTTTTTACACTGGTATTCTTTTATGCAATAGTGTGTAATGCACAATTGCAAAACAGCAAATGGTATTTCGGTGCCAATGCCGGATTAGATTTTGTTACTTCCCCGCCAACTGTTATCAGCAACACAAACCTGAACACCAATGGAGGAATGTCGAGTATTTCAGATGCTTCAGGCAATCTGTTGTTTTATACAGATGGTGCTACTATATGGAATAGCCAACATCAGGTAATGGCAAATGGCACAGGACTTTCAGGCTCTGCAAGTGCTTTACAGAATGTGGTAATCGCTCCCAGTGGAACAAACAGCAACATGTTTTACGTGTTTACCAGTGCACCTTTTTCCAAAAGCATTGTAAACATGAGTTTGGCAGCTGGATTAGGGTCTGTTGTATCGAAAAATGATGTGATAGTAACTGGTGCCATCGAACATGTTGTTGCCGGAGTTGGTTGTGACCTTGTTCAGGCGCTTACACGAAATCAATTTAATCATTGGGAAATTAGAAATGGACAGTCTCTTACAAGTGTCTTTGCCTATACTTCCTCTTCATCTTCCTTTACCACAGCAGGGTCTTACCTCGATAAATGGTTAAAAGTTGCTCCGGACGGATCCAAATGGGCACTTATTGCAGAAAAACCAGGAAGCGGGCCCGGATATTACACCGTTGAGATTCGCCGAAAATTTTTCTCATTGGATGCCTCTATGGCCACACCCTTGGTGCTTACTGCAGGAACCGGGCTTGGCGATCTTTTCGCTTGCGAATTTTCACCTGACGGGACTAAATTTTATGTTTCATCACCGGGTACCAAACAACTTTACCAATGGGATCTTTGTGCCGGAACAAACAGCGCTATCGTTGGCTCACTTCAGACCTTCAGCACAGGTAATACAAGTATTTACGGTATGCAAGTAGCCCCGGATGGTAAAATTTATTGTGCATCCAACCCCTCGTTAAGTGTTATCAACAGCCCGAATCTTTCAGGAGCAGCTTGTGGTTTTTCTTTACAACAACAGTCCATAGGCGCTGCCTCCTGTGGACTGGCACTCCCTAACTTTTGCAGCGGGTTTATTCAAAACACCCTGGCTCCCCTGTCTTTTATTAGTCAATCTCTGAGTTGTACTTCATTTAGCTTTGTTCCTGTGTCTGCTTCCTCTTTTTCAAGTTGTTCAGCATCGGCAGAGAACATCGGTTCTGTATTCTGGAACTTCGGGGATCCTGGTTCGGGAGCTGCGAATACCTCCACACTCTGGAGCCCTTCCCATCAATTTTCTTCGCCCGGCACTTATACAGTAAAAATGGTTGCGAAACGAATGTGTCAGACAGATACTATTACGCAAACGGTGCTGCTGGCAGGGCCCTGGCCTACGATTGCATTAACCGGCAATTTCACAATTTGCGCAAATGATTCCGCCGTTATAACAGCCACCGGTGCTGACAGTTACACTTGGAGCACCGCTGCTACAGGGTCTGTTTTAACCGTTTCACCCGCCAACAGCAGTACCTATTCAGTTATTGGTACAAACAACATCAACGGTTGCACGCAAGTGTCCACGTTCTCAGTCAATGTGCTGCCATTGCCAACGATTGGTCTTACCGGTAATTTTATTATTTGCACAAGCAATTCTGCCATCATCACAGCCACTGGTGCAAACAGCTTTACATGGAGCACGGCTGCCACAGGGTCTGTTATTGCGTTAGCCCCTGTAAACACAAGTACATATTCCGTTCTAGGTGAGAATAGCAACAATTGTCGAAATTCAACGAATTTTACGGTAAGTGTATTTCCATGTACCGGCCTAAATAATATAACGAACGAAGGTTCAGAAGTTTTGATTTATCCCAACCCTAGTCAAGGTGTTTTTAAAATTGTATTGAAGCATTCAACTCAAATAACCATTACTGATAGTTTTGGCAGATTGGTTTACACAACTTCACTAAAGGAAGGAGAGCATGAAATTGATTTAGGGCCTAACACTAACGGATTTTATTTGCTAACAGCGGAAAACGATAAGGGCAGGCAAACTATTCAACTGGCGACAGAATAAATTATTTAAATCGTATTGCCAAGTTTATTATGATTTGCTCCCGATTTGCTCAGTTGTCTGTTTTTCGTGGATTTAAACAATTCATTCAAACAACTTTACTTCCCTTTCGGTAACTTTTGTACCAGTTCCATAAACTATTATATCTCAATAAAACCAATTTATTCCCTTCGCCGGCTTTAGAAGTTAACCAACGTAAAATCCTATCCACCATCACATCCACCGCATGCCCTATTTCGCGTCTTGAACATTGAACTCTTGAACGTGTCACCCTGAGCCTTGCACTGAGTTCATCGAAGTGGAGTCGAAGTGTTGAACTTTGAACCATTGAACATCTTTGAACCCTTGAACAACATTGAACCTTTGAACAACATTGAACCCTGTCACCTTGAGCCTTGCCCTGAGCCTTGCCCCGAGTAGCTTGTCCTGAGCCTTGCCCTGAGCGAAGCGATAGCGGAGTCGAAGGGGTAGTCGAAGGGTTGAACCCTTGAACATTGAACTCTTGAACATCGAACATTGAACTTTTGAACCATTGAACATTGAACTCTTGAACATTGAACCCTTGAACATCTTTGAACGAATTTACCCCAATTCCAAGCAGCGCCTTGCTACGGATTATAGCATTCTAAAAAGAACCCCGCAAAATCCTCTATGAATTTATTGTTCAATATATTATATACAGATTAAGCATTTGCAATCGATTAAATGTAAGTGTAACCGCTTGTAAGCAGTTGTAATCGAACAAATAAGGTCAAACAAATAGTTAGCTTTAAAGGCACAACAGACTAAAAACATTACCCCAACAAAATATTTTTGAAATTTATTTTGATATCAAAAAAAACTCTTACCTTTGTGACTGATTAGTCAATCATAATACAAATGGACAAAAAAGAACTCCTCCTCAACGCAGCCCTTAAACTGTTTGTCAACCATGGTTTCCACGGCACAGCTACAAGCAAAATTGCACAAGAAGCAGGTGTGGCCAATGGAACACTCTTCCAATACTTCAAAACTAAAGACGATTTGGTGATTGACTTATACATTCACATTAAGGAGGACTTGGCGGAATATGTCTCAAAAAACACAGACCACCAGGCAGACATAAAAGAGGCCATCAAAACTCAAATCTTGTCCTCACTCTATTGGGCATTGGATAACCCCACTCATTTTCAATTTATTCAACAAGTGCACACTTCCCCCTACATCGGAAAGATAGACCAAACCATTTTGAACAAACAGGTGGAACCTCATTTAACGCTGATTCAAAAAGGAATTAAGCAGAAGGTTCTAAAACAATTACCCGCTGACCTTCTCTATACACTCATTACCCATCAGGTATTTGGTTTGTATCAATTTATAACTTCTAAGAATCTATCTAAAAAGAAACAGCACGAAACCATACAGACCACGTTTGACCTGTTGTGGGACATGTTAAGCTAATTTTTTTTACCATATAATATGACTGATTAGTCAATCATTTACAAATCATAAAAACCAAAAAAAAAACAACAATGAAAAAAATCAAAACAACAATCGCGATGTTCTTCATCGCCATCACAGGCCTAACGGCTCAAAACAAAGCAGATGCCATTGTAGGCGTTTGGGAAACAGACACAAAAGATGCCAGAATGGAGGTTTTCAAAAGCGGCAACCTCTATTACGGTAAGTTGCTGTGGGGAAACAAAATAGTGGAAGCTGACGGAAAAACATCAAAAAAAGACAGTAACAATCCGGATGTCAAACAAAGAAACAGAAACCTTATCGGAATTGTTAACCTATCGGGTTTAAAATTTGAGGATGAAAATTATATAGACGGCACCATTTACGATCCACCCAGCGGTAAAACATACGATTGCAAAGCCTGGATAGAAAACGGCAAGCTTCAATTGAGGGGCTACATTGGGTTTTCATTAATTGGACGCACGGCTACTTGGCATAAACTAAAATAAAACGAAAAAAAATGAGCAAAACAGTATTTATCACAGGAACCAACTCCGGCTTTGGAAAAGCCATGGTCGAGTTATTTGCAAACAAGGGCTGGAAAGTAGCCGCCACAGTCAGAAACAAATCGGAACATCCCGATTTGTTCAAAGGGATGGAACGCGTTAAACTCTACGAGTTGGAAATAACGAACTATGCCCAGGTCACTGAAGTAACAAAAAAAGTGATTGCTGACTTCAAGAAAATTGACGTAGTGGTGAACAACGCCGCGTACTGCCTTATGGGCCCCACTGAAACAAGCAGCATGGAGCAAATTGAAAAACAATTCAAAACCAATGTGTTTGGATTGATGGCGATAACAAAAGCGTTTATTCCACACTTTCGTGAGAACCAAAACGGATTGTTTATCAATTTCTCATCGGCCAGTGCAAGATTCAATTATCCCTACATTGCCAGTTACGGTGGCAGTAAATGGGCAGTTCGGGGAATAAGTGAAAGTTTAGGAATTGAGTTGAAACCTTATGGTATCGAAGTCAAAACAGTCTACCCTGGGGTTCACGCAACTAAAATATTTACAAAATTAGACCACGGAGCAAATGGTAATGACCCTGTTTACGCTAAAAACTATAAATAGTATTATACAAATTTCTTAGGGGCACAATCGTCAGTTACTTCTGTAACTGCACCTGAAATTGTGGCTATGCAAGTTTTTAAAGAAGCAAATAATCCAAAAGGTGGCCGACTAAACATCATTGCAGGTGGGGATGCTAGAATGTACGAGTTTATGAAAAAGTTACTACCGGAAAAAGCCTTTCAAAAACAACTGGTGAACTCCATAATTAAGCCCATTTCCTCAGGTGGAGTCACCATGTTCAAATTGATTCTGGGTAAAAACATAAAACCTTTATACACTTCTATTCCTGAGAACCTAACCCGTTAGAAATGGATTTTATTCAACACACTACCCATTGGGTCAAAGGAGAAATTTTTGAAGCCACCCTGTTTGGCTCATTCGGATTGTTGACTATCGTTTGCAGTGTACTGTTTTGGAAATTTGGCGAAACGCCAAATTCCAAAGCAGTTATTCTTCCCTTTGCAATTGTTGGTCTGTTTTTTCTGGTGACTGCGCTTTCGGGTATTGCAAGCAACAAAAAGAAACTTGTTCAATACAAAGAAGCCTTTCAAAAAGACCCATTCGCGTTTGTGCAAAGTGAAAAAAAGAGAGTGGAAAATTTTCAATACCTCTATAAAATAACCATTCTCATTGCATCGCTTAGTTTTGCCATTGCCATTGGTTTTTTCCTCTTCACCAGCAATCATCTGCTCAGGGCGATTGGACTAGCATTAATTGTATTCGGTGCAACAGGTTTAATCATTGACCATTTTTCAAAAGTGCGGGCAGACACTTATTACAAAGCCCTAACCACCGAAATAGGAAGCAGACCTTGAAGGCAATAGCTTAGAAGCATCCAAGCAAATGGCAAATTAACAGGGGGTGTCTCGAGCTTTCGGATGAGCCGACTGGTTTGACTCAACGAAGTATAAAGGAATAAGCCTGTGGGAAATACCTCCTTAGGTAGTTTTTAGAAAACTTCTAAAACGATAAAAAAAATCAAAATTCATCGGCGGATTTTTCATTTATCGTAATTCCTTAACTGTTAAATTTCTTGAGTAAAAATTAGGAGAACTTGCCTGATTTTGATAGGGAACAATACATGCATATTCAACTGTAATTACATGAGTGCCGCTTGGTAAATTAATTATTGTACTTCCATTTGATGTTGCAAAAGGGACTTGAGGTCCGTTTGTTACTGCTCCTGCAGACGTAATATGTCTTAATGGTAATACCTCAGAATTATTAATCATTACTCGACTTGCAATATAACCTATAATAAAACTATTAGAGAGAACTACACTCCCAAATTGATAACTTATAAAAACAGAAGCCGCATTTGCCAAAGTAATGGTTGTTGTCAAATCTGCCATTGTATTCCAATTGCCAGTTGTTTGATAAGTGAAGTTTGTGGTGCCACCCACCGATGAGTATACCAGTGTTGGACTGATTGCACTGATGGTTCCTCCGGTAATGCTTATCCCTGCACCAGCCGTATAAGTTCCCGCAGGCCCGGTTGCCCCTATTGGTCCAATTGGTCCTGTAGCGCCTGTTGGTCCTGCGGGGCCTGCCGGTCCCGTTAAACCTATAGGACCTTGTGGTCCCGTAGCACCGGCTGCTCCTGTTGGTCCAATCGGGCCTGTGGCTCCCGTTGGACCTGCAGGGCCTGCCGGTCCGGTTAAACCAATTGGACCTTGTGGACCTGTTGCACCAGTTGGGCCTTGTGGACCCGTAGCACCGGTTGCTCCTGTTGGTCCAATTGGACCTGTAGCTCCTGCGGGACCTGTTAAACCTATTGGTCCTTGGGGGCCTGTAGCTCCTACAGGGCCGGCAATTCCTTGAGGACCTGTAGGACCTTGCGGACCTGGCAGAGAACTACCGGATGTTTCAGCGTACAAAGCATAAGGTACACTTAACAGTTGAAATGTGCCGACAATTGAGTAATTGCTTCCTCCACTAGGATCTACTTCAGTTTTAATAAAATAAGGCCCATTTGCCCAGGCTATAGTTGTAAAACTTCCTGCAATCACATTACCATTTCCTATTTCAAGTGTAATCAATCCGTTAAGGTTAGAAATTACTTGATGAGTCTCAGAATAAACAGGTGTTCCATTAATACTGCCTTGTAATAGACTTACTCTAACGGATACGGATGAATTAACGACTAAAGCATTTAGATTATTTCTTATTACAGCCTGATAGCTTATTTTATTCGGTGCCTGTGCAAAGGCACTTGCGCTTGAGCAAAAGAGAAAAAGATAAAAAAACAGTTTATTCATACTATTGTGTTTTAATGATATTATACGTTTTAAAAGATAAATTATTTAGGATTAGACTCAATTGGTATTTACCATTAGCGAAATTCTTAAGGTCAATCTTTGTTTTGGCATTATTGACAACTTCTTCAAAAAGCAGTTTTCCGCTTAAATCTGTAATCTTTAGCAGGATTTTTTCGGTTTGATAATTTTCAAATTCCAAAATCACAAACTCGTTAGTAGGATTAGGATAAACTTTCAATTGTACACTTTCATGAATTGACTCCAATGATGTCTCTTCAATCAAAATATAAGTTTGCTGTAGTCCCTGCGTAATGATATGTGTGTTGGAGCTAAGGGTTACATAATTAGTTTGGCCTATAGATTCACTTATGCTTCCACCTGCACCGGTTATATCATTTCCGGAACTTAAAGTACCCTGCTGGGCATTCAAATTTTGATTGAGTGAAACAATTAAAAGAACAACCAAAGCTGTAGGTTGAAGAATTCTAATTTTCATATTCTGAAGTTAAATTTTTGTTCTGAAACACTTCCTGCCGCGCAAGATAATTGATAATCGAATGAGTTGGCGAAATTTCAAAATATTTTTTTGTGATTTAGTAAATTCTAATTTTAACTGATATTTTTCATTCTTCTCTTATACCTTAGGTTATTAACCAAATCGCAATCTGTAAATCGTCCCCAAAATTGTTTCAAGTAGTTGCTTTCTGTTATCCTTCTGAAACAGATTGACTTACTCCTTTACAAGTTTGTAGTTGCTTATTCTGCCGCTTTGGTTTACTTGTAAAATGTAAATACCCTTTGCCTCTTCATTGAGTTGAATGCTGTTCTTGCCTTCCGTTAGCCTTTGTTGTAAAATTAACTGACCAAGGGCATTATAAATTGTCACATCCAAAGATTGAGTACTCTCAATAAAAAAAGTTCCAGTGTTGGGGTTCGGGTAAACCGCCAACTGCTGGCTATCGAATGCCGACTGGATTGTTCCCAAACAAGCATCAACATTTTGAGTAACCTGTGCGTTATTCGCACAACCGTTTGCATCTGTACCGATCACGCTATAGGTAGTAGTGGAATTTAGTGTGGTGCTGATTGTACTGCCAGTTGAACCTTCGCTCCAGGTATAGCTCGATGCACCGGTGGCGGTTAAATTAACGCTCTCTCCCGAACAAATGACTTCCACTGTGCCGCTGATACTTATGCTTGGCAAAGGGTTTACAGTAACGTTTGAAACAGCTGTTGCCTGACAACCTTCAGCACTAGTACCTGTTACCGTATAGGAAGTGTTCACATTCGGACTCACCACTGCCGAACCTCCGCTATAGGAATAGCTGCTGGCACCGCCCGGGTTTAGTGTAAAACTTTGTCCGCTGCAAATAGCACCGCTGTTAACTGTAACAACAGGTAAGGCATTAACGCTTACGTTGGCAATGGCCGGAGCACCTGCTACGCAGCCTTCAGCACTGCTTCCGATAATTGTAAAAGAAGTATTGCTGGTCGGACTCACCACCAGATTGGAGCCAAATCCCACATTGGTGTATGTGCTGGCACCTGAAGGCACAAGTGTAAAACTTTCACCAAAACAGATAGCACCGCTGTTGACTGTGATGGTTGGATTCAAATAAACTGTCACACTGGCCGTGGCAAAATTCTGTGAAACACAGCCCTGAGCACTTGTGCCGAGTACTGTGTAACTTGAATTAGCATTAGGCGATATTACAGCATTACCTCCTTGAATCGTGTAGGTATTTGCACCACTTGGAGCAATGGTGAACGAACTGCCCTGACAAATGGAACCGCTATTAACAGTTACTGTTGGATTGAGATTAACTGTTACACTCGATGTTGCAAAATTCTGGGAAACACAACCCTGAGCACTTGTACCAATCACCGAATAACTTGTGTTAGCATTTGGCGACACTACAGCATTACCGCCTTGAATGGTATAGGTATTCGCACCACTTGGAGCAATGGTGAACGAACTGCCCTGACAAATGGAACCGCTATTGACAGTAATTGTTGGATTAAGATTAACCGTTACGCTTGATGTTGCAAAATTCTGGGAAACACAACCCTGTGAACTGGTGCCCATAACCGTATAACTTGCGTTTGAATTTGGCGATACTACAGCATTACCACCTTGAATGGTATAGGTATTCGCGCCACTTGGACTAATGGTGAACGAAGCGCCCTGACAAATAGAACCACTATTGACTGTAACTGTTGGATTTAGATTAACTGTTACACTCGATGTTGCAAAATTCTGTGACACACAGCCCTGAGCACTTGTACCCATGATGGTATAATTTGCATTAGCATTTGGCGATACTACAGCATTACCACCTTGAATCGTGTAGGTATTTGCACCACTTGGAGTAATGGTGAATGAATTGCCTTGACAGATGGAACCGCTGTTGACACTAACAGTGGGAAGAGGATTGGAAGTAATGTTTATGGTTCTTGCCGGACTTGCCCCGCAGGCATTATTAGCCGTTACACTTAAAATACCGGTGGCACCGGCTGTTGCCGAAACAATATTAGTTGTTGATGTGCCGGACCATGAACCCGGAACAGACCAGGAATAACTTGTTGCCGTTAGATCATTGGTTACAGAATAGCTTTGCGCAGCCCCAAAACAAACCAGCGTGTTGCCAGTAATCACTGAAGGTTGATTTGGAGTATCACAAAACTTTACCAAAAAGGCATCATTCCCCCCACCATTAATATTTTGATGTCCTCCAGAGGCAATACCAGAAGTGGACCAGGAATAACCTGCTAAATAAATATTGCCGGATATTTCTGTGCTAACGGAATAACCTCTATCTTCCCCGCTACCACCATAATAAGAAGCCGATTGTCTTTCACCATTACCATTGAATTTTACTAGAAAGGCATCTAAACCACCCCCATATACATTCTGATGTCCACTATACGCAACGCCAACACTAGATCCTGTTACTCCTACCAAAAAAACATTACCCAACCCATCTGATGTACACGAATGACCCTCATCATTCCCGTTACCGCCATAATAAGTCCCCCATTGCCTGACACCATTACTATTAAACTTTATTAAAAACGAATCAAACATCCCACTTATAAAATTCTGATGGCCACCGATAGCAATATTTGTTGTAGATGAAGTAGTTCCTGTTATAAAAACATTGCCTGTTCCATCCGTTGAACAAGAGATACCATCATCATTTGCAGAACCACCATAATATGTTCCCCATTGCCTTATGCCACTAGTATTAAACTTTACTAAAAAAGCATCACCTACCCCAGCAAAAATATTTTGGTGCCCCCCAATGGCAATACCGGCTGTTGAAGTTGTATTGCCCACTAAAAATACGTTTCCACTACCATCAACTGAACATGCAAAACCAGATTCGTCGCCAGCCCCTCCATAGTAAGTAGACCATTGCCTCACGCCATTGTTATTAAATTTCACCAAAAATGCATCCTGGCTTCCTCCAGCATATACATTTTGATGCCCGCCAGAAGATATACTAACTGTTGATTGAGTGGCCCCAACTAAATAAACATTTCCTGTTCCATCTATCTTAGTAAATTCTCCTGCATCGCCTCCATTACTTCCGTAATATGTTCCCCACTGTCTGACTCCGCTGCTATTAAATTTAACCAAAAAAGCGTCACCGTTACCACCGTAAACATTTTGATGTCCAGTTAACGAAATATTAGTACTTGATTCAGTATAGCCAGATAAAAAAACATTACCGTTAATATCAATTGTGCATGAACGACCAAGGTCCAATTCAATTCCTCCATAATACGTAGCCCATTGCCTTATTCCAATACCATTATACTTAACCAAAAATGCATCAATAAATCCTCCAAAAGAATTTTGATGACCACTGGAGGCAATTGCATTTCCTGAACTTGTATATCCTGCCAGATAAACATTACCGAATCCATCAACACTCGAAGATTCGCCAATATCCCCTCCAGATCCACCATAATAAGTAGCCCAAACTAAAATAGGATCAATAATGAGGATTTTATGGGCATCATAATTTCCGAGCTCGAACGAAAGTGTATTCTCTATTAATTTAAATTTTGTCAAAATAGTTTTGCCTGCCTGAAAACTCTCCGGTGCTTTTTCTGTGATGCTTCCCAAACTGTTCTCCATAGTAATACTGCCATCTGCATTTAATTTTAAGCCTTCCTGATGGTCAAATCGCATTTTTATCCTGGAGGGGTCTGCACCAGGTTTTACCACAAAATCGTATTTCACCTCTTTGCCTTTTGTATAAATTACCCAATCAATCCCGGGGTAAACATTGTGGTAGGTCACTTGGCTATACGAATGCACATCCAACACATTGCGGTTATAAAAATTAATATAGTCGGTACTTTTTCCTTTTGTCGTTATTTCACAATTCTTATTGGCACCCACCAGAGTCATGTCCATACGAAAAGACTCAGTGCGGATTTGTTTTTGCAAGTCCTGCAACTTCTCCATGTCTTCCAAGCCGGCTTTGTCGCGCATCATCTCCAGATACCCTTCGGGATAGTGCATTTTTGTGAACTGATAGGCAATGCTCTTTTCCAAAAGAAAAATTTGTGTGCCACCCTGTTGGAAGGAAAACTTCACTTCAGGGTGCGGTAAGCCATCGTAACCCATCACCTGCCCTTTGTTCTCGGTAAAAGCAAAAGAACTTGTGGAAAATTCACCCTTGTTAAAATTATCCTTAATCTTTTCGGCCTTGTCTGCAGGAACCGAATAAACCGTTTTAGGACTTGTGGAAGCTAGAATTGTCGTCGAAAAAGCAACCGCAAGAAGCAGAGAAGAGTAGAAAGTTTTTTTCATAAAATCAGATTAGAGTTGAAGCAAAAAGAGAAAGTAATTTCAGTTTGCCTATATTTTTCGAATAGTTAAATTTTTAGCTTCCAAAATAATTCATTATTTCCAAAGTGCAAAAAGCCGTAATTTAATTTTCTGTGAAATTAAAATCCTCTGTTAGTACCAGGTTAAGCGGTGTTCCTCAGAGCTTGCAAGCACACAGCGCGCCAAACCGGCGCAGCCCATTTTTAGGTTATCATTGTCAATAAAAAAATAATCTGTGCCGCTTCGAAAGCCCAACGGCGAGTAGCTGAAAATAATGGTGGTAGGGTTTTTGCTTCATTCATCATTAAACAAACCAACGCATAAACCGGCTTTATACTGCGTTGAATGCGGAGAATAAATTTAATAATTACCGCATATTTGCGGAGAATAAATGGTATATTTACCGCAGGTATACCTTTAAACAGTGGTAAAATACATCTACGAATATAAAAACTGGACGAACTTCACATGGCGGGAAACTGACATCAATGCCCTATTCGGAGAGGTTAGAAACTTGCAAGGTAAGATTATCGGGCAAATGAATACCCTCGGTTTTAAGACGAAGGAAGAAGCGACACTTGCAACTTTAACACTTGACGTTATTAAATCATCTGAAATCGAAGGAGAAAAACTCGACTACGACCAAGTTCGCTCATCCATTGCAAGACGATTAGGTATTAAGATAGCCGGACTTAATACTCCAAACAGAAACGTAGAAGGTGTTGTGGAAATGATGCTTGACGCGACTCAAAATTACCAGAAGCCATTAACACCTAAACGACTGTTCGGATGGCATTCAGCACTTTTTCCGACAGGACATAGTGGTATGAACAAAATTAAAGTAGGTCGTTATCGAACCGGTGAAATGCAAATTGTATCAGGGGCTATGGGAAAAGAAAAAGACCATTATCAAGCAGTTCCTGCTATCAAAGTAAAGAAAGAAATGGACAAGTTTTTAAAATGGTTCAATGAGAACTCCCCTATTGACCACGTTCTAAAGGCGGCAATCGCTCACTTTTGGTTTATCATCATCCACCCATTTGACGATGGAAACGGAAGAATTGCTAGAGCAATGTCTGATTTGATGCTTGCCCGTGCAGACAAAACTACAGAACGGTATTACAGTATGTCAAGTCAAATTTTGGTTGAAAGAAAACAGTATTACGAAATGCTGCAAAAAGTTCAACATAGCAGTGGCGACATTACAGAATGGTTAGATTGGTTTTTGCATTGTCTTAAAAATTCACTCACAGCAACAGAAACCACCTTACAAAAAGTATCACGTAAGACTGAGTTCTGGAAAGTTCACGAGAATACAGTGTTTAATGAAAGACAGAGAATAGTGTTGAACAAACTGTTTGACGGATTTGATGGAAAATTAAAATCATCCAAATGGGCAAAAATTTCTAAATGCTCACCTGACAGCGCATTACGAGACATAAAAGACTTAATTGAAAAAGGGATATTGCGACAAGAGCAGCAGGGCGGACGAAGCACAAACTATGAACTTGCAGACTTCTAGAAAGCTACCGCAACAACATGTAAAACATTTGCCACTAAATCGCTGTGTTTTAGCGTTTCATTTCCACAAATTCAATATATTAGCTTAACAATATACTCTTCGCAAAAGGCAGCAACTTTGGCTGCGGAACGTTGCCGGCAATTGCCAACGACAGACAAACAATGAGACGACTAAAACAATTTTTGACAATTATTCTTTCGACAGTTCTACTTTCATGTGCGACAACCAAGTCGACTTCAATTCTGTATTCTGACAACTACGACAAGAACACCAACCGAACTTCTGTGATGATTTTTCCTCATGGTGAAGTTAAAATTCCAGGGAAGTGGACAAAGACAAGAGAAAACGCTGTAAGCGGACAATACTTCTTTATCGGACAGGACTCCGTTCGAATTGCAATTGCTTTACAGCCGTGGGACAAATATGAATTTTCACACAATAACCCTGAGGTAACGACTGATAACTTTGTGAGAAAATTTTACGAATGGGACGCAAACTTCATGAAAGAACAGACCAATGGACAAATAAGAATTTTGAGAGAGAACAAGGAAAAGAGCTATTTGGTTTGGAATCTTAAGAGTGAGCGAAGTGGGAATGACTATTTCTTATTCGGACTGAAAGGAACGACAGCATACAACTTGAACATAAAGACCGACAAGTGGGAGGAAGAGAAAAAAGTGAATTTTTTAGAACAACTATTTAGTGAGTGATATCAACAGCCGGCAACAGCACCGTCAAGAAATTGGCAGCTCAGTCGTCAGATGATCACGATAGCTATCAGAATTTTGCTTCGTAACAAGTGCAGTGCTGGCAGACAGTTTTGTGCTCCGAAATCCGCCCGAACGCCAAGCCCGAATACGTTATGTACAAGCAATATTCACAAAAAGACCAATATTCATTGCCATGATAATCCCAAAAACTCAAAGACTTACTGTTTACAGCGTCCTCGACAACAAAATCATCAAT
>JALOMJ010000105.1 GCA_025455485.1 Bacteroidia bacterium | reverse complement strand
CATTTTATTTTACCAAAAGCATTCAGAGTGAAAATCGCCTTTGAAGACAAATACTTTAACAACACTTACAATTTTGATGAAATAAACATACACCGGAAAATTGGTGAACACCGCATGCTGTATTTTGAAAGTTTCGACAATAAATTAAATACTGCATTTAAAGTAAGTATTGAGGACGTGATTGATAACAAGCAGGTGTATTTTCTCAAGGCCGACAACATGAAATGGGATAGTCTTAAGCTCCAGTGGAGATTACATAATGTTGAAGAAAGAACATTACTTGTGCAAGACCGGCTGGACACTTTGAAGAACAACAAACCCATTTATAAACACAAAATAAAATTTACACCTGATAAATACATGAAGTTGGAGTTCAGTCCAGCAGATATGTGGCGATTTGAAAGCAAAATTGAGACGATGACCTATTTTGAATTAAAGGAATACATCACAAAAGAACGGCAAAAAGGTTCAAACCTGATTCCATTTTTTGAAGTGGAGCAATACAAAAGAAGCTCTTTTCCTTTTGCCACCTTTATTCTCACCATTATCGGGTTTTGTGTTTCATCGAGAAAAGTGCGTGGCGGTGTAGGGTTTCAGATAGCTTTAGGCCTGTTATTGAGTTGTATCTACATTATGCTGATGTACGTGTTCAGCACCATTGCCACAACGGGAAATGCCCCCCCTTTGTTGGCCGTATGGACCCCAAATATTCTTTTTTCAGTTGTGGCCTTCTTTTATTATAAAACCGCTCAGAAGTAATTTTATCGTTCAGTTTGATGCCATTTCCTTTTGTAATAAAGATCCAGTTCACGAGTGGGAAGATTAATTTTATGAAGCAAGGCGTGTTCTGCCGCCGGAATAGTGTTTTTATACACAATCACAAAGCCTTCAAGATTTGGATCTCCCTTTAGACTAATTTTCTTTTGCATGTACAAATACGAATGCAGGTTAAAATAATTCCACACAGTGGAAGGTATAGCCACCGTACTTTCTGGTTTTAGTAACGGCGTTATCAATTCAAGATCATGCGCCAGATCTTCTTCCCTTTTGTATGTATTCACTTTTAAAATACAATAAAAAATACTGGCCAAAAACACCAGAAGAACCAAAATTCTTGCCAGGCGCTTAGAGAATTGTAACTGCATGCCATCAAAAAGATACAACCATTGCTTGCGGAAGCCATAACTAACCGAAAGAACCAAACAGAGATAGGACGGCACCAAATAAAATCCTCTTTGCACTAAACTTAAAGTAAAAGGAAGACTACCGGCCAGAAAAGCAAGAAAAAAAGATGTGTTGAGCTTACTTTTGATGAAGCCTTGAAGGAGGGATTGTAGTGTGGTTTGCCTTTTTAAAATTAAAAACACACTAAGAGAAATTACACTCAACCCTATCACAATGGTTTCCATAAAAAGCCGGATTAATATATGCAAGTGGCTATTGGTGGTGGCCCCCACGTTGTTCATTGTTAAAACCAAACGTGCATTAAAATAACAGGAGTACCAGTTTTTTGAAGGTTCGTAAACATACGCCAGAAGTATAATTGACACCATCAGAAAAAACGAAATAAAAAACGCAAACCAAAGTGTCTTTTCTTTTTTTATTTGTAACACCCCATAAGTTAAGGGCAGCACAATGATGAAACACGACTGAAAGCCTTTTGTTAGAAACATAAAAAGCAACACCATTGCAAACAAGAGCATAAAAACCCATTTCTTACTTTTTAAGAAATCAAGAAAAAAATCAATGCTCGCAGCCGTGAACAAGAGCACCAAGGTTTCGATGACCTGATTTGCAAAACTCCAGCAAATGGCTTGTATGCTAAGAAGAAAAAACAGATTTAAAAGGAAAAAGGGCCATACCGGTGTAACTACTTTTTTACAGATTCTGTACAAAAAAATTAAAAACAAACACAAGTGCAAAAACGTAAAAACCCTGTCGACCAGAAAATGGGTTCCAAACAAGGTATAAAATTTGCCAAGCAAAAATATGTACAGAGGAGGTTGCTCACAAAAGAAGGTCATGCTGGTGTTGGTGTATTTCATTGACCAGAAACTTGCTTCACCAATAGCATAATTAAAGGCCACTGTTTTGTATAACATGGCATCAATAAAAGAACCCTTTTGAAATAGCGGGGTAATAATCAACACCAAGACTGCTGAAAAGAGAAACAAAGCTGTAAAAAACGCGGAAGGGATAAAATTAAGGCGGGGCAAAACCTTTTGTTTTTGGGTTTGGTTCATGTTTAGCTTACCGGTAAAAATAAGCTTTTAATTTTCCACCAGTATTTTTTTGTAGAAAATGTGGTTATCCGTAATGATTTCTAAATGGTAAACTCCGGCCTGGAGATCAGGTATCTGAAGGGATTGATTGCTTAAAAAAAGCGGTATCGCTATACCAAGCGATGAAATGAGTTTTACTGTGCAGTCTGCAGTGGTGTGATTAAAATATAAGGTCTCGCCGGCACGAATTGGATTAGGAAATACTGAGTCAACTATTTCATTTTCGTTTTCTTTAATTGCAAGGTATGTGTTTTGATGAATAACCCCGATGGCATCCAAATCAAATCCTCCGGAAGGAAAAGGCGTTGGCCAGGGGTCGTTTATTTTGTTTTGATAGGCATCGCGAGTCGCATACTGTTGGTATAGCGCGCCAACAACATCTATTACCCGAACGTGTGAAACCGACTGGATATCGAGATTGTTTTGACCTTGTAACTCCTGAAGGTCGAATGGAGTTCCATAACCTCCACGGTATTTGCCTGCCAGGTTATTCAGCCGTTTAGCATCCAGAGAATCGAATGGACCTTTTTGAACAAGGGTGTCGGTAAGCGAATGGGCCGGAAAGGCAAAAAAATGTATTCCGTCACTGCTTACCTCAACGGCAGCCAACTCAAGAAAAAAATCATCGAACCCGTTTTCAAAAACAGCAAAATCAAAGCCCGGCCCATTCCTTATGGGAAAAGGAAATGAACAGGTGGCCCAGCCCCCATCGCCTAAACTTAGCACACCATTTTCGCCTGCTTTACCGAGCGCCAGACTACTATCTCCGGCAGATGCATAGCCCAGACCTGGATTTGAAACATCCACATAACCCCGTTTAACAGAACACGCATTGGCCCAGTTAACAAACACCGAACTGTCTTTAAATATAGCTGTTGAGCCAGGCTGACCGGCCGCAGGAGGATAATTTTGAGCCTTGCCGAGGCTAAGCAATCCAAACAAAAAAATAAAGCAAGCTTTGCGCATACATCCATATATTTACCTATCCCTTGTGGAAGCCCAAAGAAAAAAACTTATAGCCACCTTTGAACCATTTCCCGGGTGCAGGTTTACAACTTGGGCAGGTCTCCTGGCTATCCTCTTTCGTGCGCCTTCCCGTTACAAACAGTGGCATAGAAGCACAAAAACATGAGGACTAACAGTTGCGGGTACAGCAATGGATTTTCACCATTTTCCCTTTTCATCTTTTTAGAACCAAAGTGCAAGGCAAATATACTGCATTCCTGTTTGAAAATGGAGAAAAGAATTATCTTAGCGCTTATGTTAAGCATCTCCATTCCGAAAAAATTATTCTACGGTGTCATTTTGATTTTGACTCACCAGCTGTTAGCTGCTCAAACTGTATTTATAAGCAGTAAAGGCAAAAAATACCACACAGAGAATTGCAAACTATTGGCAAAAGATAAAAAAGGTTTGAGTCTTGAGCAGGCTAAAATGGAAGGTTACAAAGCTTGCAAAAAGTGTATTGAAAAAAAAGTAGAGAGCGGGAAAAAGAAAACATCTAACGAAGGCAAAAAAAACGAAATGCCTTCCGGTTCAATAATTTATCCATCCAATAAGCGCCAGCACTTCCTCGGCTTCAACGGCTTCCCACTTTTTGCGTGTGCCGTTCCAAACCATTAAGCCTTGTTGGTAGCTATCCTCGCCAATTCTCATTTCGCGCACAAATGCTGCGATATTGCTGCCGGCAACAAAATTGCGGGAATCGAAGTGGTACTGTCCGATTTCATTTCCATATAATTTGATGGAACGACCTACTTTTGGATTGGGTTTGCATTGAAAAGAGAAACCATTCTCAGGCTTTGTGAAGCTCTGTTCTGAAATTGAACCCGATTCCATATCAATAAATACCTGTTTATTTCCAAGTTTAAAAATCACCTGATCAGTAGTCAGATTTAGGAATTCGGCGGTTCCGTATTCTTCAGCAATATCAACACTTCCGATACGCTCGGCATTTTTTGTATCCACGTTCACTTTATGAAACTCTACTTCGGTGTTATCGGCATTAAAATGAGAGTACATGAAGTGATCATTGTCAATCCATACCAATGGAGGATCCGGAACGTAATTCTCTTTTAATCTGTTTTGCCCATAACCTGCGTCGTTTACCAGCTGAATCCGTGGTTTGTCCTTCGGAAAATATAGGATTTTGAAAGGTTTAGTGCTTTTATCGTATTCAACGTCCCTTCCGTATTTGGTTTTAAACAAAAGGTCTTTCACTTCCCCATACGTGTGGGTAGAAAAATTATATACAGAATAATACCTGCCTTTAAATATATCATTGGTGTAAAAAATTGCACTATCATTGCTGCAGCGCATCAATTTGGCTTTTCCATCGTGAAGCACTTTTTTTTCATTCACATCAACGATGTTTCCGATTCCGGTAATCAGATACCTATTTTTGTATAACACATTATTTCCTCTGTCGAACCGAATGTAGTCTTTCCCCTCTTTTTTGCTTTGCACACTCACTATTTCTTCTCTGCCTGTATACGTGCCATTTAAAAAATGGTAAGCATATACCACCTGATTAAACTGCGTTTTGGAAGCGCTTTGTACATGCACAACAATCAAATCTTGTTTAACATCCTTTTGAACATAAACAAAAGATAGAGCAATAAGCGCAAGTGGTGCAATAATCGCCAGCAGGTTGCGAGAAAAAAAATGACGGACTATACACTTTACTTTTTCCATATCACTATTTTATGGTACCCGAACAAATTAAGGATAGACTGCGTACAATATGTTTGGCCATGGATAACACGAGTTATTTGTGGAAAGCGTGGAGGAAATATCCTGTACGCCATACCAGTCGCCGGGTGCCGCGGAGGTGGCATTGCCGTCGCCATTGGTATCGCCGCCATGCGCATCATCACGGTAGGAGGTAAAAAACACCCCCGGTAAATTATATCCTTCGATAAAAGACGAACCTTCTTTTATTGATAGTTTATTAAAACCGGTTGCCGGCAGCAAAGCCACTTTAATAATCACATTTTCGGCAAGTGTAAGTTTTAATCCATCGCCCACGAAGGTTGAGCCTGTTAACACAAAAGGGACTTCGGTTTCGAGCCAACTCACGTTGGTTGTGGCCTCGTTGGATGTTGAAGTCATGAACACCCCATTTAAACGATTTTTTTCTGAGGGATTAGCCGGATTGTGAAACACATTTGAGTTATCGAGGCTGTTGTGTGGATTTAAAAACAAAGGTTTGATATTTCCATAAAATGTACAATTGGTAATCACAAGATTAGGGTTTTCGCTACTTCTCGCGTCCACCACACCATACCCATTGTATGTGGTGTCACCGCCACAATATGCAAATGTGCAATGGTCGACTGTGCCATAAAACATAGAAAATTCGAGTGAAGGCTGGGCGGCTCCCGGACTTGGTCCTTCACCTCCGTAATAAAAGTGACAATATCTGAATTCACAGGTATTGCTGTTAATGATTATTCCACCCCAATCGAAACGGGCGGGACTGGTTGCATTACCATCCCCATTGCTATCGCCTCCGCGTGAATCATCCTTGTAAGATGTAAAAATAACAGGGTTGCTTGCATTTCCCACAGCATAAATTTTTCCCGAAGCTGACACTTGTATAGCATTATCAAATACATTCTCCTTAAACTTTACAATGGCACCGGGCTCAATGGTTAAGGTACTTTTAACGCTGATTTGGTTTACACTCACCACATACACTGTGCAGGCTTTCCAAACGGTTGGAACATCAATGTCATCCACCACGTCTATTTTGGTTGCATAACAGGCCGGACCTGGTATAGGCGCAGGAGCGGGTGCCGGATCCGGATCATCTTTTTTGCAGGCCGCAATAGCTAGAACAAAAAATAGTTTGAGTAACCTGATTTTGTTTACGTTTTTCATGGTTTCTGGTTTTAAGTATCCCTTTACAATTATACATTACAGGTTTTTGGCAAACTCAAAAAACAGTCTCACCCCTACTCCGGTGCCGCCTTTCCCTCTGTAGGTTTCTTTTGCAGTTAAGAAGGCCGGTCCGGCAATATCAAGATGATAATAGGGGTAGTCTGTAAATTTTGCTAAAAATTTTCCGGCTGTGATGGCACCGGCATAAGGACCACCAAGATTCTTTTGATCCGCAATATCACTTTTTAATAGCTCGTCGTACTCATCCCAAAACGGAAATTCTGCAATCCTTTCGTGAACATTCAGACCGGCTTGCAGGAGTTTTGCTTTATGTGCAGCACCGGCAGTTCCCATACCAACGCAACCCGCAGTGCCAATAGCCGCAGCAGCAGCTCCTGTTAAAGTGGCAATGTCAATCACCAATTCAGGATCAAAGCGTTTGGCATAATGCAATGCATCCGCCAATATCATTCGGCCTTCTGCATCAGAATTCAGCATTTCAACTGAGCTGCCGTCCATCATGCGAATAATATCTCCGGGAGCAAATGCATTAAACCCGGGGCGGTTATCGGTGGCAGGCACCAAAGCAATCACGTGTAGTTTTAACCCCGCCTTTGCAATGGCATGCATGGCACAACCCACTGCTGCGGCACCTGCCATATCGCATTTCATCAAATCCATACTTGCCGGTGTAGGTTTTAAACTCAACCCCCCCGTATCGTAAACAACACCTTTTCCCACCAGAACAAGCGGCTTTTTGTTTTTCGGACGGCTTGGTTTGTATTCCATCACCGTAAACGTTGGTTCATCTACACTGCCGGCATTAACAGCCAATAAACCGCCCATTTTTAGTTGTTGTATTTTTGATTTATTAAAGACGTCCACCTTAAATCCCGCTGCTTTTCCCATTTCCTTAAACGCGTTGGCCAAAGCTGCTGCATTAAGCACGTTTACGGGTTCATTCACCAGGTCCCGGGCTTTAAAAACCGACTCGCAAACCACATTCAATTCATCTACTTGCTTTTGGTTTATGCCCTTGCCTTGAATAACAATAGTTTCAAGACTATTTTGAATTTTTACGGCGTCTTTTTTGTGGTGTATAAACTGGTAATTAGAAAGGGCTATGCCTTCAGCCATAAAGAGTGAATACTGAGGCTGACGGGTTTGATTAAAAACAAGCACTTCTTTTCCTCTTAAAGCATTTACAGCATCCGCCACAGCTGCGCCCTGTTGACGTAAATGCTCGGCTATCCTTTGTGGGCCTTTGTTTCGATCAGGAACATAAATGGTTATGTGTTTACCCAGATAATTGTAACTCAGCAGTTTTTTATCATTTTGATTCAGGTAACCGGTAAAATAAGCATTCACTTTCTCGTGAAGTGCGAATTCGTTTTTAAACTTATCGGTAATCACCACCAGGTGTTGAACGTCCCTGAGCTTTTTTTCAAGCACAACTTTAGCCATTA
>JALOMJ010000032.1 GCA_025455485.1 Bacteroidia bacterium | reverse complement strand
ATGAGCATCGCCAAAAGTAAAGGCATAGTGCTTTTGCGTATGGGTAATCCACCGTCGAGCAACAGCGAAGTGCCTTATTTGATTTGCAATGAAATGTGGAAACGTTTGAATGCGGTGATGTGCAACATAACAGGATTTTCGGAAACGGAAGAAGCTCTGAAATCCCTGAGCGTTTCTCCTAATCCTGCAACAAACGAAATTATTTTGAATTTACTAGATGACCCCAATGCAAGTATTGAAATACAAGATCAATTTGGCCGATTGCTGCTGAAACAAAGCCTTACGAAGAGAACGGACATTTCTTTCCTGGCTCCCGGTGTGTATGGCCTTGTTATTCATAAAAACCAACAAACACGTGTAAAAAAGTTTATTAAAATATAAGGACAGGCGGGTGTTTAATGAGATTCTACTTGAGCTTTTACAACACGGTATTTAACCGATACCATGCCGCTTGAAAAGGAACGGGTTTCGAATAATTCAAGGGCCTGCTCCGGATAATTACCTTGAAATAAACGTGTGCCTTCTCCAAGTAGGATTGGTACTAAAAATAAATGTATTTCGTCAAGGCATCTGAGTTTCAGCAATTCGCTGATGGTTCGTCCACCCCCATCAATAAATACATTTCCACCCGGTTTTGATTTCAAGTTTAAAATAAGCTTTTGTAAATCTCCGGTATAAAAATGCACACGCCCCTGACTTGGTTGTTCTTGACGGGTAATTACAAAGGTTTCTTTATTTGCATGAGGGAATTCGTTAACCTGTTTCATCACCCATTGGTAGGTGTTGTTCCCAAGAATCACGGTATCTACCCTATCGGTAAAGGCTTTGTAGCCATAATCTTCACCTTCAACTTGCATTTTATCAAGAAAGGAAAGGTCGTCACCGGGTTTGGCAATAAAACCATCTATACTGCATGCGATATAAGCGATTGTTTTTCGGTTCATAGGTGTAAATAGCGTCTCTGTTTTTTGAGGATGAAAATAGTATTTATACCTGTTGTATAGTGCTTTTTTAAAAAAGTATCCTAATACTCCGCTATATTTTAAGTAGTACATCAACAACATCTTTTTTATTACCACCACCATAGTTTGAAAAAATTAGGATGGTGATATTCTTTTCAGGAAAAAAAATCAGATTGGCGTCAAATCCGAGTGAGGTGCCATTTTTGCCATAACCCGAGTATTCCTTGGTTATCCACGTTTCAATGCCCAGACCATAGCCACAATCGCCGTGACACGAGGGAAATGAAGTTGTGGTTTTCATTAATTCTAGTGAACTGTCGCTCACCAATTGACCTTTAAAAAGCGCTTCTCCAAATAGTAACAAATCCTTTGCATTTGAAATCAGGCCGGCGGAAGGATCACCATCACTGTCGGCACTGTCCCAGAGGGTGACGTCCTTCAACCTGTTGCCTGAAAAGTTGTAGCCCCTTGCAACGGCTACGTTATTTCTCTTGATGAGATAGGTGGAAGTTAAATGAAGCGGCTTTGTGATTCGTTTTTCTATATTTTCCTGAATGGATGCTCCGGTTATTTTTTCAATAATTTGCCCCAGCAGCCAATATCCCGGATTACTGTAATAGCTTTCTGAACCTGGAGAATGTTTTAACGCTTTGCCATAGATGAATGTTTCAAGACGTTTATTGAAATCCATCGAACCAATGTAATCCGGGTTATTAATTAAGCTAAGTTGGTAATTCCTATCATCATCTGTTGGGTGTTTTAACCCACTCGAATGGTTTAGAAGTTGTTGTATGGTTATTTTATCTGAATATGGTATTTTGTCCTTTACTTCAGGCAATACTGTCGCTAATTTATCGTGTAATTCGATTTTGCCTTCATCAAAAAGTTGCATGATGATGACCGCTGTAAAAGCTTTTGTTATGCTCCCACATCGGAAAGGCGTACACGTTTGGAATTTGGTATTGTGTTCCAGGTGGCTGAAACCTGAGGCGCCTATCCATTCACTTTGCTGATATTTTTTCACCCCAATAACTGAGCCGGGAGCACTGGAGGTGGAAACGTAAGAGTTAAGGGCTTCCTGGTATTCGGCATGATCAGGATGTGAGGTATAATCTACACCGCAAGTTTGAGCGGGAGGCGCCGGTATCTTTTCTTTTGAACAAGATGTTGTAAAAATCAGCACAATAAAAACCGATAAACTTAGATTTAGTTTCATTTTTTCTTAAACGATAAAGTATAATAAAGACCCAATTCCACTAGTTGGTGGGGCAAAACGCTGGAGCTTGAGTTAATGAAAGGAGTTTCAACCATCAAGCTGTATGATAGGTATGGTTTTACAGCACCTTTTACATAGCTTATGGCTATGGATCCTGTGCCAACGAGTTTGTTTTGAAGTGAGGACATTTTTTCATAGCCTCCATTTACTAGTTTGTATCCAGGACTGTAATTTGAAAACAACATGTAACCCGGTCCTATCTTTACATCAAAGAGGAACTTTCTGGCTTTTAAGCGAAAGTCGAACTGCGAACTTAAAACTAACGAGGAACTGTAGTGAGAGTGATAAAAGTAATAGATATCTATCGTTTGTTTGTATTCCGTACTTTTTTTTCCGGCGCAATGAAATTCTGTTCCTAAAGTAAACCCTAAACCTAAGTGATCCTTGTAATTTGTTAAGTGGGGTAAACTTATTTGTTCAAAAAGAAGGCCTGCTTTAATTGGAGTTTTAATTTGGCCAATTCCTTTGACAGAATAAAAGTGTAAAATCAACACAATAGCCGTTTTGGTAACAATGCTAAATATTCTCATGTCAGTTATAAATAAAATAAGTCTTGGCTAATAGGTATTCCAAAAGCTACAGGTGAATTGTTTAACAGATAAGAATGGTTTTATCGGTAAACTTAGTGGTATTCAAACGGTACCTGAGGTAATAGGTTCCCTTTCCCAAATCGCTGATCCTGATCTGGGTATAATTTTGATCAGCTTTTTTGCTTAGTAACAATTGACCTTTGTTGTTGTATAATAGGAGTTCAGCCCCTTCCGCGGTACCTTCCACCCTAATGTACTCTGAGGTAGGGTTTGGATACACCTTGATGTTTATGGCGGAGTCCGGTTTTAAAAGACTGCTGTCTTCTTTGCTGTTTTTGCTTTTGTCCTCAATGGTCAAAGCGTGTGCTTTTTTGTTACCGGCCTGAATTTGAGTAATACAAATCAAAAGTAGGATCAGTAGACGGATAATGGTATTCATGGCTTAATGTTTTTTTTTGACAAAAGTAGAGCAGGTAAAAGCGGATTTAAATAACATATTAATGTGAATTGATTTGGTTTGCCGGTTTTTCCAGGTTCCCGCAGAATAACATATTTATGCGATTGAATTTTGACAATACTGGAAATACTTTTATTTTCACAAAACACAGAATCTTAGCGTGCCTTTTTGCCAGCGTCATAATTATTTTTGTATAGGTTTGAGCCTAATCTGTGCTCTGTTATTTTCTTTCAGTACAAGGCTCCCCTCGCAAATACAATCCCCAATTTTTTCGCGCATTGATAAAGTAAAAGGGGGAGTCACCAGTTTTCCTATGGATGTTGTGGTAGATAAAGAATACAGATATTGGATAGCCACTTTCAATGGCTTAATGGAATACAATGGCAATGGTTTTAAAACCTACCAAATGCCATTTTATCAGAATAAATCACTCGGATCGGCCTACCTTTTTCGATTGTTATTTGAGAACGACAGTATGCTGTGGATTGCCCATGGGAGCGGTATAGCCAGATTCAACATTAATGCCAAGCGTTTTGATTTGATTCCCATACCCCACATTCCAATGAGTTCTTCCCTTAATTTTATTGAGGCTTTTAAGGACTCCGACGGGAAATTGTTTTTTATCTCAACTCAGCTTAATCTTTTGTATTATGATAAGTCTGAAAAGGTTGTAAAACCATTTGATGGCCTTGATTTGGAAAAAACGGGATTCATTTACAAATTATCTGAATCTAAGGATCATAACTATTATCTGCTGCATTCAAAGAACGGTTTGTTGCTTTTTGATAAAAATCGAAAGAAGATAATACAGCAGCCCGAGTGCCCAAAAGAGTATGCATGGACATTCAAAAAAGAATTTAAATCCACAGTGAACGATTTTGCCCAAATAGGCAACTTAAAATACATTTCAATGTTTGACAGTGTAAGTAATTTTTACAAGGTTATTCAATTTGATGAGGCAAGAAATGAGTTTAATGTGCTGCCCACACAATCCAACAAAGGTCGTTTACTGTTTGTGGATTCCAATTCCAAACTTTGGATTTATGGTTTTGGTGGGAAAGACGAGGCCTACTTACATGATCCCCAAAGTGGAAAAAGTTTTCCGCTGCCCGATAAAGAAAAGAACAGTTCGGAAGTGGATTTTACCTTATGCTATAAGGTTATGGAGGACCACGAAAGAAATATTTGGCTCTGCACAAATACGGGCTTACTAACGTATAACCCTTACCAAAGCGATTATAAAATCATCAGCAAAAGTCTGCCAAAGAATATCTACAGTTATATTGAACAAATTGACAGTGTAACCATTTGGTTTGGCACCTTGTACAATGGTATTTATGAATACAAAGTACGTGAAGGACGGTTTACCAATTATAACTTTTTAAACCGCACCAGCGATCAGGATTATAACGACATCTGGCAGATTTTATGTTCTAAAAAAAAGGATCTGATATGGGTATTGCATCAAAACGGCAAAGTGAGCAGATTTGATGTAAAAACAAAACAGTTTTTCCATTATAATGACAGCATATTCAGAGAGGAGGACATGTCCTATGCAGATGATGATGCCGGCAATCACTTTTTCGTAACCATAAGCGGCAGAGTAATTATTTACAACAGGGCAAGGGATAAATTCCAGTTTTATCTTAACCTTAGTGATGTAAGAGGTTTGCCCGAAGAAATTGAAGTAAGCGATATACTTGCCACGGGAAACAAAATATTATTGATTGCCACAACCGGACATGGCTTGATAAAAATTGATACCAAAACAAGGGCATTTAAAATATTTAAGGTGGATCCGAATAAACCCAATTCCCTTCGCAGCAACATGATTAATCTTCTCAAACGCTTTGATAAAGAGCATGTGTTTGCCGGTACTACCAACGGAATATTTTCATACAACATTACAAACGACAGCATCCACAATTACAATTACAACGACCAGTTTAACCTGGGTTTTGTGTATCAGCTTTGCCCGGATAAAAACAAAGATTACCTCTATTTTGTAGGAACTAACCGAATGTACCTCCTGAATTGGAAAACTAAAGATATTATTGATCTTGGCAGAAAATCTAACATCGATAGGGCGAATCTCACCGAATTACATTATAGTTTGAATCTGGAAAAATTGTATGTGATCTCCGAAGAATCTATCTATGAATTACAGGTTAATCAAGATAATTTTACCCCGGTTTTAAAGCCCACACTCTATTCTCTGGAGAGTTATGATAAGGTGTTCCCGATTAAAAACGATGGGGAAATCTTTCTCGGCAAAACATACACGTCTTTCAGAATCAGTTTCGGAGCCTCTACCTATAAATTCAAGGATGATTTGGAATATTATTATAGTTTTGATAACAACGATTGGGTGCCTGCACTCACCAATGAAATTGCCTTCAGTAATGTTAGGGGCGGCGATCATGATTTTAGACTAAAGCTTGTATACAAAGGCAACCGCAACATACAAAGCGAAACGAGCCTGACTATTCATATTCAGAAAAGATTTCATGAAACCATCTGGTTCTTTGTAACCATGGTTGTGCTTGTATTAATTGTACTTTATATCGCCTACAAGATTCGGGTTAATAAATTACTGGCCATTGAAAAACTGCGCTTTCAGTTATCGAGGGATCTTCACGACGATATGGGATCAACACTTAGCACCGTAAACATATTAAGTAGCATCGCGAAAACCAAACTAAGCAAAGATCCTGAACAGGCCTTAACGTATTTAGAACGCATTTCTGTCACCAGTCAACAAATGATGGAAAGCATGGATGACATTGTGTGGAGCATTAATCCCCAGAACGATACAATGGAAAAGCTCGTTAACAAAATGCGCGCATTTGCTGGCGGTATTCTGGAACCTTTACAAATAGATCTGCAATTGCTGTGTGACGATGGCATCAACAATCTGAAGCTAAACATGGCGGGCAGACGTGATTTTTACCTCATCTTCAAAGAGGCCATCAACAATGCAGCAAAATATTCTTTTTGCACAAAGGTAAAAGTTGAAATTTTTCTGAAAGGAAAACACCTTCACCTTAAAATTCGCGATAATGGCCGGGGTTTTATAACCGAAGGGAATACCGAGGGCAATGGCTTGGGTAACATGAAAAAAAGAGCAGGAAATTTAAAAGCAAAACTCAACATAGAAAGCGTTCAAGGAGAAGGAACAACCATAGAACTAACAATTGACCTCAATACATTATGATTAAAATATGCATTTATGAAGACAACAAACAAATGCGGGAAAGCTTGTGTTTGTTAATCGAAAGCAGCAATGATTTTAAACTTGAAGCCTCTTTCGGGCACTGTTTGGATGTTGTAAACGACTATAAAAAGAATAAACCTGATGTGATTCTTATGGACATTGATATGCCGGGCAAAACTGGAATTGAAGGCCTGATTGAACTAAGAACAGCCGGGTTTACCGATGTTAAAGTGGTTATGCTTACCGTGTTTGATGACAACACCAATGTGTTTGAGGCAATAAAAAATGGAGCCAATGGCTATTTGCTTAAAAAAACCTCCCCTGTGCAATTACTACAATATCTAAAAGACGCTTACGAAGGGGGAGCTCCCATGACATCAAGTGTGGCTACACAGGTGTTGAACATGTTTACAGATGTTTACAAACAAAAAAATGACAACTACAATTTGTCGGAGCGGGAACGGGATGTTTTAAAAGCATTGGTAAAAGGGTATTCTTATAAAATGATTGCCGACGAATTATTTATTTCCATTGATACTGTTCGTAGTCATATTAAAAAAATATATGAGAAAATGCACGTCAACAGCAAAACTGAGGCGGTGGCCCTGGCATTTAGAAACAATCTTCACTAACTGTTTTTAACAGATTTTAAAACTTGCGTTAGGAGCCGGGACTTTTTCCGGCTTTTTAGTTTTTGGTCTTTTTCACACAGATATGTGATTGAAATGTGCCCTTTACAACGCCACCTTTGCTAAAAAAAAACAACCATGAAAAAAACGATTTTAAACTTAGTTTTAGCCGGGATGGCAATGCTAAGCAAAGAAGTAAAGGCACAAGTTAGTGTGTATAGCTTTTCACAATCAGCGGGAATATATGGTCCTGCGAACACAGGATCACTAGTCGGTGGGGTTCTTCAGGATGACGATGTAAATCAGGTGGCGCTGCCCTTTGGATTCACATTCAATGGAACTACATATTCAACTGTGAATGTATGTTCTAATGGATATTTAAGTTTTTCACCACTTAACGGATTCGAATATTCGGCTATTTCCGACAACTTCACCTCCGAAGTAATTGCCCCTTTTGCGCAGGATCTGTTTATGGGATTAGTTGTAACCGGAGATGTTACACAGGGAAGTAACACGATCACGAATGTTTCATCTTTGGTGGGTTTGAATGTAGGCGACAGTATTAACGATTCCTTTTTCTTTAGTTTCGGAGGCATCAGTCCAACCATCACAGCCATTAGCGGAAACAATATTGTGGTGAACTTGAACGCTCAGGCAAATGTTGCTGCACAGGATTTGTTTATCATGAATGGAAGCATCCGCCAATCTGTCTCAGGTTCAGCGCCAAATAGAATGGCTGAATTTGAATACAAAAATTTTACACGATTCTCTGTTTATGATGAAGTGATTAATTTTAAACTGCGATTATTTGAAACCACCAATAAAATAGAGTTTGTTTACGGTTCTATGAGCGTTGGCGCAGCTCAAGTTGGTGCCGAAGTCGGCCTTAAAGGAATGAATGCAATGGACTTCAACTCAAGAAGGGTAAATCATTTAAATACGTGGTTAACTTCAGCAGCAGCCACCCAAATCACTGACGATTGTAGTTTTTCCGCTAATAAATTTCCTGCAAGTGGGTTAACGTATGCGTGGTCGCCAGCCGGTTGTTCAAACCCAATTTTAAGTGTTGGGCAATCGGTTTCTACAATTTGTGCAGGTCAAAGTGCAACGCTAACCGTTACCGGGGCTAGTACCTACAGCTGGTCAAATGGCGCTTCCACAAGCTCGATTGTTGTTTCCCCGGCTAACACAACCACTTACACAGCTTATGGCTTTAATGGCAGCTGCAGCGCATCATTAAACGTGGTACAAAATGTTACGCAAAATCCAACTCTCACAGTCGCACAAACCAAGTCGGTTATTTGCAGAGGCACTACCGCCACATTATCTGTAAATGGGGCATCAACCTATACATGGAGCAATGGTTCAAGCGCATCGGTTATTGCTGTTAGTCCAACAATCAATACAACGTATACCGTAAGTGGTTCAATTGGTTCATGTGTAGCACAAAAAACCATTACCCAATTTGTGAGTGCCTGCACAGGAATCAATGAGGAAGGAGCCTTGACTAAAATCCTGAGTGTTTTTCCAAATCCATTTACAAACGAATTCACTGTGGTAAATGTTTTTGATCAGGAAGCCACTGTCAATCTGTTTGATATGTTAGGAAATAGTGTTTACACTGCCAAAATTGCGGCAGAGGCAAAGGAAACCATTTCAAGCGCTCATCTGCAAAACGGCATGTATCTTTTAGTTATAGATAACGGAGATCAAAAAGTATCACGTAAAGTGATTAAAAACCAATAAGATTAGTTTGGTTATAAGGGCCATCCTTTATCGAAGGGTGGCCTTTTTTTATTATACCCGGACCTGTATACAGGTTGTTCATACTTTGTTTTCAGAAGGGTAGTTCTAAAACCACATTCTAATGTGATGGACAAAGCACTTTAAACACTGCAATTTTGTAGAAGATTAATTTATCAGTTTATGAAACTCAAATCGATAGTGACGGCCATATTGCTCCTGACTATATGTGCCTTTAAAAAAGAGGAAACGATTTATCAGGAAATTGTGAGGCAGGTGCAGTTAGACTACCCCGGCTTTGTTACAGGAAATAAACTCCTTTTATTAAACTTTATTTCGGATGTGCCGGATCAGGTTGAATTGGAAAAACTGAAAGAAATGAATCGCACCTTAGAGGTTTTTAAATACGCCCGATTAAAAGGCGGAGAACAAGGAATTCTGGGTGTTGTGGTATGCAGCGGAAGTACCAGGGCCATCAAGGACATTTTTAAGAATCAAGGAATTCATGCACCTCTTTATTTGTTCTGTTCATACGATGAATGGAGCAAACGATTCGGTTCTGCTTTGCAGTCCGGTGCCCTCTTGTTTGATAAGGAAGGGGCGCTTCTGAATTCACAACTTACTTCAGAAACAATTTTTTCAACCGTACACAACAGAATTACACGTTAACTCATGAAAACATTCAAACACATCCTTTTTCTGGCTATACTGTTTAATAGAGTATCGGCGCAGAGCACCGCTGATTGTATCGGTGCTCAACCGGTTTGTAACAATCCAAGCTTTTCCTTCTCAGCAACGCCCAATAATGGTAATATCAATGAGCTGCCGGGCACCAACAGCACAAGCAATCCGCCATTTAATCCGGCAAGCCCGAACATGGGGTGTTTGTTGGCGGGTGAAAACAATCCACAGTGGCTTTTACTGAACATCACGGTAGGAGGTATGCTTGAATTTTCCTTTGGTGCAGCAGGAAGCCCGAACCCTCAGGTAGGTTTATATGACTGGGCTATGTGGCCATATACTCCGGCAACCTGCAATGATATTATGAATGATATTCTTCCTCCGGTGAGATGCAATTGGAATGCTATGGGAGGAGGAGGAACAGGCATTGGTACAATACCGCCCGGCGGATCACCCGGTAATTTTGAACCTGCTTTGCCAGTGGTTGCCGGGCAACAGTTTGTTATCTGTATTTCCAACTTTAGCGGAGTCAATACGGCCGTTACCTTTACTTCCACAGGTACAGCTCAAATCGGTTGTCAGATGATTCAAGCCAATGGCGCCACAGTATGCCCTAATCAAATAGCACTAATAACCCCAACACTAACTAATATTATTAATCCCACATTTACTGTTCAACCGGGGAACCTAGTCACCAATTCTAACGTAATAGCCTTAAGCTCAATAACCACTCAGGTCTTTACAATTACAGCCGGCGGTGTAAACAGTAATAATCAACCTGTATCGGCGAGCACAACTATACAGCTTACGGTTATTCCAACGCAAGTACTTCCTATTTTACCGGCCCATAATTATTGTTTAGGTCAACCAGTTTCCATACTAGCGCCTGTTGGTTTTCCTAATTATACTTTGAGCTCTGCCAATGGCTATTATTCAGCAGGAGTGACCAATTCCTTTGCACTTGGAAATGCAACACCTTCTTTGGCCGGAAATTATACCGTTCAAAGTATAAGTGCTAATGGATGTCTTTCTAAAGGAACTACTCAGTTAAATGTATTTCAAGCTCAAGTGCCGCAGATTTCTGGCCAGATGGTAGTTTGTCAAAATACCCAGCTTCAATTGAACGCCAATGTACCTGGAGCTATTTCCTTTACCTGGCGAGGCCCGAATGCCTTTGTACTGAATGCTAATTCTCTCACTATTCCGTCGACACAGCCTGTTCATGCAGGGGTATACACAATAGAAGCTTTAGCCGCCATTGGTGCCACAGTATGTGTTGGTACCAAAACCATCGATGTAAAAGTTACACCTGTTTTTCCTGTTAACATTTCTCCTTCTCAAACCACATGCATTGGAAGGGCGTTACAAATGAATGCTTTTGCTCAGAATGCTGCAAATTACCATTGGACAGGCCCAAATGCATTTCAACAGGGAGCACCCCAAATCAGCATACCAAATATACAGGCTAATCACGCTGGTGTATATACAGTGCACGCTCACTTCACGCTGAATAACATTACATGTTTTAATTCTTCAACTACTTCTATCTTTATAGATCAGGCTCCTACTATTACTTTGCAACCAACTTATACTTTCTGTCAAGGCAGTGATATAAAGATTATTCCGCCAAACGGGGCCAATCATTACCAATGGAATGGACCAAATGGTTTTATTTTACCTGATACGATTCTACTAATACCTAATACAATGCCAATTAATGCGGGTCAGTATACGTTAAATGTTCAAAGTAAATTCGATTGTTTATTTAGCAGAACACTGAACATCCATGTAATTCCGGCTTTGGAACTGAAGTCAGCTCCTTCTGATCTAACCATATGTAAATTCACAGAAGCACCAAACACCACTTCAGTGATTGGGGGCAGTGGAAACTACCACTATACGTATTTGCCGATGCATGGAATTACACACCTAACGGGCAACTTAGCCTATTTTTCACCACAGGAAAGCACCCATTATACGGTTTCTGTTACAGACCCCGCTTGTCCAACTACAAAGATCAATAGCAGTTTTTGGGTTGTTGTGAGGAATTTACCTCAAGCCGAAATTGCAAGTGATAAAAGAGATGGCTGTGAACCATTGAAAGTGAAGCTTCAAGTGGCTGTTAATTCTCCTTCAAGTACTGTTTTATGGAATATTGAGGCAGGGAAACAAAGCACCGCATCTACTTTAGAACATGTGTATATAAAAGCCGGAACGTATCAACCTCGGGTAACGGTAACGGATATGCATGGGTGTGTTGCCACGCATTCAGCTGGATTTTTAATTCAGGTTCAACCTAAACCAGAGGCTAATTTTACCTACCAACCTGAAGAAGTTTCGCTGGTAAACAATCAGGTTACATTCACTCCAATAAATCAGAGTGGTTCACTCCTTCATACAAATTGGTTTATAGGAGAGCAACAAGTAAATAAAATTGGAAATAGTGTAGAGTTTGAGTTTGATAGGGCTGGACTTCAACCTGTATTACTCATTATCACAAATTCCTTTAACTGTAAGGACACAGTATTAAAATACATAGACGTGAAGGAGGATTTCTTGGTTTATATACCCAATACGTTCACGCCTAATGACGACGGACTAAATGATGTGTTTATGCCTGTAGGGGAAGGCATATCCTCAGAAAACTATCATTTTATGATTTTTAATCGTTGGGGAGCTTTGGTATATCAAACTCAAAAGCCCGGCGAGGGGTGGGATGGCAAGGTGTCTGGTGTGGAAGC
Organism: Bacteroidia bacterium; assembly: GCA_025455485.1. GTDB lineage: Bacteria > Bacteroidota > Bacteroidia > B-17B0 > Aurantibacillaceae > Aurantibacillus. The sequence continues at coordinate 11,092 of JALOMJ010000032.1, read as the reverse complement.
GGTTACCGGCATATACACCTATAAGCTGGTTTGCAAACCTACTGAAAAAATGAAGTTGCATGAAATTACGGGCAGTGTAAATCTATTAAGGTGAAGTAGCTTACAGGGATAGTATAGTTTAATGAACGTATAATATCGTTGATAATTGAAACTGAGCGTTAAAACTAAATAGATAGCCAATAAGGAAACGGTGAAAAAAGTGGGAAGTAAAATCAAAATGTTAGGCAAATGGATTTTAGGAATTCTGCTGCTTGCAAATTTAAGCTGTGAGAAAAGCGAAACGCAGGAATTAATTGTAATTCGCGACTGCACGGGAACGTATTTAAGGCTTAAGGAAAAAGATTACCGGGTTTGTAATCTTGAAAAGTTAGCGCCTTTTCCCGATGGAGCTAAAGTTGCGGCCACATTTAAAAGAATAGATGTTTGCAAAGGCTCAGCCAACGAAACCATCATTTGTTATATGCTGCACGAAAACGAAGGTTGGATTGAAGTGCTGAAAGTTAACTAAAACCGTGTTTGCGAGCAAGTTGTTTCGTTGACAAGAAGCACTGGAAACGATATTATTAAATGACATAAACGCTATTGAATTATGAAAATAAAACCTTAAATAATGGACTTTTCTGCTTTACTTGAAGAATATAGAATTCATTTACCAAAATCTTTTTTGACTAATAAAACCACATTTAGATGTGATAAACAAACAAGATCAATTGGCATATTTCCATTACCCGGCAACCATGCATTCATTAACAGAACAAAACGAAAGCTGGCCGCTCACATGCTGATTTATCACATCGCCAGTTTTGCAAGTTCAAATGTAATTGAAGGACAGTTCTTAAACGATATTTATTGCAAAACTAAAAGATCTTAAATGTAGTGTTACTAAATTTGATATTTTTATTCCATTAATAACAGCCCAATAATAAGCGTTCAAATTATTTTAAGAAGGAAACTTTGGTACGCATGTTTCTTGATGTATTTGCATTTTTTAGTAAATGCTCAGGAATTCCCTTTTAAAGATTTAGAACACGTTGGAAATCAATATGGCCTGATCAATAACTATTTTTCTGATATCGTAAAGGATAAATATGGACGTTTCTGGCTCGGCAGTCTTAATGGTATTATCACTTTCGACGGGTTTAAAACAAGTCTGATCAAACTTCCAAAAGCGAAAGATGGAATTGTCTTGTCGAACTCAATTTCCCGCCTGTATTTGGATGGAGATACTTTACTTTGGATAGGGCAAACATATGGTGTATGTTGTTACAATTTAAAAACAAATGAGATTATTTCTGTAAAAGTAAAAAAGGAATCGCCAACGCAATCGTTGGAATTCTATTTTATTTTTAAGGATCAGGCCGGAGATTTTTGGATCTCAACAAGAGAGCTTGGATTACAAAGATTGAATAGAAATAATCTTGAATTTTCTAAAACTGGTGATGATTTAATAGATAAAAAGGAAAGAGTTACCGATTATCAGATTTTAGATGATACCTTCTTAACGTTTAATCACAGCCGATCAATTAGCGTATACAATACTAAAACTAAAAGGCTCGAGCAGAAATTGGAAGAAGGAAATCACTTTTATTATCTGTCTGAAGATATTTTTCAGGGAAAAATATACAGTTCTTTGATAAAGCCAGAGTGTGTTTATTTCGGGCGCAGGTTGCCCGGGGAAGTCAACTACAGCTTTTTTAGGTACAATCGCGCTAACCAGGATACTGTAAGATATGACATACCATCCATCATGGGCAGGAGAATCTTTGAGGATTCAAGAGGGAATATCTGGTTCTACAATGAAGGAGTTTCTGTGATAGAGAAAAAAAGCGGAAAATTATATTTTACGGACACAGATGTAAATTATGGATTTTCCATGTGTAACCGAATTTATGAAGATGAAGAACATAATTTGTGGTTCTGCACCAATTACGGTTTGTTTGTATATAATCTCGATAATATTGAGATTAACAATTTTAGTGAGAAAGTTAATAACGAATTAAGAGGACATATTTTTACTGATTTTTTAATTCTCAAAGAGGGCGGAAGTGTTTATGGTACTTTTGGTGATGGCATATTATTTTTTGATAGAAATTTTAATTATCAAGCTAACAAATTATTCAATACACAAAAGGATAGTCCTGATAATACAATAAGCTCTCTTGTTCAAGATCGTGATTCATCACTTTGGTTGGGCCTGTTGTTTGGGAAATTAGTAAGGTATAGCAGATCGAAAGATCAAAGCACGGTATATGCGCATGAAATGCTGGAGAAATCCAGAATAATGTCCATACAAATAAGAAAGAACGGGGAGTTAATTTTGCTTACACAGAATGGCCGCATAGTTTCCTTTAATAAGGAATCGGAAGATTTTAAATTGCTTTATGATCCTAAGAAAGATCGTAGGGGCCCAATTGACTATGTTAATAGCACATTACTTTTGAATGATACCCTGTTAGTAATTGGCACAATTAATGCCGGACTATTTACATACAATCTGACATCAAATATTAAAAGGCAATATGTTTTTAATCCAACAGATTCCTCTTCAATAGAAAGTAATGTAATTATAGATGTTAACTATTGCCTGAAGAGGGTGATTGTAGCACACGAAAGAGGGTTAGATGTTTTCAATCCCGGCAATGGCAGGTTTTCTAGACTTCTGAAAAATCCAAATTTACCTTTTTCAGAATGTTATTCTATCGTTCAAATATCACCGGAAGAAATTGCTGTGAACACATCAGACGGGCTTTACAAAATTAAACCCGATAAGGGGATGTACTTCAGGGTAGGCAGGGGCACTATACTTGATAAAAGTAATTATAGAATGAAGTTTGTTGGTGAAAAGAGAGTTTTTGTCTTCGCTACTGATAGTTATGTGTATTATTTTAAAGATAAAAAGACAGTTAAAGGTATAAAGCCAGTTTGCTTCATCTATACATTGGAAACAAAAGACACCCTGATCAATTATAGTAGGGTCAACGATAGAGTGGAATTTCGGAGAGATCAAAATACAATTAGAATAGATCTTGGAAGCAATACCTATAGTTATAAAGGTTACTTAGACTATTACTATAAAATTGAAGGTGAAACAGACTGGATTAATAATCGTGAAAGCAGAGAAATTATGTTCAATAATTTACGCGGGGGGGATTATATGATTCTTGTAAAATGTTTAAACAAAGAAAGTAATTTGTTTTCTGATGAGATTATTTTTAATATTTCAATACAAAAGTCATTCTATGAAACAAACTGGTTTTATGTACTGATTTTCGTTTTGCTCTTTTTGATGATATATGTTATTTACAGAATCCGTATTAATAGAGTATTGGCTGTAGAACGCGTGAGATCTAAACTTTCCCGCGATTTACACGATGATATGGGTTCAACATTGAGCACCATCAATATTCTTTCAGGGATTATAAAGCTAAAAATTGAAAACGACACCAAAGCAGTGTTAGAATACGTTGATCGCATCTCAACCTATAGTCAGGATATGATGGACAGCATGCAAGATATTGTTTGGTCGATTAATCCATCCAACGACAGCATGAGCAAAGTAGTTGTTAAAATGAGAGAATTTGCCAGTAACGTACTAGAGCCAAAAGACATTCAATTTCTCTTCAACATTGAAGGGGATCCTGATAAGTTTAGCTTGAGAATGGAAAACCGACGCGACTTTTATTTGATTTTTAAGGAGGCCATTAATAATGCGGCAAAATACGCTGATGCAAACAAGATAATTGTGGAAATGAAATTGAAGCAGAATCAAATTTCACTTTCTATCACCGATAATGGCAAAGGCTTTGATACGAATTCAGAAAAATCGGGGAATGGTTTGCTTAACATGAAACGCAGGGCACAACTTATTAATGCACAATTCTCTCTTAAGTCAAGCCTTAACTCTGGTACTCAAATAGAATTGGTTGTGAACACCTGATAATTTGCCACGGCCCTTGTTATCATTTTAATCCATTTCGCAGCAAAGTGTATCGTATTCGAATGTAGCCGGATGATTTTTTGAAAGAAAGGTATTGTTTAGACTTAAATTGAACCAAAACGGTCACTTTTTATTGTCGCAACAACACCTTTCTTTTAACTATTTATTCGTTTTTACTCACCAAACCATTTTTATGGTTTTTGGCACCTGTAACTCAGGCTTTAATTTTTTATCAGTTTCGTGCTTTTGACCGATTTTTCCTCTGTAACGTTCACAAGATAGATGCCTTTTTCCCATGAGAAGGTATTGAGCTGTGTTTTACTACCAGCGGATAGGATACCCGAATAGATTAATTTTCCTTCAAAGTTAAATACAGACAATAAAGCCTCATTATCTGATGTGTTTTCGAGGAAAAGAGTTTCGTCGAAAGGATTGGGATACTGTTTAATGGCGGTCTTTAATAAATCATTTTCTGTTTCAAAGGTACAGTTGGATACTATTTGTGTATAGGCTAAGCTGGCCGTACAGGCACCGTTCAATCCGATGACGGTATACGTGGTGTTCACTAAAGGTTGCACAATGAGCTGTGAACTGTTGCTACCATTCGACCAGGAATACGTGCTGGCTCCGTTCACACTAATGGTTGCCGATTGGCCGGTGCAAATAAGTGTGGAGGAGGAATTGGCCGTAAGGGTAGGTGTAACGCAATTCTGAGGTTCATAACAAAAAGTCCAACCGAATTCAGGATAAGTATATGGGTCAAAGGCACAATTGTCAGTAATTTGTGTGGCACTTACAGAGGTGCTCCAGGTATCAGAAGTTGTAAGTTTTCTGGAATTAAAGTCGGCCTGACTGTTTCCTTTGAGACCTACCTCCGATTCGTAACTGGCAAAAAATGGGACTATGGAACCGTAAACAATTTCTATCTTGTTTGTGGTTTCATAAAGGCGTATTCTAAAATTCAAAATTTCATGGTATACACCATAACGGGTGAAGTTGATAAATTCTATTTCGTGAATGCGCGAGGGGCTTATGCCTAAAGTACGTTCCTGAAGTTCCCCATTTTTTATAAACATATCATAAAGGGCAACGGATATGGTAGGCGTTACATTCACAACGATATCGGATCCGGAAATCGCGGTGATGGTTGGATTTATTCCACCAAATTCCAGTCCGGTATCCAACAGAGAATCCCCAACAAGCAATCCTAAGGTAGAAGTAACGTTTGTAATGGTTTGACTTCCGGAAGTAAGATCACCGATAACAACAGTGCCCATCAGTAAATCTTGTCCGAATGCTGAAATAACATTTTGTGTAGAGCCCGACACGGGAAAATACTCAATAGGCTGTGGCTGAACGAAACTTAGGAAGCCATTACTGCTTACATACACCTGATTATAAGGTATGGAATTGAATGTGAAGGTGAATGGCAGATTAATCAGACTCAAATCATCGTCCTGCATGAGGGTTCCAATCTGATTTCCTGACAAACCGGGACTGTAAGGACTAATATACTGTGAAAAACTGTAGGTATTCACTTGAGAAAAAACACTACCAACGTGTAATACAACAAAGAGTAGAGCAACTAGAAGAGCTTGTTTTGTTTTCATGGTTTTTTATCACAAAGGTGTGGCCTTTCTTGTCCCAGAACCACTACATGTTCATGTGAAATCAAACAACTAAAGGCCTTGGCTTTTTCACATCTATATGCGATGGGCAGTAAAGCTTAACCGCTTTAGTTTTGCAAAAAAAAATGAAATCGCAGTTAGTTTTGGCTTTTTTAGTTTTAGGACTTGTTTCATGCATGTTCTCTCAGGAGAGGAACTTTACGCTGAGCGGATACATAAAAGAAAAAAGCAGCAAAGAAGATTTACCAGGAGCCGTAATTTATGCCCCTGTTCTCAAAATTAGCGCTAGCACCAACAGTTACGGTTTTTACTCATTGAGTTTGCCCGCTGGAGATAGCGTTACGTTATATCTTCAATACACCGGATACACAACACGGAAAATACAAATAGTATTGAATAAAAACACTAGAATGGACTTTGAACTGCAGCCGGTTCAATTAGACGAGGTGGACATCATTGCCAACGAGAACAAAAAAGTAAGTGAACAGGTACAAATGAGCGCCATCGAAATTCCGGTGGATCAAATAAAAGCCATTCCTGCCTTGCTGGGTGAAAAAGATGTGTTAAAGGTGATTCAACTTTTACCGGGCGTTCAAAAAGGAAGTGAAGGTAATGCGGGCATCTATGTGAGGGGCGGTGGTCCCGATCAAAACCTAATTATTTTAGACGATGCTCCTATTTACAATGCCAATCACCTGTTTGGATTTTTTTCGGTGTTTAATGGCGACGCACTTAAAAGTGTTGAATTGATCAAAGGCGGTTTTCCTGCTCGTTATGGCGGGAGATTGTCGTCAGTGATTGACCTTCAAATGAAGGATGGGAACAAAGAACGTTTACACGGAGAAGGGGGTATTGGTCTGCTATCCTCCCGCTTAAGCCTTGAGGGACCCATCATCAAAAACAAATGTTCCTTTGTGATCTCAGGCCGAAGAACCTATATCGATGCGCTGATTTATCCTTTTCTTAAAGCCAATAATAAGTTTGGCTATTATTTTTATGACCTGAATGGAAAAATCAACTACGATATTAACCCTAAAAACAGATTGTTTATTGGTGGTTATTTTGGAAGGGATAAGTTTCATTCAAGGTTCCGATCAGATGATTACGAGGATAAAAGTGGTTTGGCCTGGGGCAATGCCTCTTATACACTCCGGTGGAACCATATTTTTGGTCCAAAATTATTCTCTAATCTATCTATTATCTATTCCTCCTATGACATGCACATTGGCGCCAACCAAAAATTTTCAGGAGAGAATTTTGAGTTAAGCTACCGCTCGGGCATTAGAGACCAAGGCCTAAAATACGATCTATCTTACTCTCCTAACAGCCGTCATTTTATTCGCTTTGGTTTAAACATTATTCGGCACCGCTTTCAGCCTCAAGCCATAGTAATGAAATCTTCCTTGAGTTTAGAAAACAAGGCATCCAACCCCCCTGCAATAGTTCTGTTTGAGAACGCTCTTTATTTTGAAGACGAGATCAGTGTGAACGATGCATTAAAAGTAAATGCCGGTATTCGTTTAAGTAACATGCTGGTAGATGATGAGTTTAAAGTGAATCCTGAACCCCGTTTGGCAGCCCGTTACCTTTTAAAGAATGATTTTTCAATCAAAGCCTCCTTTGCTACCATGAACCAGTTTGTACACCTGCTTTCCAACACGGGTGCGGGGTTGCCTACCGACCTCTGGGTGCCATCCACAAAGAACATTAAACCACAAAACTCAAAGCAGGTGGCATTGGGTGCAGCGAAGGACTTTAGCAAACACGGCCTTAGTTTAACAGTAGAAGCTTACTACAAATGGATGAACAACATATTGCATTACAAAGAGGGCGCAAGTTTTATGAGCATCGACAACAGTTCTGATGCAAATGGTGTGAGTTGGCAAAACAACGTAACAAGTGGTAAGGGTAACAGCTATGGAGCGGAAGTTTTTCTGCAGAAAAAAACCGGCAAATTCACAGGTTGGATAGGGTATACCTTATCCTGGACCTGGTTAAAATTCGATTCCTTGAATTTTGGCAATCCTTTTCCTGCGAGGTACGACAGACGTCATGACATTTCCGTTGTGGTGATGTATAAGTTTAATGACAGGGTCAGCCTTTCCGGCACCTGGGTATACGGCACAGGCAATGCTATTACCATTCCGGTTTCTACTTATCTTGTGGATCACCATGTGCCCGGTAGTAATGTGAATGCCAACCCGTATCCAATTAGTGTTGAAGATTTTGGGGAAAAGAACGGCTTTCGCATGACACCATATCACCGTATGGACATTGGTGTACAGTTCACCAAAAAGCGCGCCAGATACGAACGCACCTGGGAATTCAGTATTTACAATCTGTATAGCCGCATGAATCCTTACTACTATTACACCGAATACGATAGTAAACAAAGGAAAAATAAACTCATGCAGGTTTCCCTTTTTCCGCTTATTCCAAGTATAACCTGGTCATTTAAATTTTAATTATGAAATACCTTATCATTCTACTGCCGATTCTGGCAATTATAGCATGCCGCAAAGAAGTAAAATTAAAATTACCGGAAGCTTCCAGCAAGCCGGTTGTGTTTGCATATATTTCGCCCGACGACACCATTATCAAGGTGAAGGTAACGCGCTCAATGCCCCTCTTTGAGCCATTCAATGAAGCAAATTTTGAACCTCAACGCAACGCAAAGGTATTGTTGTCTAATTCCGTTAAGGAAGTGCAATTGGCCTTTAATTCTTCCACAGGAAATTATGAAATCAAAACAGAGGAATTCGCAATAGACTATGGCATGACTTACAAATTAAAAGTGACGCTGCAGAATGGGCAGACAGCAGAAGGCGAAACACGTGTTCCATCAAAGGCAGCTAAAATAAACCATGCGCGCTACAGTCTTCGTACCATAAACACCAGCACCATACTAAACGTGTTTGTGAGTTATGATGATGATCCCTCCACGGCAAATTATTATAACTTATTCGTTAGTAGTATAGATACTATTGGATTGGACACGCTTTACAGAGGAATTGATGAAAGGGAATTTTCCCCATCACCCGAAGTGCAGGGGGGCGAACAAAAATTAATGCTTGGTTTGTATGATTCGGTAAGCGTAAAGAGGGCAATTGGCTTTGATTGTTATTTATTAAATTGCAGTAAAGACTATTATTTATTTTATAAGTCGGTGTATTCCTATTCCGGGGGCAGCCCTTTTTCTGAACCCATGCCAATGTATTCTAACATAGTGAATGGTTTCGGAGTTTTTGCAGCCTACGCCAGTGATAAAAAAAGAATAATGAAATAAGCAGAATTATGAAAATCAAACAATGTTTAATGCAGTTATCGCAGAGCCTTGCGCATCAACGATCCCTTTTGAGTAATGCCCTTTTTGCTGCGTTTACTTTACTTGTCATGGTGTCGTGTAAAACCCCCGACTTACTTTTATCTGCCGATCTTAAAAGCGATAATATGGCGTATGAAGTTAAAGGTCGTCAGGGGGTTCTCATTAATCAGGTGATTAGTTTTGGGCCGTACACCACTTCAAAAATTAAACGGGGATGGACCATGAGCTATGACATTCCATTTATTTTAAGGTTTCAGGGCAGTAAGGAGAGATTAAGTTTCTCACAATTTACATCGGATAGTTTAAAAGCCAATGTGTTTTGTGTTGGCAAACTCAAATCAGCAGAATATGAAATAATTGACGATTTATTTGGTATTCCGGTACGTTATGAAAACACCTTTTCAGGCAGCATTGTTCAAACGACTGCAAATTTTTGGGATTTTATTATCTATAACCCTGATGCCGGCTATGGCAGCGGAGACTATGCAACAAGTGGTTTTGCCAAAAGCCGAACCGGAGAAACAATTGAAATTAAACCGATAAAATTTCTTGAAAACCATAAAGGCCTCAAAAGTATTGATAATTATGGATTTGAATTTTCAATCGAAAACAAGGCCATCGCTGCAGTTTCCATAATGAATAACGGTAAGGTATGGATGAGTAAGCAAATTGATCCAGAACATAGGCTGGTATTAAGTGCGTTGTGCAGTGCTATTCTAATCACGTCCAATTTGGGTCAGGATTTTAAAAGCGAGTATTAATTTTAAGTATTACTTGAACAGGGGCATTCTGTCAGAGTGCTTTAACAATGCACCATCTTTTTCGCTTTGTATAACATAAGTGCAATACATAAGAACTTCAAAAAGTAGTCTCGCCCAGAATCCCGGCCCGAACGACTTCAGTCGGGCGGGGAACTGGGATAGGTGTGTTGGTAGCCTCACCAGGAATCGAACCTGGATCTAGAGTTTAGGAAACGCTCGTTCTATCCATTGAACTATGAGGCCAAAATATCAAACAACTTCTTTTCTATCCCCGCCCGAACGCCTTTTCGGGCGGGCGGGCATTGAACTACGGGGCCCAAAAAAATCAGGCCACAAAACTACAAATTCTTTGCGCTTTATGGACGAATTATTTTTTGTTGCCGCTTTGTCTTCCCTTCCATATCTTTTAGAACTAGCATATAAACACCGGCACTGAGTTGAGAAAAATCGAGTTGAGTTTGGCTTTGCAAGGGGCCTTCAGCAATTCGTTTCCCATTCACATCGTTTAGGCTATAACTGCCCTTGCCTTCAGCAGCGCCTGAAATAGTAAGCAGCTGTTTGCAAGGATTAGGGCCGATTTCCATAGAATCGAACCCAGCTTGAGGCTCTTGGAGGCCCACCGGATCTGGATTAATGCCTAAGGTTTGATCCCTCACAGAACCCTGCACTTTATTTATCAGCCAGTTTTTAGGATCGCATTGCACCGAAGTCACATTGCCAATTAAAGGAAGGGTATAATTTTCTATGGCTTGTGAATGCATTACCCTGATAATCGTGTCCTGCATTGCGCTTCTGGTAATGCGGTATTCAATTGGGGTGATAAACAAGGGCGTAACCCCGGGCATGCTTACGCTTTGTGTGCTTTTGAGAAAAAACTGACCGTTGGCAAAATTATAGCGGATGTCAAAAGTAGGGTAGCCTTCACCATAATACCATTGACTAAAAAACTGCGTAGGATTAATTCCGGTTTGGGTTTGGTAATAATTTTGAAAATCAATCGCCGATGCATTACCATCTTTGTAAAGGTTTTGAAACCCCCTCAATGTTTGAAAAAAAACACACTTCCTCCGGGTTGACTCATGATGTTGTTATGCACCGCATTTAAATTACCGGCGAAATTCGTGGGGTCAAGAAATTCTGCCACCAAATGTTCGGTGTAAGAAGCCCAGCCTTCATTGATCCAAATATCACCCCAACTTTTACAGGTCACGTTGTCGCCCCACCAGTGGTGTCCAAGTTCATGAGCATTGATGTAGTATTCAAAAAAGCCCTGACTGGTCATGGTTTGATGTTCCATCCCTCCCCCAAACGGAGCCATACAATTTCCGTATTTTTCTTTGTAAAATGGATACATGCCGTATTTTTCACTTAAAAATTCCAGCATGGCCGGTATTTGATCTAAACTTGGCTTTTGCTGGTTAATCCAATTGTTGTTGTTGAT
>JALOMJ010000104.1 GCA_025455485.1 Bacteroidia bacterium | reverse complement strand
CGCATGAATTTAATGTGCCTTACAAAAGTGCTAAAACTTTTGCAGGCGCTGTTTGGTCGCACGAAAAAATGCTTTGGAAATTGGGCAGAGAATAAGCTTGACTGCAAAATTTAAAAAAAAAACCGTTCATAGCGGGGTTTTTTATTTGCTGGCTCGTGTTGCTTATTTCAGTATGCTATTAAAACACATCAGGTGTTTGTCATGAAATTCTAATTGAAACGTGTGGTAAAGCAGTGGAGAAATGCATGCTGAAATACACGCCATCTTTTTATTATTTTGTATCACATGCGGATTCCAGGCGTGCTTATATACTTCCCTTTCTAAGGCCCTATTTCATGAATTTTTCCTTTACGTGAGAATACACCGGGAAGTTGTTGTGATGCCAGTTTGCAATAACCTTACCGTCTTTGATTAACATCAGTCCGGGGTTACTTCTGATCATGGTTTTAAGCACGATACCGTCTACCGTAGCAAAATCATACAAAGCGTTGTGTTTGTGTTTAAAGGCATCTACATCGTTGGCTGAACTGGCGGTAAAGGCAATAAAATTCAATTTGTCGTTAGAGGCCAGTTTGTAGAAATCATTGATTTGTGCCATCAGTTCCGCATCATCTTCGGTGGCACTCAAATCATAGGCCACCAGCCAAAAGGAATAGTTTTTATCGTTCAGAACAGCCTCTGTGATGTTATCGCCATTCGCCCCAGTTACATTAAAATCGCTGATTTTAGGGGGATTTACCGCTTCTTTTACCACCACGTTTTCAGTAGCAAACCATTTCCAGTTTAGCGTATCCTGCCACGGGTAGTTTTGTGAAGTGAATTGTTTTTTTTCACCCGTGTTCAAATTCTCATAAATAAAACCGGTTTCAAACACGGCAGGCGCATAATTTTCAGGAAACTTCATGTTGTCTTTAATGCTCATGCCGGGCGCATAGGCTCTGAAATCCAAAGGGGGTAAGTTGCGGAAGGCATACACCGGGAAACCGAAAGAAAATACAATGCCAATGACCAACAAGGCCTGAGCAACCAAGGTATGGAACACCGGATTGATGTTGGTTTTGCCTGAAAACAATAGTGTAATTAAAATCATCAAGGCCACGTCTTTCCAAAAACTCTCCCAGGGTTTCATGGGCAGAAAATCGCCAAAACATCCGCAGTGGGTTACTTTATTATAACAGGCAGAATAAAAGGTTAAAAAAGTGAAGAAGGCAATTTGTGCAAACAATAACCAAAGCGTAAGGTCACGTTTAATGCCCAACAACAGCATCACGCCTAAAATAATTTCACTGGCACAAATGATTACGGCCAAAGGCAAAGCAATGTGTGCAAACCAGCCAAAAAAGGCCATGCCACTATCGTTTTGAAACACCTCAAAATATTCCTGAAGCTTATAGCTAAAGCCCAGTGGGTCGTTGGCTTTAATAAATCCCGAAAAAATAAAAAGACCACCCACCAGAATTCTTGCAACATGGGTAAGTATGGGCAGTTTGGTAATCCACCCGGAGGTGTTGACCAGCAAAAACAAAAGGGCTAAAATAATGGCCAGGGTGGTTTTACTAAAACACGGGGGGCAAATAAAAAACAAAATCAAAGCCAAAGCAGCCGACCAGATTATTCTAAATGTTGAAGACGCTAAAAATTTTTTCATAGAATTGGGCTTAATTGAAAGTTTAAAGTTAGAACCGCAGCTTAGTACATTACGCTGCCTTAATTATTTTTAACGTTTTGTTCCGACAAGCGAATGAGCGCAAACACCGAGTAATTGATCATGTCCATGTAATTGGCGTCAACGCCTTCGGATATCACGGTTTTGCCCTGGTTGTCCTCAATTTGTTTTACCCTGAATATTTTCATCAGTATCAAATCAGTGAGGGAAGACACCCGCATGTCTCTCCAGGCCTCGCCATAATCATGGTTTTTGTCTTCCATGAGCTGTTTGGTGGCCGAAAGGTGTTTGTTGTAAAGTGATTCAACCTCCTTTGGGGGCAAATCCATGCGTTTGTCGTCAGCGAGTTCTGCCTGAATTAAAGCAATTAAACAATAGTTAATAATGCCGATGTATTCTCCGCGAATATCATCGCTTACCTTTTGATTTCCTTTTTCTTCTATGCTTTTAATTCTTTGTGCTTTAATAAAAATTTGGTCGGTAAGCGAAGCCAAGCGGAGGTTTCTCCAGGCCGTACCATAATCGTGCATTTTCTTTAAAAAGATATCTTTGCAGGCAGCAGTGGCCTTATCGTATTGGCTTGAGGTTTGAGACATACACTATGACAAATAAAAGTAACGAAAATACAGCATTTGCCTCAGAGGCCGGAGATAAATTACTAACTTTTGCTAAGCCTTTGGTAATGGGCATTATCAACCTTACTCCAGATAGTTTTTACGACGGGGGGCGCTACCGCAACCTGAACGCCGTATTGCAAGACGCAGAAGAGAAAATTCGGCAGGGGGCAGATGTGCTCGACCTTGGCGCTGCTTCCTCCCGGCCCGGTGCCAGCGAAGTTTCCGAAGAGGAAGAATGGAAACGTTTGGAGCCGGCACTTCATGAGCTTCACAAACACTTTCCCAACACCTTGCTCAGCGTAGACACCTTTCGGTCGGGCATTGCACAAAAAAGTGCGGATGCCGGTGCCGGCATGATTAATGACATTAGCGGGGGAAACGCCGATGCCAATATGTTTGTAACCATGGCCCGTTTGCAATTGCCGTATGTTTTAATGCACATGCAGGGAACGCCAAAAACCATGCAAATTGAGCCCACATATAAAAACGTGGTGGAGGACATCATGGGGTTTTTTAAATTGAAAACAGAGCAGTTAAATAAACTTGGGTTTCATAAAATTATTTTGGACCCCGGCTTCGGTTTCGGAAAAACCACCCAACACAATTATTTGCTTTTAAAACACCTTCGCGATTTTTCAAGCCTTGGTTTTCCTGTTTTGGCGGGATTATCAAGAAAAAGCATGATTAATGCAGTGATTGGCACCAACCCGGTAACCGCTTTAAACGGAACTACTGTTTTAAACAGCATCGCGCTCATGAACGGCGCATCCATACTACGGGTGCACGATGTGCAGGAAGCAAAACAAGCCATTGACCTCGTTTCGTATTATCAAAAATTGTAACTTTAAGGGTGCGATTGTTCAAGCCCACTTATAAAAAACTCCTTTGGCTTTTTGTGCTTTTTCTGTTTTCGTTTAAACAGGGGCCTCAGGCTTATAAGCTGGGGGTGCTTAAATACAATGGCGGTGGTGACTGGTACGCTAATTTAGACACTTCGCTCCCTAATCTGATTCAATTTTGTAACGAACACCTCAAAACAGGCATTCATCCTGAACAGGCCATTGTGGAAGCCAGCAGTCCTGAGTTGTTCAATTACCCTTTTATTCACATGACGGGGCACGGCAATGTTATTTTTTCGAACCAGGAAGCCGAGAATTTGAGAAACTACCTGATGGCCGGTGGCTTTTTACACATCAGCGATAATTATGGGATGGATGCTTTTATAAGGCCCCAACTCAAGAAAATATTTCCCGAACTCGATCTGGTTGAGCTTCCGTTTAACCACCCGGTGTACCACCAGAAATTTAATTTCCCCAACGGGTTGCCAAAAGTGCATGAGCACGACAACAAGGCCCCTCAAGGATTTGGTTTAATTTACAAAGGGCGACTGGTGTGTTTTTACGATTTTGAATGCGATTTGGGCGATGGCTGGGAAAGTCCGGAAGTACACAACGACAGTCCTGAAGCCCGGCAAAAAGCACTGAGAATGGGGGCCAATTTAATTTCTTACGCATTTACAGGCTATGAAAAAAAATAAAATACTGAGCCTTCTGCTATTCCTACTTGTTGTTTCAACACGTGCACAAGAATTACAAACGAAAGGGGCCGAAAAACCAAGCTGGAACCTGATGTACTTCACAATATATGATCATGAAATTGCTTCTTACCACAGTTTAGGAATTGGCATCTCAACGAAAGACATCCGAATCAATGCCGGTTTTACTTTCTGCAACAATGAGCTGTTGAACAGTTTCAATTACAAACAGGATGAATACAACTATTTTAATTCCGGAAATTCTTACGGTGCCTTTTTAAAGCCCGAATTCGATTTTTTAAAACTTGGAAAACACTTTAAATTGTCAGTGAATGGTCTCCTCAATTTTACGAATACGAAATTAAGTTATTCCAACAGAGGTGTTGACACTACAGGCGCATTTGTCGGTTTCTCCGCAAAACAAAATTCCAATGCATTTCAATTTTACTATGGTTTGAATGCAGATGTTTACATTACAAAACACCTTTCATTAGGCGCAGGAGTAGTGGCTAAACTTTTTACTTACTACATAGGTCAGAGTGAATCAACCAATTTCAGTAAAGGCAGGACAGACGATTATTATTACAGGAATCTCGATGTTTTTGCTTTTAAGAACTCTCTTGACCCCTATTACCGCTGGATCTATCCTACTGCATTCATCCGTTATCAAATTCCTTTTAAGCAGTGAGTATTTTGCTCCTACCTTCAGGCCTATGAGGTGCTCTGTTTTTATTCTGATACTTTTCACCTTAAGCCTCCAATCCCAAAATTTTCTCATCAGCGGCAAAGTCAATGGCAAAAACGAAACGCTTCCATTCGCTTCCATTTCAGTGAAAGGGAAAAATACAGGCACCAGCAGTAACCAGGAAGGGCAGTACTCTCTGCAACTCAGCAAAGGCAACTATACGTTGGTGTTTCAATACATAGGGTACAAAAGCAAGGAAGTAAACCTGGAGCTTAACAAAAACACCAAGTTGGATGTTGAGCTGCAATTAGATGGAATTTCGCTCAAAGAAATTACTGTGGTGGCCGGTGAAGACCCCGCCTACCCGATTATGCGCCAGGCAATCAAAAAAAGAGAATTCTATTTAAGTCAGGTAACAAGCTACAGGTGCCAAACCTATGTTAAGGCATTGCAAAGACTTTATAGCATTCCTGAAAAATTAAAAAAACTGGTCAAACTCCAAAGCGGAGAAAAACTGGACTCTAACAACCTGGGCATACTCTATCTCAGCGAAAGCGAAAGCAGGTATTACTATGCTTATCCGGATAAGGAAAAAGAAATCTTGTTCAGCAGCAAAATCAGTGGTGCCAGTCAGGCCTTTAGTTTTAATCAATTCAATCAAATGCGGTTTGAATTCAATGAAAATTTAGTAAACATACAAGGTCTTGCTGAACGCCCAATCGTTTCACCCCTGCACCACAATGCCACGTGGTACTACAAATTCCGCTTATTGGGCAGTTTTGAGGAAGATGGGGTGCTCACACATAAAATTTATGTAAGACCGAAACAATCCACCAATCCTTGCTTTGAAGGAGTTATCTACATACAAGACCAAAGTTGGAGACTGAGTGGTTTAGATTTGAGTTTAACCAAAGCCCAGAAAATAAAATTTGTTGATACCATCCATTTCCGGCAAATTTTCGCCCCGGTATCGGGCGACAGCATTTGGTTGCCGGTGAACCACTACATTGAATTCAACTTTAAATTTATGGGCATCGTGGGCGATGGTTATGGACATGCCAGCGTAAAAAATTTTGAAATGAATCCGCAACTGGAGAAAAATTTCTTTGGAAATGAGCTTTTAAAAATAGAAGATAACGCCAATAAAAAAGACAGCGCATATTGGGCTGCCAATCGCAGCATTCCATTAACCGAAGAAGAAGCTAAGGACTATAGAAAAAAAGACAGTATTGAAGTGATTACCTCTCGCCCCGAGTTCAAGGATTCATTAGATAAAGAAAGAAATCGTCTGCGTATCGCCAACTTAATTTTTGGTTACAATTATCAATCCAGCAGAAACAACATTAGTGTTAACAGCCCCGGCATTATCAGCAGTGGCATACAATACAACACGGTAGAAGGTGTGAATTTGATTTACAACTTTACGGTAAATAAAAAATACGAAGACGAACGCATCAAACGCCTGAATGGCCGGGTGCGTTATGGCTTTAGTAACGCCCTTTGGGGAGGAGAACTGGGTTACAACTATTTTTATAACCCAAAAAAGTTTTCGCGTATAGGGTTTAACGTTAAATCCATTGTTGAGCAATTTAACATGGCCGAGCCCATTACACCCATTGTTAACTCGCTCTATACCTTGCTGGCAAACGAAAACTACATGAAGTTGTTTAAAGAAAGTGCTGTAGAAAGCAGTTATTTTTCGGAAGTGAGCAACGGCGTATTTTTTAATGCTGTAGTAAAATACGCACAAAGGGACCCGCTAAAAAATACAGCAGATTATTTGTGGGTGGATGATAAAACAAAATTGTTCAGCAGTAACGATCCCCAACATCCGGGTTCAGACGATTCAAGTTTTGTGAGCAACAGGGCCTTTACAACGGATTTTTCGTTTTCTTTTCGCTTCAAACAAAAGTACATTTCGCGCCCAAACCAAAAAGTAATCATGGGCAGTAAGTACCCGCGCCTCAACATCGCATACAAAAAAGCCATACCAACCCTTCAAACCACCACCAATTACGACTTGCTGAGTGTGATGGTATACGATAATGTAAATCTGGGTTTGTTTGGCAAACTGGGTTACCGCGTCAGAGGAGGAGGTTTTCTGAACACCAAAAGCATGGCATTTATGGATTACAAACACTTTCTAGGAAATCAAACCATCTTTAACACCGGCGATTATTTGAACAGTTACCGACTTTTACCCTATTACGACTACAGCACCAAGCAATGGTACGCAGAAGCGCATGGAGAACATCACTTCAATGGCTTTATTTTTAATTCGATTCCACTTCTGAAAAAACTAAAGGCTCAGGAAGTTGTGGGTGCGCATTTTCTTTTTAACGATGCCCTGCAGCAGTATTACGAAATCAATTTTGCCTTGGAAAACATTTTTGGATTTTTACGCATTGATTATGTTTTGGCTTATGGCTTAAACAACGCGGTGCGTTCAGGGTTTACGATTGGCATCAATTCCAGACTGTAAATTGAATTCGAAAATAACTTACCTTTAAACATGCAAAAGGTTGTACTGTTTTTTCTTCTATTGCTTTTTGGTTTTGGACTTGTTGCTCAAAACAGCGCTACATCACCTGAATATGAAGCAAAAATCATTGGCGGGAAAGCGTTCATGGAGCAAATTCTTCAAACTCAACTCACGCTTCCGAAACAGTTGCTGAATTCAGGATTTAAATCAGAGTTTTTTACTTTTTTTGATTTGGATTCAAGCGGTAAAGCTCATAACATCAAATTTGACGGACAGGTGCCCATAGCGCTGAGTAAAGAAATGCAAAGGGTGTTTCGCTTTTTCACATTTAAACGCACACTTGATTTGCCGAACGAATCACGGCCTTATTTTCTAAAATTTTCAATCAGTGCAGATAAATATAAAACGTACACCAAACAAAAATCAAAATTCAATTTAAAATTAAGTGAGCCTGCCGATAGCAGCCTGACGGTTTACTCAAGGGCCGACAAATCACCGGAGTTTTACAAAAACGGAGATGAGGGTTTTAACGACTACGTGCTTTCGGAAATAGATTACCCGCGTTTGGCCATAGAAAAATCGATAGAAGGTACTGTAATCCTGGAATGCATTGTTGAAACCAATGGCTTTGTAACCGGAATCGAAATTAAAAAAGGCGTTAACGGGGGCTGTTCAGAAGAAGCCATGCGTTTAATACAATACAGCCGCTGGAAACCCGCTAAATTAAATGGGCAACTCGTGCGTTACAAAATGACGGTCCCTATTTCTTTTAGTTTAAGGAACGTAAACAAAAGCTACGAATCGTCCAATTCTACTTTGGGACAATAAAGGCCAGGTTATTAGAATAGCCTGAGATAAAGGTCAAGGGCTTTGTTTTCTTTGGCGCGCATTTTTTTTCTATCCTCAGGAGATTTGTCCTTATAGCCGCACAAATGCAAAACACCGTGAACCATTACCCTTCTTAATTCTTCCTGAAAAGGAATTTCCAGTGTTGCAGCGTTCTCCTTTACTCTATCGATACTGATAAGAATGTCGCCATTTAAACA
>JALOMJ010000103.1 GCA_025455485.1 Bacteroidia bacterium | reverse complement strand
GTAATCTACCTGCGTATTGATAACAGTAGGCAAACTCACTTTGAACGTATTGCTTGTAGTGGTTGAGGGAAATGAATCCTTCATTAACTTATCAAAATCCTGAAAATCGCCCACATTAAGCTTTTCAAAATCCCAATAATCAAATTGTGCAGAAACATCATTTGAATATTGATTTTTATTGTATTTGATAGCGCCGATATCATTGATGGAGAAAGATGCCTTGAGTTTATATTTGTTCTGGTCTCTCCTCCAGAGGTCGGTCTCCCCGTCCATATTGTATTTGTATTCCTGAAAGTTAGGGCGCCATTCGTAAACGCCGCCAATATCTAAACCAAAACCGTAACTAAACTTTAAGGTATTTAAATCAACACTACCTCCACCATTCAATACGTTATCGTAACTTTCTGAAAAACCATAACTGAGGTCGGAAGAAATGAAGGAATACACATTCACGGTATCAATAACATATTCAAGGTTTTTTATTGAGTAATAAGAAGCGGCAGCCCCCTGAAGTAATTTCGCAGTAAGGCCGGCTTTTACAAAATGTTTTTCCTTATCCATAAGTACTCTTGCATAGGTAAGTCCGTATTCGGCCCAGGCCATTTGAGCATAGGTAATATCGTCGCTTTTAAAATTCTTTAAAAAAAAGGACGTGTCTTTAAATTCGTTGTAAGCGGCATTTGCCAGATCACGAGACATACCATCCAAATTAATGTGATTTCTTACACTGATGGAGAGTGCCAGTGCACTTTTCTGATTGAGATTAAACATGAAGGACGGAAGTACCAATCTGCTGCTGGAATAGGCGGCCACATTATAATCGCCCGGAGCTATCACCAAATTATTTTTATAATAATTGTCAGTATCGTTTTTATTTGTGTTAATATCCTGAAAAGGAAAGCGAATGGTATTGGGGTTAAAAACGCTGCCTGAAAACTCAAGCGCTGAACGTTTTATGCCAACATAATTGTTTTGTACACTGGTGTTGATGCCGCCGAGAATTAAATCAAACTGCATGCGACTATCAACAATATTTGCAGGGTTACTAAATACTGAGACTACACCTGAATAGTTAGTATGGTGTAATCCTAAAAAATCTTGCGATTGTGTTCTGCCTGAAACAATCACAGCGATTATAATCAATACCGCCTTATTTAATTTTATCAGCATTAGAACAAATATATCAAATTAGCCCTCAGTATGTATGCGATTCGACGAAGGACCCGGCTTTACTTTTCAATATTGAACTGTTACTAACTAAGATATGAATTTAATCGACTAAGACAAAATCAATTGAACCATGCACTAATCCATTAATTTGTATTTCCAGCAAATGTTTGCCGGGATGTTGCCTACGGGTGCTGAAATGCTTAAACGGGTGCTTTTTTGTTATAGGCAGTGATTGTTTAGCCGCCAATATCACTTCCTTGAGTTTAAAAACTTTTGGAAGCAGGCTGCCCGAGGGTTTGGGATAATGAACCCTGTAATCTATGGCAAGTTTTTGACCACTACTTTTTTGAGAGTTCAAATCAAAGGAAAAAAACAAATCATCACCAATTCGAATCTTTTTTGAATGAAGTTTAAAATTGTGAAGGATTACTTTAGGTTTCTTTTCAAATTTAAACAGGGAAAGGCTTTCGGAATCACCTTTTTTTATGAGTGTTCGGCAGGCCCGCTTTACTATCCACGATGTATGAGGATGAGAAAGATCCCAATGTTTGAGGTAATTCAATAATTTGGTGGGATGATCTTTTGAAATATCATTCAGATGATTGGCAACAGATTTACGCACATACAAACTGGAGTCAGTTTTTAATCTGTTCAGCAATGGCAAAGTGTGTTCAGGCTTCTGAATTACCTGGTCTAGTTTAAACGACCAAGGCAAGCGTGGACGAGAACCTTCTGAAGAAAGCCGCCGAACGTGTTCGTTGCTGTCTTCTGACCAGGCGTGCATATATCCCATGCTTTTGTCAAAATCCAATCTCAAAAATTCACGAATAGCAAATTCAGAGGAACCAAAAACAGTGAAGAATTTTAGAGCATCCAAAGCCAATTCGAAATGATTTTTTCCATACAGGGCAACAAAGTCAGGATAAATCAAACTTGTGTAACCAGATTTAGTTTTAGTTGCAGTTTGTTTTAGAATGGACAATGCTTTAGGAAATGCTTCAGGAAGATGTGCCCTCATTTGGGTTGAGAACAAACGCATTCGTTGGTTCAATTCAAGCGGAGACAGCTGTTCATGAATAGATTTTACAAACACTTTATCCTCAAATTTAGGGTACACCTTTTTTATCTGAGCAGATAATTCTTCAGCGAACCGTTTATTAAACATTTCTTTCAGAGGTTCCATTGCCATAAAATTGCAAAATTTACGGAATAGTGACCGAATAATTTTGAGTAATGTTTAATCTTATTCTGCAATTATTCCGAAATAGTCTTTTTACATTTACATGTTAAGCAGCAATACAATGCATAAACCCATTTTGCATACTCTAATTTTAACTCTAATAGGCCTGGGAATGTTTGCTCAGGATAGCCAACCACAAAATTTACAAACCAAAAAAATGATAGAAATTGAAATCTGGTCGGACGTGATGTGTCCGTTTTGTTACATAGGCAAACGCAAATTTGAAATTGCTCTGCAAAACTTTAAACACAAGGAGGAGGTGCATGTTAGTTGGAAAAGTTATTTACTTGATTCAGGCTTGGTGTCTGATTCTTCAAAAAGCATACACCAACACCTGGCACAAAGCAAAGGCTGGACATTAGACTATGCGCAAGAAATGAGTGAATACGTGAGCAAAATGGCTAAAGAAGTGGGTTTAAATTACAACATGAACAGCGTAAAAGTAGCGAACACGTTTGATGCTCACAGGCTCATTCAATTTGCAAAACAATTCAATAAAGGGAGCGAATTGGAAGAGTTATTGTTTAAGGCGTATTTCTGTGAGGGAAAAAATTTGGCAGACACAAAGGTTTTGATAAGTATTGGAGAAAGCGCAGGATTAAACGCCAGTGAATTGAAGAATATATTTGCAGGCAAAGACTTCTCAAAAGAAGTTTTAAATGACCTTAAGGAGGCTGAGGATATTGGGGTAAGCGGAGTTCCGTTTTTTGTGTTCAATAGAAAATTTGCTGTTTCAGGCGCACAAGACAGCAAGGTGTTTTTAGACGCATTACAGAAAACAGTTTTAAAAACGGGAGATTAAATCATGAACCAAACATTTTATTTAATCTCTTAAATATTGTAAAAAAAATGCACTTTATTGTTTTTAAAAACAGGCATTTTTTATTTTCACGGGGTTATTAATCTTTGTTTATTATGCGAAACACCTAACACTTCAATGCTGCCATCCAAAAAAATACTTTGTATCTTCTATTTATTCAGCATTTCGTTATACCGGGCTCAAAGTATTGACAGCATTCAGATATACAAAGACCAACTCGACAGCATTTATATTGACGAAGTACAGGAGATGCTGGAACCCAATAAAGTTTTGCATGCTGAGCCACTCTATATAGATCTCATCAGAGACCTGGGTGCACGTAAAGGTGAGAAAGAATGGAACATCGGTTTGGGGATGACAGACAACACAAAGTACGACGAATACACCGCCTTGGTTGAATTCGAATTTGCACCCATAGACCGCTTAGGTTTCGAAGTTGAACTTCCGTTTAGTTTCTATTATCAAACCGACAAGAACGAAAAAGCGCCACTGAATAAACTCAATAGCTTAAAACTTGCCACACAATATTCGTTTTTAGTTTCTCAAAAACTTAAAACATCTCTTGCAATAGGTTATTTACATGAATTTACACTAATCCATTTTGAAGATTATGGTCGAACGACATTATTTGATGGCAATATTTTTAATCCGTTTTTTATAGCAGCTAAACGTTGGGGTCAAAATTTCCACACCTTATTGTATAGTGGCCCAAAAATTTTTCAACCCTTTGGTGTTCAGCAAGCTATGAAAACCATTTACCAAAACAATTTAAGCTTTCACTACATGGTAGAAGGCACCAGAAACTTTGTGGGAGTTGAATTCAATAATGAGATAAACAATGGTAACTTTTACCTGACTATGAGGCCTCAGATGCGGGTATGTATAAACGATCATCTCTTAATTGGTATAGTTACGGGCATTCCTATTAATAAACAAAACGAAAGGTTAAGCACTTTTTTAAGACTTATCTACGAACCCAAACATTAACGACCCTTTGAAACAAAAGCGTTAAGGTTTTGCTTTATGTTACAAAAATCTAAGAATCGAAGTTTATTTACATCAATTTCCTTTTCTGATAATTACCTACATTTAAAAATCAACTTCCCCCGAATTGAAAGTCTCCAGTTTAAATGAATTAAAAAAAGTATTACAGTCTTTACCTGAGGAAGAATTGGTAATCCTATGCACAGCTTTAGCGAAATATAAAAAGGATAACAAAGAATACCTTGATTATTTGTTGTATTCTGCGCGGTCCAAGCCTGATTTTGTACAAAAAGTGAAGTCTGAGATGGACACGAGTTTTTCTTTTATCGACACCAGGGCCAATTTATATTACATTAAAAAAAGTCTCAGAAAAATATTGCGCCAGGTGAACAAATATTGCAAATACCTGAACGACAAGGCATCCGCACTGGAATTACATATTCATTTTTGTAGGAAGTTAAGAGATTCAGGCATACCATTTCGTAAGAATCAACTGATTGTAAATCTTTATGATCAGCAAATAAAAAAAATAAATTTTTTGCTTTCAGCGTTACATGAAGATCTTCAGGCGGATTATGCCAGTGAAATGGATGAAATTATGATGCAATAACCGCATGAAAGGAGATTTAAACCCTGAAATTTTAATTGAACTTGTTACAAAACCCATGCCTTTTGGAAAATACAAAGGCATAGTTTACTACCAATTGCCGGTAAATTATTTGGAGTGGTTTAATCGTAAGGGATTTCCTCCGGGCAAAAATGGTATTCTTCTGGCGACTATCTATGAAATTAAATTAAATGGTCTTGAATATTTATTACACAAAATCAAGGCATCCCTTTCTGACGCTTATGAAATATCTCACTGCCATTACATTTTTGCAATAACCCGAAATACCATCTTCAGGACGTTTAGCAAACCGTATATTTCAATTCAGTTTCATTATCGCCAGAAAGCCCAGCAACCTTTTTTATGCCGGTGTTAGATTAAGTTTTAAACAAAAGTTTCGACTTTTTAACCACTTAAAGTTTTTGCTTTTTCGCCTGAAAATTTATACATCTGATTATCAATCATTTAAACCTTGTTGATGACTTTTTGTAGAAAAATGAAACTTTCGATAATAAATTTCGTCTAAGTTTTTGGTAGATTAATCTAAGAATTCATATGTTTTGTCTATAAAAAACACTATATTTGCCCTATGTTTGAAGTAAAAAGAAAAGATAATAGAATTAACAGACTGATGATCAGTCTATTTACGCTATTATGTTCATTTGCACTGAATGCTCAAACCATTCAAAAAACCAAGATTTCTAATGTTTCGGGTTCAAAACAAACTACTGCAATTTTACCTAATGTAATCGTAAGGAGCGAATCACCGGTTGATGGTTCTTGTCCTGAAGAAGTCGTACCTGACCCCTGCCAGGGACTAACATTTACACAAGGCGGTTGGGGCGCAGGCAACAGCAACCCTGCCAGTACTTATCTGAACACCTATTTCAATTCTTACTTTCCAAACGGATTAACGATAGGTTGTGGCAGCAGACAACTTCGATTGACTTCCGCTGCGGCTGTTTTTGCATTTTTACCTTCAGGTAGTACACCAGGCATTTTACCCACTGGAACACTTACCAATCCAGGAAGTTCTTATTCCAATGTTTTAGCCGGACAGTTGGTAGCCTTAACACTTAACATGGTGTTTGATGCCAATAATTCTAATTTCTCTCCTTCTGCTTTTTCTCTTTCCAATTACACAATTACCACAGGAACTTTTGCTGGCCTAACGGTCGGCAATTTTCTCAATATGGCCAACGCTAAAATTGGTGGTTGCGGCAGTTCGCCATACAGCTTCAGTCAATTTAATGATGCAGCAACAGCCATAAACGAAAACTATAATTCAGGAGATAACAACTTTTTAGTTTGTCCCCCTCCTTGCAATGTTATTGCAACTGCTCTTTCAGGTAGCATTACTTGTTTTGGAGGCAGCACCAATGTCACCATAACAGCGTCAGGCGGCACTGCGCCATACTCCGGTACAGGTATTTTTTCAAGAACTGCCGGCGTACATTCCTTCACAGTTACCGATAATTATGGGTGCTCGGCCATTAAAACAATTACGTTAGGCCAACCTACTCAACTTATTTCGAGTGCCAGTAATGGCACTATTCAATGTTTTGGAGGTAACACTACCGTAAGTGTAAATGCATCGGGCGGAACTGCACCTTACACCGGCACGGGTACTTTTTCCAGACCAGCAGGTGTGCATTCATTTACAGTTACGGATAACAAAGGTTGCACCTCTGTAATTACCCGAACACTAACGCAACCAAATCAACTAACGCTAACCGCTACAAACGGTACCATTCAGTGTTTTGGTGGATCAACCACGCTTAACGTGAATGCTTCCGGAGGCACCGCACCTTATACCGGAACCGGAACTTTTACACGATTGGCGGGCACACACTCTTTTACGGTAACAGACAGCAAAGGATGTTCTGCTGTTATTAGCAGGACACTGAATCAACCTTCTGCCATTCTGGCCAACATAACTACAACAAACGGCAATTGCAATAATAATAATTTAGGGTCTGCAACAGTAACAGCCACAGGCGGGACAACGCCATACAACTATTTATGGAGTAACAACGTTACAAGCTCTGTAGCAGCGGGTCTTACTTCAGGAAACTATACCGCTACACTAACGGACGCGAACACCTGCTCTGTCTCTTTAACCACTACTATAAACACTGTTGCATGCTGTAATGTTACCAGTCCGGGTACCATCAGCGGATCTGCTGCTAGTTGCGGAACAATCTGCAATATTTCTTTTGGCAGCATTGCCCCTGCTTCTGGCGGGATTGGAACTGTGCAATACCTTTGGATAAAAAATTCACAGCCCAATTATCCTAACACCGGCAACAACGGCTGGGTGGCTATTCCTAACTCCAACAGCCCTACACTAGCTGTAGGTTGTGTTACGGCAACTACATACTTTGTGCGTTGTGCCAGAAACAGCGGTTGCACACAATTTATTGGTGAGTCCAACATGCTGAGTGTTGTTGTAAACCCAAATCCTACTGCGAATGTAATAACCAGTAACATTCTATGTAACGGGGGTATTAGCTCTGCCAGTGTAAGTGCCTCCGGAGGAACTGCTCCTTATACCGGTACCGGCAGCTTTACATTAAATGCCGGTCCGTATTCTTATACTGTAACCGATGCCAACGCTTGTTCTTCCATCGTGACTGGCACCATCACCCAACCTTCTGCTTTGATCGCTTCTGCAAATGCAGGCACAATCGCTTGTGGAGGAACGACAACGGTTGTGGTTACTGCTAACGGCGGAACCGCTCCTTATTCAGGTATTGGTACTTTTTCTGTAAACGCCGGTCCGTATTCTTACACTGTAACCGATGCCAACGGTTGTTTTTCAATCGTGACTGGCACCATCACCCAACCTTCTGCTTTAATCGCTTCTGCAAGCAATGGAACCATCAACTGCAACGGCGGAACAACTACTGTAAACATTTCTGCTAACGGCGGAACCGCGCCTTATTCAGGAACCGGTACTTTCTCTGTAAACGCCGGGCCGTATTCTTATACTGTGACCGATGCTAACGGTTGTTTTTCAATCGTGACTGGCACCATCACCCAACCTTCTGCTTTGATC